>LKMK01000121.1 GCA_001563805.1 Natrialbaceae archaeon B1-Br10_E2g2
CTTCGATCGTCGAAAGGACCGGAATCGCACCACCGACCGTGGCCTCGAACCGGACCGAGCCTGCACTGTCGGCTTCGATTGCTCGCAGATCCTCATAGCGTTCGGCGACCGGCCCCTTGTTCGCGAGGACGACGTGGCGGTCGGCCTCGAGTGCACGTTTCGCGTGCGTGAAACCGGGTTCGGCGTCGTCGAGGGTCGTCGGGGTCGCCTCGACCAGCACGTCGTAGTCGGTCTCGAAAAGGGCCCCTGGATCGTCGCTCCCGACGGTTCCCGAACTGACCTTGCGCTCGAGTGCGTCCTCGACGTCGATACCGTCGGAGTCGACGACGGCGCTACTGGAGTCGGACAGTGCAACGATCTCGTGGCCGTACTCGCCGGCGAGGTCTGCGACCGATCGGCCGACGGCGCCGGATCCGAGGATGGCCAGCCGCATCAGGCCTCACCTCCGAGCAGTGGTTCGACGACAGTGAGGTCCTTCGAGGAACCGATCGAACGGATCGCCGCCAGGGCCTCGTCGGCCCGACCCGAGTCGATTGCAAGTCGGACGCGAGCGCTCGAGGTACCGTCGGTTCCATCGGGGGCCGAAAGCGAGAGGTCCCGGACGACCGAGTCGGCCTCGTCCTCGATTCGCGAGAGCGTCTCCGAGAGGTCGGTCTCGACGAGTTCGCCGATGAGCACGACGTTGATCTCCTCGCCGTAGTGTTCCGCGCCGGCCTGAATCACGTTGACGCCGGCGTCACGCAGCGCGTCGACGACGTCGTCGAACCGATCCGGCGGGCACTCGAGGTCGACCTCCACGGGGATGTGACCGCGGGGTGTGATGTTGCCGCGTTCGTGATGGATCGAAAGCAGGTTCCCCCCGTTGTCGGCGATCGGCGCGAGCGCGCGGAGTAACTCGCCGGGTTCGTCGACGAGCTCGAGCCGAACCGTGTACGGCCGGACGCCGCCGTCTGTCTCCGGGTCGTCTCCGTCGCTGGTCTCGTTACCCATCGCCGTCACCTCCGTGTCGCGGACGTCCACACGTCGTCATGGTGTACGACTCCGTAATTGGCGCGTAAAAGCATATAGGAGTTCCCAAAACTGTCCGGCCCTGGGAACGTACCCCACGGGTCGCGATGACGTCGCCGGTCGACGAGGACGTCCCAGGCCGACGAGGCCGCAACCGGTCGAAATAATCGACCGGACGCCGATCGAACGGAGGGAATTCGAGACGCAGAACTCAGGAGGCGAGCCTAGAGGTGGTCCTTGCCGGGGTTCGACGACCCCCAGTCGCCACGGCCACCCTCGGTTCGGTCGATCCCCATGATCGACTCGGCCTGCTCGGGGCCACCGAGGCTCTCCCGGGGGTCGGGAACCCGAACCGTGACCTCGTCGATTTCGGGCCACTGGATGAGTGCCGCCTCGATGTTGCCCGTGGTGACGTCGCTGACCGAACACCCCGAGCAGCCGCCGCCGAGTTCGATGATCACTTCGCCCGTGTCGGGGTCGGCTTCCCGAACCGCGCTCGTGCCGCCGTGCATCTGGATGATCGGCATCTCGCGGCTGAGCCACGCCTCGACGCGCGCTTTGAGCGGACGGTCGGACTCGGAGTCGGACATACCCCCGCTTGGGGCTCGAGCGGGGAATAGGTTACGTCGGACGCCCGAATTCGTCAGGATCGTCCACGATAGACCGGTTCCGGGCGGTCGTCGACGGCACCGTCCCGTCGGCGTTCACGCTCGGTGGTTGCGACGGAGCCACTCGAGGGCGACCAGCCCGCCCGCGACGCCCGCAGTCGTGGTCGCGGTGAACCCTGGCATCGATTCCGTGTCAGTCGTCGCCGACTCGACGGCCGGATCGGGGTCGGTCACGTCGCCGTCGTCGTCTCCGGCCTGGTCGCCGGATTCGATCGGGAACGTATACAGCGCCCCCTCGGTCGACGCCCCGGCGATGAGGGGCGTGCTACTCGCGACGAAGACGGAGCCGGGATCGGCGACGCGGGCGGTCCAGAATCCCGCAGTGTCGGGGTCGCGCCATCGCGTTCGCACCTCGGGTTCTGCCGGATCGCTCACGTCGTGGATCGCGACACCGCCCTGGTACCACGAGGAGTACAGGTCACCGTCGTACAGTTCGAAGTTGTGGGCCGTCGTCCACAGCCCGTCCTCGTACCGCTCGGCGGTCGCTTCCGGCGGGTTGATCGTCGACCGGAGTTCCGGTTCGGTGAGGTCGCTCACGTCGTAGAGGTCGATCCCACCGGGTCCGTCCGGCTCGTCGCCGCCGGTCTCCCAGGCCTCTCGCCCCACCGCGAGCAGGGTGCCCGTCTCGTCGACAGCCGCGTAGTGGTCGTTGCCCGGCAGGCCGAACTGCGCGTCCTGATCGTCCTCGATCGCGAGCGTCTCCTCGAGGTCGGTGTCCATCACCCGCGAGACGTACTCGGGCTCGCTCGGGTCGTTGACGTCGAGGAGGTAGGTGCCGGCGTTCCAGTGGGCGAGGCAAGCGACGTCGTCGTGGACGTAGACGTCGTGGAGATAGCGGGCGAGCCAGTAGGCCTCCTCCCACCCGGGCTCGGACTCGAGCAGCGACCAGCGGCCGATCTCCTCGGGGTCGTCGTCGCTCACGTCGTAGACGACCAGCGGGTTCTCGTCCTCGTCGTTGGCGACGACGTAGAGGGTGTCGCCGTCGAGATAGCAGTTGTGGATGTGAAAGCCCGTCTCGTAGGGGTCGCCGGCGAGTTCGGGAGTTTCAGGATCGCTCACGTCGACCAGGAGAAAGCCGTGGAAGACCGATTCCGGCGTGCGGTTTGCCGGGGCGGGAACGACGAGACGGTCACCGTCGACGTTCACGTCGAGAATCTCGGTGACCGATTCGCCGTCGACCTCGAGGTCGCGTTCTTCGGCGAGCACTGCTGGCGCTTCGGGATCGCTCACGTCGACGGTCGCAAAGCCGGTCGTCGTGGCGACGTAGGCCGTCTCGCCGTCGTCGCCGACGACCGCTTCAGCGGCGCCGTCGACGTCGACTCGGCCGAGCGGTTCGTACGCGTCGTCGGCAGTCGCGACTCGAGTTCCCGTCGACGCTACCCCGGAGACCGGCAGGGCGAAGACGCCACCGCTGGCCTGGAGGAGGGACCGCCGTCGCATACGCTCTATTCGGACTGGAGGGACATATACGCTGGCGACGCCACTGAAGTGTCGGCTCGATCGTGGATCACGGTTCGCGAGCGACTCCCGTCTCTGCAACCGCTAGGACTCCGCTTCGTGGGTCGACCCCGATTCCGAACCGAACGCCGCCAGGGCGAATCCGCCGATGCTGATTATGCTGATAACCCCACCGACGGCGATCACCACGAGGTTTCCCCCGATGAAGACGCCGACGAGGACGATGAGCAACCCGACGAAGAGCCCGACGAACCCGCCCGTGATTGCACTCGAGTCGCTGACCATGCCGGAAATACTTGCCGCAACTGCTTAAAACGGCCCCGGTCGTATCGCTCGTCGGGACGATCACGACCCAAGACGACGCAAAACGACCAGACGGCGGCGAACGGACCCTACCGCCCGAGCCGACGTCGGTCGCCGGTGCCGTCGGTGAGCGCACTCGCCAGCGCACCCTCGACGACGACGTCGTCGCCCAGGTCGGTGACGCGGATCTCTGGGACGTTGGTCATCACCATCTCCGAGACGCGCTCGCGAATCGGATCGACGACGAGCGCTTCGTTGTGGAGGGACACGGCCCCGCCGAACGAGATCACGATCGGCGAGAAGGCGTGAACCACGTTCGTGACGCCGATGGCGTTCCAGTGGGCGACCTGGTCGACCACGTAGTCGGCGAGTTCGTCCTCGCCTGCGAGATCGAAGACGTCTTTCGCCGTGAACTCGGGGCCCTCGAGCGGCAGTTTGGTATCGATCGTCGGGTCGTCCTCGGCGAGCAGACGGGCATAGTCGGGGATGCCGTTGCCCGAGCAGTAGGCCTCCCAGTGGCCGTCGTGGCCGCAACCACAGGTCAGGCGGCCGGTGGGATCGACGACGTAGTGACCGACCTCGCCGGCGTTGCCATCCCAGCCGTCTAGCACCGCCCCGTCACAGCAGACACCCGCCCCGATCCCCGAGGAGATCGTGATGTAGGCCATATCGTCCGGGTTACGGTCGGAGTGGAATCGCTCGCCGATGACGCCCGCGTTCGTGTCGTTGTGGAGGTAGACGTCGTCGCTGTCGATCAGGTTCTCGATCGGCCCGGTGAGCGGGATTCGGTCGATCGAGTCCGGCAGGTTCGCCGGATCGATGACGGCCCCTTCGACGAGGTCGAACGGCCCGATCGACCCGATGCCCGCGGCGTCGATCCGTTCCGGGGCGACGCCCGCATCGACGCACGCATCCCGAAGCGTCTCGAGGACGCCCTCGGTGACGTCGATGCCGGTCGGCCCACGAGGTGTGGCGTTGTGACTGGCGCCGATCGTCGTCCCGTCGGCCTCGGCGACGACCGCCCGCACGTTCGTCGCACCGAGATCGACGCCCGCATAGTAGCCCATTCTGTCTGAAGGACAGTCGCGGCGCTACTTAACTGCACATACTGTACTCGATGGCGAGTTACGATCGCAACCGAGACGGTCGCCACCTCCGACAGATCAGCCGCCGGTCCGATCCGCGACGGAATCGGGGGACGTTTCCCCCGCCCGCCGGTACTCGAGGGAGATGTCTGACCCGACCGCACGTGGCGGTCCCGCACTGAAAGAGCGCGCCGGCGTCGTCTCGGCGCTCGTCGATGGCACCCAGACGCTCCTCGTGCGCCACCCGACGCTCGACCCTGGGACGATCGACGGCCCGTTCGCACTCTACCCGGCGTACAGCCACCAGGATCCCGACCGATACCAGGATCGATACGTCCACTACTACCACCGCTCGAGCGCCAGACCCGACGCCGGGATTCCAGTTCGGGCGGTTGCCGAGGTCGTCGAGGAGTACCGCATCTCGACGGACGAACTCGATGCGCTCGCGCGCTACTACGTGTACACGCCGGACGGCTTACGAGCGAAGTACGACCCCGACGACGAACTGCGAGTCCTCCTCCTTCGGGTCGCCGAACTCGAGTCGTCCCGGCTGATCGAGGAACGGCCCGCATACCGTGGCTGTCGTGCCTGGATCGAACTGGCCGACGATGTCGCGGTCGATCCGCGGGCGTCGACGCCGGTTCTCGACGACGCGACGTTCGCCCAGCGCCGGGCGGCGATCCGCGACGTCCTCGAGTGACGACGTCGGTGGACACCCTCGAGCCGCCACCGAGTCGTCTGTGAACAAATAACAATCATTCGACAGAGTTACCCGTCCGAATCCGCTATCCCGTCGCCGACCAGAGAGATGACCGACGACGAACACACCGACGCCGATTTCCACCTCCGAGCGGCGCTTCGACACCTCGATGAAGCCCAGGCTGGTGACCTCCGAAAGACCCACTCCGTCGCGCTCGAGGAAGTGTCGACGACGGTCGGGACCATCCTCAGAGAGCGAAGTGCCGACGAGTAACCGCCGCTACGCCACGACGGGCTGTCGAACCACGAGCACGACCAGATCCGAAAACGGCGTGTCGTCCGGACCGTCGCCGTCGGCGTGTTCTGACAGCTCTGCGAGCGTAAAGCGGTGGATCGCCTCGTCCTCGTGGGTCAGTTTTTCACACACCAGCGCCTCGAGGTCGGGGTCGGCACCCGACTCGAGCAGAAACTCGGCGACGTCCCCGGGCATGATGTCGTAGGGCCGGGGGAGCACGAGCAGGTGGCGGTCGTCGACGGCTGACGCGAGGCGAGCCATATCCCCGGAGACGTCGCCGCTTTTGTGGAGCGTGACGAACGCCGAGTCCTCCTTCGGCGTTCGGGCGCGACTCGCCGCGAGCTGGATCGAGGAGATACCCGGAATCACCCGCACGGGCGTTTCGGGGGTCGCACGCTCGAGTGCGTCCTGGACCTTCCCGACGAACTGGTAGCCCGAGTGGTTCGGATCGCCCATGGCGACGGCGGTGCCCGACTCGCCGGCGGCGACGCGGTCGGCGAACTCCGAAAGCGCCTCGGCTTCGTCCTTGTAGCCGCAGGTCAGCAGGTCGGCGTCGGTCAGCTTCGCGACGAACTCGACGACGGTCGAAAAGCCGACGACGACGTCCGCCTCCTCGATTGCGCGCCTCCCCCGAGGGGTGAGGTACTCGAGGTTGCCCGGCCCGACGCCGACGGCGTAGACGGGGTCGTCCGTCCCCTCGTCGATGTCGGGTTCGGCCGCCGCGGCTGCGAACGTCGCCGGGTCAGGCCCGCTGTCGAGGTCGTACTCGTCGCTCATCGCTTTTCCTCCTGGTTCTCACTCGCCCGCTCCGCAGCGGTGCGCTCGAGCTCGAGCTCGCCCGTCCGGACGTCTTTGGCGACGTGGATCAGTTCGTTCGTCAGCGCGGCTGCCAGGCCGCTGCCGCCGCGTCGCCCGACGTTCGTGATCGCGGGCACGCCGTACGCCTCGCTGACCTCGCGAATCCGCTCGCGACTCTCTTCGGCCTTGACGAAACCGACGGGCGTCGCGACGACGACGGCCGGTCGGGTGCCGTTCTCGATGCAGTCGGCGAGCGCGAACGCGGCCGTCGGCGCGTTACCGATCGTCGCGATTGCGCCGTCGTAGATGCCTCGTTTGTCGAGCTCGAGGACGCCCGCAGCGGTCCGGGTCATGCCCGTCTCGTTGGCCAACTCGGACCCGTGGCCGATCGCCTTGTGCTTCTCACAATCGTGGCCGCGGCCGGTGATGCCGGCCTGAGCCATCGTGATGTCGGTGACCACGTTCGCGGCCTCGAGGACGGCCCGGGCACCCGCCCGCACCGGTGCGTCCTCGTCGTCCCCGAGGTCGTCGCTCCCGGTGAACTCGATCAGGTGCTGGAACTCGATGTCACCCATCGAGTGGACGGACTTCTGTCGAACCCGGTCTGCGAGCGTCTCGTCGGGGACGAACTGCCGGACGATGTCCATGCTCGTCTCGGCGATCTCCATCGCGTTCTGTGTCGTCGCACCGAGGTCGGCGTACTCTCGATCGAACTCCTGGTCGCTATCACTCATGTCCTATCACGCGCTGTGAGTCGAGTATCGGCGTTCCGGCGAACCGATTCGGCCGACCGGCCGATACGGTCAGTCATCGGTCGACACCCCCGCTCCTACGGCTTCGTTCGTCGTCCGCGCCTCGAGGTCTCCCTCGACCTCGAGGTTCAGATCGCGCAGCCGATCGACGGTCTCGTTGTCGGCGTCCCAGAGGTCGCGATCGATCGCCTCGAGCAACGTGTCGGTGATCGACTCGAGCGCCCACGGGTTGACCTCGCGCATCCACGCCTGGCGGTCGTCGTCGAACGCGAACTTCTCGGCGACCTCCGCCCAGAGGGTGTCGCTGACGACGCCCGTCGTGGCGTCCCAGCCGAGCGTGACGTCGACCGTCGTCGAGAGGTCCCCCGCGCCCTTGTAGCCGTGTTCTTCCATCGACTCGAGCCAGTCGGGGTTGAGGACGCGTGCGCGCATCGCCTTGCGGACTTTCTCCTCGTTGGTGTAGACCGAGACGTTGTCCGGGTCCGAGGAGTCGCCGACGTAGGAGGCGGGTTCCTCGCCCGAGACTTCCGTGACGGCGGAGATGAAGCCGCCGTGGAAGGCATACCAGTCCGAAGAGTCGAACTCGTCCTGTTCCATCGTGTCCTCGAGTTTGACCGTCGCGTCGACGCTCGAGAGTCGCCGTTCGAAGGATGCGTGGGCGTTCGAGACGCGGCCTCTCGAGCCCATGGCGTAGCCGCCCCACTGGACGTAGACGCTGGCGAGGTCCGAACGATCCTCCCAGTTGCCCTCGTCGACGGCCTTGTTCGTCCCGGCCCCGTAGCCGCCCGGTTTCGTGGTGAAGACGCGGTGTTTCGCCGCTTTCCGGGCTTCCGATTCGTCGAAGCCGTCCTCGTCGACGAGTTCCTCCTGTTCTTCCTCGACGTGCTTTTTCACGTAGTTCAGCTCGTGGGGTTCGTCGAGATCGACCACGGCGTCGACGGCGTCGTGGATGACCCCCGCCGCGGCCGGGAAGGCGTCACGGAACAGCCCGGAGACGCGCGTCGTCACGTCGATCCGCGGCCGATCCAGTTCCTCGAGCGGGATCGGCTCGACGTCGTCGATCCGACCGGCGTCGGTCCACTGCGGCTCGACGCCCATCATCGCGAGCACTTGAGCGATCGTCTCGCCGCGGGTGCGAACCGTCGGGGTGCCCCACGCGACGACGCCGATCTCCTCGGGGTACTCGCCGGTCTCGTTGTGGTGGCGCTCGAGGACCCCCTCGGCGACCTCTCGGCCGACCTGCCAGGCTGCCTTCGCAGGCACCTTCCGCGGATCGAGCGTGTAGAAGTTCCGCCCCGTCGGCAGCAGGTCGACGCCGCCGCGAGTGGGCGCGCCCGACCCGCCCGGCGGGACGTACTCGCCAGAGAGGGCGTCAGCAGTGCGCGGGATCTCGTCTTCGGCACCCTGGACGCGCGGCTGGGCCTCCTCGCAGATGTACGCGAGGACCTTCCGGAGGTCGTCGTGAGCCCCCGGTTTCGCACGCGCGTCGCCGATCGTCTCGAGGTCGACGATCAGGAGATTGATGTTGACCTCGTCGTCCGGTCCACCCTCGAGTTCGGAGACGGGCACGTCGAAGCCGTGTGCTGCGAGCGTCTCGATCAACTCGACGCTCGTCTCGTAGACCACGTCTGCGGCCTCGGCGTAGGTCATTCCGAGGGCCTCGTCGTAGGTCCCGGGCGCGTTCAACATCGTGTCGTAGTCGACGCCCAGCGCGCCCGCGACGCTCTCGCGCAGGCTCGGGGCTCCGGGGTTCTCGAGGCGCGTGAGCGCGACCAGGTATTCGACCAGTCGCTCACCCGCTGGCGGCTCGGACATCGTGTGCAGCCCGAGTCGGATCTGCGTGGTCTTGACGTCCGTGAGGTACTCGTGGATGCGCTCGACCAGCTCGTCGATCTCGAGGTCTTCGCCCTCGACGTCGCCCTCCGCGAGCGTGGAGCCAGCCTCGTCGGGCCCCCGGACGTCGGCTTTCTCGTCGATCGTTCCCGTGATTCCCAGCTCGACGGCCAGGTCGAGGTCGTCGACCGCCTCTCGGATCAGGGTCTCGAGGTGCTCGCCGTCGTCCGCGCGGGCGTCCTCCATCCCGGCTTCACGGTACTGGTTGGCGAGTTCCTCGAGTTCCGACAGTTCGTCGTACGTCCCGGCGTTTCGCATCACGGGAGTCAGGTAATCGACGATCGCCGCGTAGGAGCGTCGTTTGGCCTGGGTCCCCTCGCCGGGGTTGTTGACGATGTAGGGGTAGACATTCGGGAGGTCGTCGACCAGCTGGTCGGGCGCGCTCTCCCCGTTCAGCCCGACGGTCTTGCCGGGGAGCCACTCGAGGCTGCCGTGCGTGCCGAGGTGGACGACGGCGTCGGCGTCGAACTCGTTTCGGAGCCA
>LKMK01000122.1 GCA_001563805.1 Natrialbaceae archaeon B1-Br10_E2g2
GCCGCGAGCGCAGGCATGGCGATCATCGAGGTCGCCATGAGCACGGCGAAGAATATTGCAGCGATTTTTTTCTCTGTTACAACCCATATACCGAAGTGTGAAATAGTATATTTTAGTTGTTTTGATCTAGTGTGAAGGTATAACAAGTACGATAATAAACAGTACTCGTTCGGCGTCGTATTTCCGACCCGACGGCTGCGTCTCGTCAACGCATCGCCCCCTCACGAAACCGGCAACTGGCTACGAAGGCGTCACAATACACCGACAGTAGACCGCAGCGAACGACCGCAACCGGATAGAAGAATCGAAGCTAAAACTCCTCGGTCGGCGGCGCGATCCCCTCGTCCTCGCCACCATCCAGGTCGAACTCCTCGCGAACCTCCCGAATCCGATCCCGGATGTCCGCCGCGAGTTCGAACTCGAGGTTGTTCGCGGCCTCCTGCATCCGCTCTTCGAGTTCGTCGACGTAGCGGGCGGCCTCGTCGTCGTCCTCGAGCGAGCGCCCGGAGACCTCGCTGGTGTCGGTCTTGCTGCCGGGGAGGTTCGTCTCGCCGACTTCCTTCTCGATCGTGGTGGGTTCGTAGCCGTGTTCGGCGTTGTACGCCTGCTGGATCCGGCGGCGGCGCTGGGTCTCGTCGATCGCCGACTCCATGGCGTTCGAGGGCTCGTCGGCGTAGAGGATCACCTCGCCGTTGACGTTGCGGGCTGCCCGGCCCATCGTCTGCACGAGGGTAGTCTCGCTGCGGAGGAACCCCTCCTGGTCGGCGTCGAGGATCGCGACCAGGCTCACCTCCGGGATATCCAGCCCCTCCCGCAGGAGGTTGATCCCGACGAGGACGTCGATCTCGCCCAGTCGCAGCGAGCGGATGATCTCGTGGCGCTCGAGCGTGTCCGTCTCGTCGTGCATGTAGGCGACGTCGACGCCCGACTCCTCGAGGAACTCGGTGAGGTCTTCGGCCATCCGCTTGGTGAGCGTCGTCACGAGCGTGCGCTCGTCGCGCTCGATGCGCTCGTCGATGCGGTCCATGAGATCGTCGACCTGCCCCGTCGCGGGCGAGACCTCGACCTTCGGGTCGACGAGGTGGGTCGGACGAACGATCTGCTCGACGATCCGATCGCTGTGTTCACGCTCGTAGTCGCTCGGGGTCGCCGAAACGTACAGCGTCCGGTCGGTTTTCTCCTCGAACTCCTCGAAGGTGAGCGGCCGGTTGTCGTAGCTGGTCGGCAGCCGGAAGCCGTTCTCGACCAGCGAGTCCTTCCGGGACTTGTCGCCGGCGTACTGGCCGCGGATCTGGGGGAGCGTGACGTGGGATTCGTCGACCACCGTGAGGAAGTCGTCGGGGAAGTAATCGAGCAGGGTGTACGGCGCATCGCCCGACTCGCGGTCGGAGAGGTACAGCGAGTAGTTCTCGATGCCCGAACAGTAGCCCGTCTCGGCCATCATCTCGAGGTCGAACGTGGTTCGCTCCTCGATGCGCTGGGCGGCGACGAGGTCACCCTTGCGCTCGAAGTACGAGATCCGGGAGTCGAGGTCCGCGCGGATCTCCGCCATCGCGCGCTCGAGTTTCGGCTCCGGAATCGAGTAGTGCTCTGCGGGGTGGACGAGGACGGCTCGCTGTTCGCCTTTCGTCTGGCCCTCGAGCGGGTCGATCTTGACCATCCGGTCGATCTCGTCGCCCCAGAGTTCGACGCGGACGGCGTACCGGCCGTACATCGGGAATATCTCGATCGTATCGCCCCGGACCCGGAACGTCCCCTGGGTGAAGTCGACGTCGTTGCGCTCGTAGTTCAGGTCGACCAGCTGGGCGAGCAGGTCGTCGCGGCCGACCTCCTCGCCGACCTCGAGCCGAAGCGCCAGCTCGACGTAGTTACGTGGGTCACCGAGACCGTAGATCGCAGAGACCGAGGCGACGACGATGACGTCCTCGCGAGTGAGCAGCGAGCGCGTCGCGGAGTGACGCAGGCGGTCGATCTCGTCGTTGATCGAGGCGTCCTTGTCGATGTAGGTGTCGGTCTGTTCGACGTAGGCTTCGGGCTGGTAGTAGTCGTAGTAGGAGACGAAGTACTCGACGGCGTTCTCGGGGAAGAGGTTCCGGAACTCCTCGTAGAGCTGGGCCGCGAGCGTCTTGTTGTGGGCGATCACCAGCGTCGGTTGCTGGAGTTCCTCGATCAGCCACGAGACGGTGTTGGTCTTCCCGGAGCCGGTCACGCCGAGCAGCGTCTGTTTCTTCGCGTCCGACTGGTAGCCTGCCGCGAGCTGTTCGATCGCTTCCGGCTGGTCACCCGCGGGCTCGAACGGGGCGTCGACCTCGAACGGGTGGTCGGCGTCGGGACGGTCCGGCTGCAGCGGGCCTCGCGTGTCGCTCACAGTGTGTGTGCCCAGGGACCGAAGGCACTTGACCGACACGCTTGGCGAGCACCCGGTGGTCAAAACGAATCGCGGACGGCCGCGGCGTCAGTAGTCGTCGTCCATCTCGAGTTCGCCGTCGACCGTCGGGAGGACGGTGAACGCACGGGTCTCGAGGCCTTCGGGCGGCTCGAGGTAGCCGATCGCGTTCGCGGTGTAGGCGGTACCGAGCTCGAGGTCGACGGGGAACTCGGCGACGACGGTTTCCGGATCGCCGGCGGGAGTGACCGCCAGCGTGTAGCTGCCGGCGGGGACCGCGACGTAGTTCGTCGACTCCTCGAAGACGACGTCTTCGAACAGCGGTTCGCCGTCGGCGAGAACGTCGACGGCCGGCGCGTCCGGTGCGGCGTGGAAGAGCCGGACCAGCGCGGAGCCGGCGTCGACGAGGACCTCGGGGCGGAACGTGTCCGCACCGAGTTCGCCGATCGCCGCGACGGTGTAGAAGGCGCTCTCGAACGCGACGTCGTCGTCGAAGACGACCGCCTCGGGATCGCCTGCGGCGGTGATCGTGATCCCGTACGTCCCGGGTGCGATCTCGAGGTACGGCGAGACCTCCGCGTACGTGAACTCGGCGAGGACCTGCTCACCGTCGACGTAGACGTCCACGGCCGGCGCGTCCGGTGAGAAGTGAGCGACCCGAATCGCGGCTTCGGGGACACCTGGGTCGTCGGAGTCGGCGTACTCGTCGTCGCCCTTCTTTTTTCGTTCGTCGTCTTCGTACTCCCCCACTGCGAGGACGGTTCCGCTGGCGGCGGTGAGACCCCCCGCTGCACCGATCGCTTTCATTGCCGTTCGTCGTGATACTGGCATAGTGCATCCGGGATGGAGGGGTACGCTCGGAAAAAACGGATAGTCAGTATCGATGGTTGTTCCGAGATTTCCGTATTTTGGCTCGACGTACACGTACGGTCGCCAGGGAAGGCGGAGACTACACTCGAGTACGCGGATCGATCACCGGCGGACCGCTCGAGGACCACCACTACGGCTGACCACCCACCGCCGGGTAGATAGTGTCCGGCCAACGCTTATCCGGACGGTCCCGCTGGCTTCGGACATGACCGAGGCGCTCAAACAGGCACGCGACGATCTGAAGCAGGCGGAGAAGACGGCCGACGACGACGTCCGCGAGGAGATCAGGGAGACGGCCGAGGCCTACCGCGACTACGTCGTCGGCGACCACGAACCCGACCACGCGATCCTCGACGGACATCTGAACACCCTTCGACAGGTCCAGCGGCGGGCCGACGGCGACACCGAAGCCCGGATCGAACGCGCTCTCGAGGCGACCGAGAACTACCGCGAAGACGTCGAACAGGCCTGAGCGATCCAGCGAGGGCACCCGCCCGCCGTCGGGTCGTCGACGTTTTCCTCGAACCGACGCGACGGCAGCAGAACCGTCGTCGACCGAGCGGCGGGTTGGCGACTTATTCAGGGTCCGTCCCTCACTCACCTGACTGTGCCGGGGTCGCTCCAGCGGTCCCGCGACGTCGGCGAAGCCGCCTGTAGACACCGATCGCCAGCGCCCCGAGGCCGAGCAGGACGATCATCAGGTTGAGCGGCTCACCGACGATGGGGACCTGGCCGAGGACGACGGCACCGATCAGGCCAACGACCAGCGCAAGCCACGGGTTCTCGAGGTTGGCATACGAGAGGAGCCAGGCCGCGACGGCGAACCGGCCGTAGACGACGCCAACCCAGATCGCGAACGCGAACGCGACCGCCCCGAGCACCGTGATCGGGATGCCGATCACCGTGATCGCGATCGCAGCCAGGACGATCGGGACGCCGACGAGCACCCCCAGGCCCGCGAGCCCGGCCCGAACCGGTATCGTGGCGACGTCGTCCGCGACGGTCCGTGAAAACCGTGGGAAGAGCCCGAGCAAGAGGGCGCCGAGCAGGAGGTTCATCACGAACGCGTAGGCGGCGAAGAGCCAGGCGGCAAACGGCTGGAGCGTCGGGGCGACGTCGACGGGCGACTCCTCGACGATCGTGCCCGCGACGGCCCCCTCGTTGCCCTCGAGCGTGCCGGCGTACCGGAGGTCGCCCTCGAGCTGGGCGCCCTCGCCGAGCGTGATCGTCTCGGCGGCGAGCCGGACGTCGCCGTCGATGGTCCCGTCCAGGCGGGCCGTCCCAGCGGCTGCATCGAGCGTCCCACCGACCGAACCGGTCTCGGTGACGACCAGATTGCCACCGGCCGCGGAGACGCTGCCGTCGACCGAGCCGGCGATGTCGACGTTACCAGCCATCGCCTCGAGGTCGCCGCCGACCTCGCCGCCGTCTTCAACCTCGACGTTCCCCGCAGCGGCGCTGACGTCACCGGTGACGGTCCCGCGAACGATCACGTTCCCCGCGAGCGCGTCCACGTCGTCGACGGTCTCGTCCGCCTCGACGACGATCGTGCCGCCGGTCGCGCCGTCGGACTGGCCCGCGACGGGACCCACAAGCAGCCCGGCCGCGACCGCGAGAACTGCCAGAACGACCAGCAGTCGACCTCGAGCGACTGGTGTAGGCATAGGATCGGTACACCGATCTCGACTGTAAAAGGATAGTGTCGTTTCGCCAATAGTATGGTGCAGATAGCACCGAGACACGGGAGCTCGAAACCCTGACGATAACAGTTATAATACTGCCGATAATTCTCGGTTGAGTACGTGACTGACGGTGAGCACGAAACCACGGAACACGGTGCTGGGTTCGCTCCTGACGCGACCGCTGTTACATCGGCGGTGGAACGAGCTCGAACGTGGCGAGGAGTATCCAGCTCCCCCAGAACACGGCCCACAGCACGACACCGATTGCGATCCATTTGGGGACGTTCCCCGAGAGATCGGGCGTCTCGGATGGGTAGTACGGTGAAAGCGGGTTGTTCGGCTTCCTGTCACCCATAGTCAGTAGTATCAGCCCAGAAACAATAAACCCACACGTTGGTACGGCGCGGATACGGCGCAGATAGCGGTGCGTTCGGATCTGTGGGTACCGACCGATCGCCGTCAGCAATCGAGACTGGCCGAAAACAGGTCACTCGAGGCGATCCAGCACGGCGTCTTTCTCGTAGGACAGCGAGAGCGAGCGCGAGCGGCCGCGGCCGTCGACCTCGGCGTAGTCGGCGTCGATCAGGCCGAGCTGGTCGAGTTTGTTGACGATCTCCGAATAGCGGGTGTAGCCGAGGTCGGTCTCCTCGCGGAACGCTTCGTAGACGTCGCCGGCCTGCTGGCCGTCGTTGTGGGCGATAACGGCAAGCAGCGTTTGCTCGGTGTCGGTCAGCCCCGACAGCGACCGCGAGAGGTTGATGTACTTCGACTTCTCGTAGGCGGATTCGACGTCCTCGCGCTCGACGGTGCGGCTGGCACGCATCTCGGCGTTCAAGCCGGCCCGGCGCAGGAGGTCGATTCCCACCCGGAGATCGCCGCTGTCGGCCGTGAGGTCGGCGACGTACTCGAGGGTCTCGAGGGAAATGACGCCGTCGTGAAAGCCACGCGCGACGCGCTCGTCGAGGATGTCGACGATCTCGGGCTGGTCGTAGACGGGGAAGTAGACGTCCTCGGGGCGAAAGACGCTCTGGACGCGCGAGTCGAGTTCGTCGATCACGTCGAGAGCGGGATCGGAAGAGACGACGATAACGCCGATCTTCGCCCCGGGATACTCCTCGTGGGCGCGCAACAGCGAGTAGAGCGTGTCGCTCGCTTCGTTCTCGTAGAAGAGGTAGTTCACGTCGTCGAGGGCGACGACGAGCACCTTGTCCTCCTCGACGAGCTTCTCGGCGATCTGTCCGAACAGTTTCTTGAAGGAGATGCCCGACGACGGCGGCTCGTAGTCGAACGTCCCCTCGAAGAGTCGCGAGAACACGGAGTACCGTGTCGCGTTCACCTGGCAGTTGACGCGGATGGTCCGGACGTCACTCGTCTGTGCGCCGACTTCGTCGAACAGTTTCTGGATCCCGGTCGTCTTGCCGGTCCCCGGCGGTCCCCGGACCACGACGTTCAGTGGCCGCGACCCACGCACGGCCGGACGCAGCGCGTACGTGAGACTCTCCATCTGGCCCGTCCGGTGCTTGAACGTCTCGGGGACGTAGTCGATCTCGAAGACGTGTTCGTTCCGGAACACGGACTCGTCCCACGACAACATTCCCCCGTCGGGATCGTCTCCCATCACTTTCACCACGCTGTCGAAGCTACTTAGTTGTTCGCCGTCTGTGAGGTCGAACGGACGAGAGACGCGAGAAACGGCACTCGCTCGAGCGCCGCCACGGTCGTTCGACGGACTCGCTCACGCGAGTTCGACGCGTTCTATCCAGCGCTCGAGATCCGCCGGATCGATCCGACCGCCGTGAGTCATCCGAACGTGCGCTCTGACCAGTCGGTTCACCTCCTCGACGCTGCTCGAGCACACCTGAAACTGGCAGTTTCCCCGTCGACACGTGAATTGGTATGGCACACCATGACATTCGCCTGTGAACGGGTAGCCGTTCGACTTGCCGATGCAAGCGCGGTCGACGGATCGCCCTCCGGTGATTACGACGACTCCGCACAGCCTTGTTAACACTACCATACAGTTTATCAACAGAGGGCGAGTGTGACTCACCATGGGAACGATCGACGCCAGCGACCTCCTGCCCGCCGACCGACTCCGAGCGGCCGCCCTCGAGGGCGACGTCACCCAGCTTCACCGCGGCGATCCGCACGCGAGCGTCGGCGATACCTTCGAGATCGGGGACACGACGTTCGAGGTCGTCGACGTCACGGAACGACGGCTCGGCGACCTCACCGACGAGGACGCCCGCGCGGAGGGATCGCCGGATCTCGAGGCGTACAAGCGACGGATCGAACGGACACACGACACGACGTGGGACGACGAGAACACCGCTTACCGCCACCGGTTCGAGCCCGTCTCCTAGCCGATGCGTGCCGACGGGCGGCGGACGACGAGGACGTCGTGACCGACATCAGCCGGACTGGACGTCGACGTCCGTCAACTCGAATCGTGCGCCGCCGCTTGCGGACGTCGTGATCGATACCGTCCAGCCGTGGGCGTGGGCGATTCGACGGACGATGTGTAGCCCCAGCCCGGTTCCGGCGTCCTGTGAGGTGTACCCCTTCTCGAAGACGGCCGATCGGGCGTCCGGATCGATTCCGGCCCCGTCATCTTCGACGTAGAAGCCCGCCGGGAGGGGGCCGACGGTCACCTCGACGCCGGTTCCGTCGGCCGCGTCGTCGACCCCGTGCTCGACGCTGTTTCGAAAGAGGTTCTCGAGCAGTTGGATCAGTCGGATCCGGTCGGCTTCGACCGTCACCGGCTCGGCGAACGCTCGAGTGAGTGACGCATCGGCCGTCTCGACGGTCTCCCAGGCGGCTTCGGCCGCCGCCGGCACCGACACCGGTTCCGGCGATTCGACGATCGCGCCCCCGTGAGCGAGGGTCAACAGCTCCTCGATGAGCGTCTCCATTCGCTCGAGCGACCGGTCGATCTCCGCGACGTGTCCGGCCTCCGGCTCGTCCCGGAGCAGCTCGAGGTAGCCCCTGGCGACGTTCAGCGGATTTCGCAAGTCGTGGGAGACGATACTCGTGAACTGCTCGAGTTCGCGTTCGTACTCGAGGCGCTCGAGCGCGTTGGCGGTGTGGGTGGTCAACAGCTCGACCACCTCGAGGTCGTCGGCGGAGAAGAACTCGGGACGCTCGGAGGCGGCCTGAAACACGCCTCGGTCGCCGACCGGCACGGAAAGCCCGGATCGGTACGCCGCGCTCGGGTCGGCCTCATCGACGCTCGAAAGATCGTCGAATCGGTAGGACTCGCCGGTCCGATACGTTCGTCCGGCGATTCCCTCGTCGAACTCCCTGGTTTCGGCGACGCCATCCGCTGGGAGTTCGGTCGAACGCGCCCGCACGCGGAGTTTCCCTCCCTCGGCGAGCGTGATCATGCAGGTGTCGAACTCGAGGATGGTCTCCGCGGCTTCGACCGTCCCCTGACACACCTCGGCACCCGTGTCGGCCGTCTGGAGATCGAACGCCACCTCGTGGAGGACCTGGATGGGATCCCGCGACCGACCATCCCCCTCTGTTCGATCCATTGACGTATTTCTCGGCGTGAACCGTATTATGCTTTCGGCGCCAGACGTCGCACGTCAGTCGTCACGCGGCGCGATTTGCCACCACAACGAGGACCCGACCGACTCGCGGCCGGCGCTGTCCGATCGAGAGCGTGGCGATCACCCCCGAAGGCGACGCCACCGGTGACGAGCCCTCGAACGCGCTCGAGCCCCACCGCGCGAGTCCGACGGTTCGATCGACCGACTCGGGGAGTGGTTACCGGCCTCCGGTCACTCGAATTTCTCGAGCAGGCGCTCGTAAAACTGGGGGTCGGGTTCCTCGGCCGCGCCGGTCCCGCCGTTCGCCCGCACGCCGCCGTCGGCGGCCTCGGTGGCGAGTTTCTCGACGATGAGCTCCGGCGTCGAGCGCGCGAGGTGGTCTTTGACCGGCGAGCGGTTCACCTCGAGTTCGCCGTCGACCAGCCCCACGGCCTCGATGCCGTCGATCGTCACGTCGAAGGCGGCCATCTCGCGGATCTCGCCGGCGAGGTGGGAGACGAAGACGGCCGTCGCGCCGTTGTCCGAAAGCGCCTCGAGGATGCCCGCGATGATCTTCGCGCTGGCGCCGGGTTCGGTGATGCTCTCGAGTTCGTCGACCAGCACGAGCGAGCCCTCGCCGCCCTGTGCGAGGTCGGCGAACTCCCGTACCGTCGACTCGAACGCCCCGGCGTCGAGGGTGCCCTGGGTCTTGGCGTGGTAGTGGAGGTCGTCGAACCGGCGCAGTCGAGCGCGCTCGGCGGGGACCGGTAGCCCCATGTGGGCGAGCACGACGACGCTCGCGACGAGGTCGAGCATCGAGGTCTTTCCGCCGCTGTTGACCCCCGAGAGCAACGCGACGCCGTTGACCTCGTAGTCGACGGGATCGATCGCCTCGAGCGGTTCGTCCAGCAGCGGCGAGCGGCCGGCGTCGATCCGAAAGCCGACGTCGTCGCCGTCGCTGTCCCAGAC
>LKMK01000123.1 GCA_001563805.1 Natrialbaceae archaeon B1-Br10_E2g2
CGTGACGAAACGAGCGAATAATCGCCAGACAGCGTCGGGAAAAGGATGCTCCGTCAGGGATTCGAACCCTGGTCATTGCCGTGAGAGGGCAATATGATTGGCCGGACTACACCAACGGAGCGCGTTGGGCTTCGTCTACATCTGAATGTTTCTCGGTAGGTCGTTTAAGGGTTGCGTTTCGACCCGGCGATGGGCAGCGTTCGCACGTCTCGGCGTCGGTTACTCGTCGAACGGCGACTTCGTCGCCTCGGGTTCGAACCCCTCGAGGCTGATAATGTTCTCGCGGCCGACGCGGAGTTTGCTGATGGTTCCATCCGCTTCCATGTCGGACAGCAACATACTCACCTTGGACTTCGACCAGCCGGTTTCTTCGACGATGTTGACCTGTTTCATCCGGCCGCCGTTCTGACGGATGAGGGTGACGACGCGGTCTTCGTCGGTCAGGAGCTCCTCGTCGGTGAGCGGGTCGGCTGTGGCGTGTCCGTCGGCATCGTCTCGAGCGGCCTCCTCCTGCTGGTCGCTCGAGCCGTCGATCGGGCCGGTCGCCGCGGACGAACTGCCTGGGGAGTCCCCGGACGACCGACGGTACCAGGCGGCCCCTGCAGCGAGGCCGAGGGCCAGGACGACGAGTGCAAGCGCCCACGAGAGCGGTCCGTCCCCAGCTACCGTCCCATCGGACAGCGTGCCACTGTCGCCGGACGAGCCGGCGCCAGGCTCTTGGAGGACGACGTGGGGCTGACCGTCGAGGAACTCCTGTTCGCCGCTCCACTGGATCGAGGAGGCGTCCGAAAGCGAGGCGCCGACGTAGTTCGGTTCGGGTTCTGCACGCTGGAACTCGAGGTCGTCGCCAGGTTCGATGGCGATCGACTGGTCGTCGGTGATGTAGAGATCCTGGAAGACGTCGCCGACGACGACCGTCCCGTCGTCGGTCTCGGCGAACCCGTCCCACTGGAACGACATCTCGACGACCCCGATCGGATTGAGTTGCCCGTCGACTGTCGCCGACCGGTTGAAGTTCGACGCTTCCATTTCCCGTTCGGTGCGGTCGTTCCCGTCGACCATCGCGGCTGCCTGCTCTCTGAACTGCACGTACATGCCGGTTTCTTCGGTTTCGAACTCTTCGGCGAACGCCTCGAAGTTCTCCTGGGTCTCCGAGTCGTTACCGTCGTCGAGCCGGAGTTCGTACCTGAACGTCCAGGTTGCGCTCCCGTTTTCGTGGACGGTGATCTCGAACGTCGTCGTATCGAAGTCACCCGAACCGATATCGTCCGAACTCGTGGTCGCGGCGGTTGTCGACCCCTGGCTGACGACTGCCGATCCGTAATCGGCTTCTCGGTCGACGGCGGCCCCGCCCAGCACCATCGGCCCGACCAGTCCGGCGACGACGACGAGGACGACGATTCCGACAGAAACCGACCGGTTCATTGGGTTACCACTACGTGGCGGAGTTCAAAATGCTTGTGAATATGGGGCCGGGCGTGGTCGTCTTTCGCCGTGGGTCGATACGCGCAACCGTTTCCCGCCGTGGGTCGATACGCACAAACCACTCGACGGTGTAGCGGTGGACATGATCGACAATCTCGCGCAGGGCGTGCAGGCGTTTACGAGCAACGTCTATCTGGTCGGCGGCGAGCGAACGGTCGTCGTCGATCCTGGAGCCAACTTCGACGTCGTCGACCGGATCCGCGACCGCGTCGGCGACCTCGACGCGGTCGTCCTCACGCACACGCATCGGGACCACGTCGGCAATCTCGAGGCGGTCAAGCGCGCCTTCGACGTCGACGCCTGGGGCTACGATCCGTCGATCGAGGGCGTCGATCACGCGATCGAGGACGAAGCGCAGGTCCAACTGGGCGATCACCAGTACGTGGCGTTGCACACCCCCGGCCACAAGGACGACCACCTCTGTTTCTATTCGGCGGACGCAGGCGTCCTCTTTGCGGGCGATCTCGTCTTCCAGAACGGCAGTTTCGGTCGAACCGACCTCGCCGAAGGCGACCGGGACACGCTGGTCGAGAGCATCGATCGGGTTCTCGAGCGGATCTCGCCCGAACTCGCGGAGCTGCACACCGGCCACGGTCCGAGCGTGACGAACCAGCCGTACGATCACGTCGAACTGGCCGCGCGGATGGCTCGTCAGATGTGACGACCGGCTTCCGGAGCCTGCGTGGTCGTCCCCGCGCAGTCGCTCACTCTTTCAATCCGTAGTAGCCGGGTTCGTCGTCGGTTCGCGGCTCGGCGACGACGAGGTCGTCGGCGTTGGTCATGATCCACGGGATCGCCCAGTCGAGCAGGATATCCTCGGTCTCACGATCGATGTCGGCATCGGCCTCGAGCCCCTGGAGGAGCCGGGCGATCTCGTAGACGGTGTACATCTGGTCGGTCTCGAAGAGTTCCTCGGGCGTGTAGAAGTCACACGGGGGGAGACTGTCGAACTCGGATTTCGGAACGGGCATGTCTCGTCCGTACCGGCCGTGTGTGCCTAAATCGTTCGTTCCGGGATCGTGCCACGAACGACGGAAGCGCCGTCAGCCCCGCCCCTCGAGTGCGGCTGCCAGCACCTCGAGTGGGTGTCTTGGCCGATCGCACCCGTCGAAATCACCGACCTGTGTGCGACAGGAGGTCCCCGGGGCGACCACGGTGACGCCGGTGGTCCCGCCGTCGATCGAAACGTGGGCTTCGGCACCCGTCGGAGAGCTGGCGGTCCCATCCGCCACGTCGTCGATGTCTTCGGCTGCCCCGTCGTCGGTCGCAGCGGCCGCCTCGAACTGCTCACACAGGCGTGAACCGATCGCCCGCGAGAGGTCGTAGTGTTCGCGCTCGTAGCCGAAACTCCCCGCCATCCCACAGCAACTCGAGTCGACGGGGGAAACGGCGAACCCCGCGCGTCTGCACAGGGCGACGGCGTGGTGGTCGGCGCCGCGAGCTTTCTGATGGCAGTGGCCATGGTACACCAGCCGATCGGCGCCGGTCACGTCGAACGAGAGGCGTTCGTCGAGCCGGTTCGCGTCGAGATACTCACAGACACCGTAGGCGTTCCACGCGAGTCGCTCGAGGCGATCGTCGTCGACCGTCCCGGCGAGCAGCGACCGGTACTCGTCGACGACCATCGACGCGTCCGACGGTTCGACGAAGACGACCGACCAGCCGCGATCGAGGTACGGCTCGAGGTCCTCGAGCAGTGCCTCGCCTCGGTCGCGCGCGTGGTCGAGCATCCCCTGTGAGTACGCCGCTCGGCCCGTCGGGCCGAGGTCGGGAACCGCGACGTGGACGCCAGCGGCCTCGAGGAGTGCCACGGCGGCTTTCCCGGGGGCGGGGTTCGAGTAGTTCGTGTACGTGTCGGGAAAGAGTACGACCCCGTGGTCGGCCGTTGCGGGGTCGACGGTCGACCCTCGCGTGGCGAACCAGTCGACGAGCGACTCCCGTTCGAACGTCGGCAGCGTGCGGTCGGCCGCGATCCCGACGGCTCGCTCGAGGACGCTCCGTGCACCCGGGATCTCCGAAACGCGGTTGGCGATGGGTGCGAGCGTCGATCCCGTTTTGGCGAGTCGATCGACGTTCGCGAAGAGCCGATCGCGGAGGGCAACCCCCTCACGCTCGTGATAGTCGTGTTTCACCTCGGCTTTGAGCTTCGCCAGGTCGACGCCCGTCGGGCAGTCACTCTGACAGCCCTTGCAGCCGATACAGAGGTCGAGCACCTCGGCGTGGAACCGGTCGCTGTACAGTTCCTCGCGTGGGAGGTCGCCGCTGATCGCCGCCCGGAGCAGGTTCGCCCGGCCCCGCGTCGTCGCAATTTCGTCTCCCGTCGCGCGGTAGGTCGGACACATCACGTCGCCGTCCGTTCGGCGGCAGGTGCCACAGCCGTTACAGAGTTCGACGAGGTGGGAGAAACCACCCTGCTCGTCGAAATCGAGGGTCGTTTGGGGCTCGAGCGAGGCGTAGTCGGGGCCATACCGGAGGTGCTCGCGGACGTCCGCGCCGACGCCACGGTCGCTGTCGGGGCCGACGTCGTCGGGGCCGTCGCGGTAGACGACGTTGCCCGGGTGCAGACGCCAGTCGGGATCGAACGCCGTCTTCAGTTCCTTGAACGCCCCCCAGAGGTCGTCGCCGTACATCTTCGGGGTGAACTCGGTTCGGGCCATCCCGTCGCCGTGTTCGCCCGAGAACGAGCCGCGGTGTTCGAGAACCAGATCGGTCACGTCGTCGGTGATCGAGCGCATCGCCTCGACCCCCGACTCCGCTTTCAGGTTGAGGATGGGGCGGATGTGCAACGTCCCCGACCCCGCGTGAGCGAAGTACGCAGCGGAGGTGTCGTGGGCCGCGAGCACGTCCTCGAACGATTCGACGTACGCCGCGAGCTCCGTGGGTGGGACGGTGGCGTCCTCGATGAACGGATAGGGCTTCGCGTCGCCCTCGAGGCTCATCAACAGCGGGATTGCCGCCTTTCGGAGCTTCCAGAGCCGCCCCTGGGCGTCCTCGGTGTAGGCCTCGACGACGTCGAAGGCGTCGCCGTCGTCGACGAAGCGGTCGTTCGTCTCGGCGATGGCCGCCTCGAACGCTGCACGCTGGTCCGTCGGGCCGTCGGTCGCCTGCGGCGAGACGAGTTCGTCGTCCCACTCGAGCACGAGCGCTGCAGCACAGTCCTCCGGGATCGGTGCGGCGTACTCCGCGTAGCCGTCGGATTCGCGGGCGAGTCGGAACACCTCCTCGTCCATCAGTTCGACCGCGCTTACCGGGTACTCGAGGGCCTCGGGGACGGCCTCGAGCGCCTCGAGTAACTCCTCGAAGGCGTACAGCGCAAGCGCCGTCTCGTCGGGCTTGCTCACGAGCGAGACGGTCGCCTCGACGACCACACCGAGGGTTCCCTCGGCGCCGACGAGCAGCTTCGAGAGGTTGATCACCTCCCGGCCCTCGTCGTCCTCGTAGATCACCCGGTCGAGGTTGTAGCCCGTGACGCGTCGTTTGAGGTCGGGATACCGGGCGTCGATCTCGTCGGCGTGGTCCTCGACGAGCCCTCTGACCGTCTCGTAGATCGCGGCCTCGCGGGTGTCACGGCCGACGATCGCCTCGTACTCGTCGCCGTCGAGGACTAGCTCACGGGTGTGGATCACCTCGCCGTTCGAGAGCACCACTTTCAGTTCCTCGGTGTAGGCGTCGGTGATCCCGTACCGAACAGAGTGGGCCCCCGTCGAGTTGTTCCCGATGCCCCCGCCGACGGTCGCCCGGTTCGACGAGGCCGGATCG
Organism: Natrialbaceae archaeon B1-Br10_E2g2; assembly: GCA_001563805.1. Classification (GTDB taxonomy): domain Archaea; phylum Halobacteriota; class Halobacteria; order Halobacteriales; family Natrialbaceae; genus Natrarchaeobaculum. The sequence continues at coordinate 5,245 of LKMK01000123.1, forward strand.
GGCGCGAACTTGAGTCCGTGGGGCTCGAGCGCCGCGTCGAGGTCGTCCTGGACGACGCCCGGCTGGACGACCGCCGTCCGGTCGTCCGGATCGATCTCGAGGATTTCGTCCATGTATCTCGAGCAGTCGAGGACGACGCAGCCGGGACCTACTGCCTGGCCCGCGAGCGAGGAGCCGGCCCCTCGCGGGAGGACAGGAACGTCGTGTTCTGCGGCCGTCCGAACCGCCGCCCGAACGTCCTCGATGTCACGGGGACAGACGACGCCGGCCGGCTGTGCGCTGTAGATGCTCCCGTCGGTTGCGTACAGTATCCGCGTGTACTCGTCGAACCGGACGTCTCCCCGGCAGGCGTCCCGGAGCGATTCGGCGAGCGCCGTCGCGTCGTTCGCTGCCGGCTCGAGGCCGTCCGGTCGGTAGTGGCTCGTTCGCTCGTCGTCGGCTGGATCCTCCTCGACGGCCATACACCCTCGGTATCGCGATCCCGGTTGATAAATCATGGTAGTTGGGCTCCCCCAACACGAGACGGGACGCAACTACGGACCTAGAACCAGACACGGTCCAGGACAGAGCGACTGCTCGTCGGCAGCGGTCGAAAAAATACCGGGATTGACTGGCTCGTCGCTTACTCGAAGTGGTAGAGGCACGTCTGGTACTCTTCTTCGACTTTGTCCCAGTTGACGACGTCGAAGAAGCCCTCGATGAAGCTGCCGCGGTCCGGGCCGTAGTCGTAGTAGTAGGAGTGCTCCCAGACGTCACAGGCCAGAATCGGGTGCGAGCCCCAGAGTGCGCCCTGGTCGTGTTTGTCGACCGCGACGTTACGGAGCTGTTTGGCGACCGGATCGTACACCAGCAGTGCCCAGCCACCGGCGGCCCCGGCTGCGGCCTCGAACTCGCCCTTCCAGCCCTCGTAGGAGCCGAAGTCCTCTTCGATGCGGTCGGCGAGGTCGCCTTCTGGCTCGCCACCGCCGTCGGGGGACATGTTCTCCCAGAACAGCGTGTGGAGATAGTGTCCACAGCCGTTGTGGGTAACCGAACTGAGGGCGCCCGGCGTCGAGCCGAAGTCGCCGGACTCGCGGTTGTCGGCGAGGGTCTCCTCGGCACTGTTGAGGCCGTTTACGTAGCCCTGATGGTGGGTGTCGTGATGCCAGGTGACGACCTGTTCGGAGATCGATGGCTCGAGTGCGTCGTAATCGTATGGAAGTGGTGGAAGTTCGTGGTCAGTCATGGATAACACCTGTTAGTCCGTATCGGTATCTCTCCTGTTAAGTGTTGAGGAGTGAAATGATATCACACCCCACGTCGTTCGGCCTGCAGAGATCCGATACGGACGACACGGAGAGTAACCACGAACTTCGTGTTAAACCTTTCAACGCCCCGCCAACGTTCGTCGTCCGACTCGGTTTCGAACGGCGCCGCTTACGACAGTTCCTTGTGCTTTGCGTGCTCGAGCCACTCCTCGAGCGACGGCTGGGTCCAGTACCGGACCGTCTCGCTGCGTCGATCGAGCTCGAGGATTCCCGCGTCCTCGAGTTTCGGCAGGTGGACGTGTTGCAGTTCGATCCGAGCGTTTCGGGCCCGCTCGTCGACGCTCGCTTCGGTGTCTGCACCGTCCTCCCGTGTCTCGAGTACGACCACGTGATCAGTGACGTCCTCGATAGTCGCGACCCCGTCCGGCTGGTCGTAGAGGTAGTACAGTGCGTACCGTCGACGCCGATTCGAGAGCAGATCGAAGATGAGATTCAACGACGGCGTCGACTCCGCGATGAGTGCCGTCGATTCCCGTTCTGTCTCACGCATCCCCGGACCACCTACCGTAAGTTACCATTCGAAACCACCAGCCGTCTCTACTACAGGCGACACATTAGATGTTACGTCTACCGAGAAGGAAACCTGTTTAAAATACGCCAGCACGGGATACGATTGTAAACCAGTCACCCCGCGGGATCGACCGTCGATAAGGAATAGGGGTCGACTACTGAGCGTCGAAGCCGGTCGGACGGCGAGTGCTTACTCGTAGAGCCACTCGGCGTCGTGCTGGTCGTAGTCGATCAGTTCGTCGTCGTCGAAGTGAATCGCGATCTCGCGTTCGTTCGCGCCCTCGTCCTCGTGGTCGGCCGCGTGGACGACGTTCCGACCGAGATCGAGCGCGTAGTCGCCGCGGATCGTTCCCGGGGCAGCCTCGAGCGGATCGGTCGCGCCGATCATCTGGCGAACCTGTCGGGTCGCGTCCTGTCCTTCCCAGACCATCGGGACGACGGGACCGGCCGTGATGAACTCGATCAGGTCGTCGAAGAACGGCTTGTCCTCGTGTTCGGCGTAGTGTTCTTTGGCGCGCGCTTCGGGCATGTTGATGACCTTGATGCCGACGAGCTTGAGCCCGCGCTCCTCGAGCCGGGAGACGACCTCGCCGACGAGCCCGCGCGCGAAGGCGTCGGGCTTGACCATCACGAACGTCCGCTCGGTGTCGGCCATGATCAGTTATCCTCCGCGTTGTCGGCGTCTTCGTCGTCGCCGTCGGCTTCGGATTCCGACTCGTCGTCAGCGTCGGCTTCGTCAGCGTCGGCTTCCTCGGCGTCGGCTTCCTCGGCGTCGGCTTCCTCAGCGTCGGACGCTTCCTCGTCATCGGCGGCCTCGTCGGCCTCCGATTCGTCAGCGTCTGCGTCGTCCTCGGACGGTTCGTCTTCGTCCTCGTCGGCCGCTTCGGCCGCAGGCGCCTCCTCCTGGACGGGGCCCTTGCCGGCGCGGCCGGCTTCGGTCCACTCGAGATCGCGGGGTTCGCGACCGAGCTTGTAGTTTTTCTCCGCCTTCGAGTCGACGAAGTGGAGCACGCTCCCGTCGTTTTTGACGTACATGATTCCCGTCCCGGGCTCGATCTCTTCGCCCGTGTAGTCGCAGGTACGTTTCTCGACCATTATTGTCCTCCGATGGAGTCCGCCTCACGGGCGGTCTCGCGAAGCTGGAGGACGTCCCCCTCGCGGACCGGCCCGAGGCAGTTACGGGTGATGATTCGTCCCTGATTCTCCCCCTCCTTGATCCGGCACTTGACCTGCATGGCCTCGCCGTGCATGCCGGTCTTGCCGACGATCTCGATGACTTCGGCGGGGGTTGAGCCGCCGTTTTCTTCTTCAGCACTCATGTTCGGTCACCTCAGTCGAGGTCCTCGACCTTGTCGGCGATGTCTTCGACGTCACCGGAGGCCTCTCCGGCGTCGACGATCGCCGCGGCGGCCGAGCCGACCTCGAGGCCGGCAGCGTGGCCGACGTCGTCCTGGGTCTCGATGAAGACGACGGAGATTCCCTTCTCCTCCGCCAGGTCAGGGATGTGCATCACGATCTCTTCAGGAGAGACGTCCTCGGCGACGTAGACGAGGTCGGCGTTGCCGCGCTCGATCGCCTTCGTCGTTTCGTTCGTTCCTTTCTTTACTCGTCCGGTGTCTCGAGCGACCTCGAGCGCCTCGAGGGCGTCGTCTGCGAGGTCGGCTGGGATGTCGGTGGTTACGTAGACTGACATTGGTTGTTCACCTCTCCTACGCGTGGGCTCGCGCTCCCCTGCCGTCCGGGAACTGGGTCCCGGGCCGGACGATCCGGCGGAAGTCCTGTGAGGCTAGGAGCATCATCAACCCCGCGTAGGGTGTACTACGGAGTAGCGCTGCCCCCCTTAAAAGCGTGTTCAAACTGCTGGGGCCGTGCGATACCGCCGCACGGGTGTCCCGCGTCCCAGCCGTCTCTCTCCCGCGGTCGGCGTGGGTCCGGTGGCTATTACTCCCGGGCCACTCGACGGTGGTGCATGAGTCTCGACGTCGCCGGTCTCGCCAACTCCCTCCTCGCGGAAGCGAGTGCGACGAACGAGCGGCGACTGCTGGTGCTCTCGGGCGAGCGCGAGCGGAGCTACGACGTCCTCGAGTCGATCCTCGACGCCCTTCCCGTCCCGATCACGGCGACGACGCTGGTGGGGCCGGACGACCGCCTCCGCTGTGAACAGCACAGTCAGGCCCGCGCCGGGGAACTCCTCGGGACGACGCGAGAGGTCGTCGTCCTCGACGTCCACGACGGGCTTCGACCCAACGCCCTGGGATCGGTCGTAGGCGCGGTCGACGGCGGTGGCTTGCTCGTCCTGCTCGTCCCCTCACTCAGGTCCTGGCCCGACCGGCGGGGCGCGTTCGACGAGTCGCTGGCCGTCCCGCC
>LKMK01000124.1 GCA_001563805.1 Natrialbaceae archaeon B1-Br10_E2g2
AAGTGGACTGCCGGCGGCACAAATATAAATCAGTGGATAGAACTGCAGCACAACTACCGCACCCAGCGATCGTCCCATCGGAGGGTAACTAACACATGGTATTCAGTACGCTTTGGACTCGTCTCTCGTCTCTCTGGCGTGGCTCATCGACAGAGGAGACGGAGAACACCGAGTCCACGACGGACGGAGAATCGACCGACGAACAGTCGACGAACGAAACGTTGAGCTACGCAGAACAGTTCGAGTACGGCGTCGACGAACGCGACCTCCCCGACGAGGACAAAATTCTTCGCCTGCTCGTCGAGCGCGGGGGCCGCGTCGACGCCGCCACCATCCAGGAACGCACGGGTTGGTCGGAAGATCGCCTCGAGGGCGTCATCGACCGCATGGAGACCGACGACCAGATCAGCGCCATCACCGTCGGTCGGAAACGTGTCATCTGCCGGCGCGGCTTCGAGCCGAAAGGCTACCGGTCCCACCTGAACGAGTAAGTGTCGCGCTCCACTGTCGGGCGCCGAGAACTGATTCCGTAGTCGAACTGCCAGCCTGCTCGAGTGCACACTGGGTCGACGGGCCGCAACCGCCGATCGGTGCTCCGCGCGTTTCCTCGAGCTCCAGACCGATTCCCGCGGTGTGGCGTGTTCAGGCCGAATTCCTTTCCCTCGAACGGCCCTCGAGATAACCATGTTAGAACTCGCACTGTTGTTTTTCGTCATCGCGATCATTGCTGGCGCGTTCGGCGCAACCGGCGTCGCAGGAGTCACGATGTCCATCGCGAAGTGGCTCGTGTTACTGTTTCTCGTTCTCGCAGTCCTGTCGCTGTTACTCTAGGGAGAGCGTCGTCGCCGTAGCGTAGGCACGAGCAGGTCACGAATCGCCTCGGGAACCAGCGGACTCCGTCGTGATCGTCCGCTCGTCTCGTTCTAGCGGAGCAACAATGCAGTCCACGCTGGGCCCAGGGTCCGACCGCAACGTGACTCCGGCGTGAGGCGATGGGGGTCGGGTGCTCGAGTGGTCCGTTCTGGCAGGACGCTTTCGGCCGGCGGTTCACGGCGGAATGTGTCACCCAGTGTGCTGACGGTCGTCCTACCAGACTCCAATGTATAATAGAAATCACTCATGATACACTTCGGTATGCTCGTTTGAACCAGGAGATTGACTGGGTCCTGGATTTGAAACCCTTGCGCGTAAATCGGTTATCGGACCCAGAAATAAAATACGAAACTAGTTATCCACACACTTCCTCGAATATTCTCTCAAATTCGGTTTTGTGGTCCATATGGGGTAATTTGCCCATCTTCGCCCGAAACTATCAAATAATCCCAAGAAACACTAGCTAAAATACACCTTCTATATATGATACTATTCTATTGTCTTACCACTATTGCTACATATAAAACTAGCGGTGGTGTCGACTAACAAGGCTACGTTTCCCCGTCCTGTTCGACCTCCGCGAACGTATGGCCTTTCCGAGACATTGTCGGACACTGCGGGCTCGAGGAGTGTCTATCCTCGAGAGGCGCCGGGCCGATGACCGAAAGACTGTGCAGACAGGAGCGCTAGCGACCCAAGAACTCCGGCTGGTACTCGTCCTCGGCGAATGCACGTGCCCCTTCCGCGTGATCCTCCGAGGCCAACAGCACCTCGAAGCGGGTCTGGTCGGCGGCGATTCCCTCCTCGAGTCCGGTGTGGGCGGCCGTCCGCGCGGCGTCTTTGATCGCCTGGATTGCCAGCGGCGGCTTCGACGCAATGGTTTCGGCGAACTCGTCGACGGCGTCGTCCAGGTCGTCCCCGTAGACCCGGTCGACGAATCCCAGCTCCGCCGCCCGCTCGCCACTCACGTGCTCACCGGTCATCGCGAGTTCCATAGCGACCGACGGGGTAGCCAGGCGGCTGAGTAACTGGACACCGCCTGCACCCGGGAAGAGGCCGAGGTCGACCTCGGGAAAGCCTAGCCGCGCCTCCTCGTGGGCGATCCGGAAGTCACAGGATAGCGCCGTCTCGAGCCCGCCACCGAGACAGTAGCCGCCAATCTTCGCGACGATCGGCACCGGAAACTCCCGAAGAAATCGGAAGTGGTCGCGTTCTGCGGTCCCGGCCGACGACTCGTCGCTGAACTCGGTGACGTCCGCGCCGGCACAGAAATTGCCGTCGGCGCCGTCGAGGACGACGGCTCTGAGGGCAACTCCCTCCGCGTCGTCGTTCTGGGCCTCGAGCAGCCGCAAGCTCTCGACGAGGTCGGTTCGAAGCTGGCGGCTGAGGGCGTTGAGCGACTCCGGCCGATCCAGCGTCACGTGACCGACGCCGGTTTCAGCGTCGAATTCCACGACAGTCGTTTCCAGGGTTTCGTGCATAGGTCATCTATCGGGTGCCAATGCATAATGGTTCGTGGGAACCGGCCGACCGGTGAGACGGTGCCACCGCCAGGCGATCGAGAGGCGCCGAACTCGCTGTGGAGCGCTCGAGGTGCGTCCTCGAGCCGACGTGGGTCTGGGCCGATCGGAGTCGTCGACGTGAGTCAGGATCGATCGGGTTCGTCGAGGTCCGCCGGCTGGGTTCCGACGTTCGGCGGCCAGCCTGGTGGTTGGGCTGCCGTCGGCTGAGCGTGTTCCCGTTTCAACACCATGCCGGTCCGTTTCAGCGTGAGCACGAGCTCGTCGTCCTGAGTGTACGCACGAAGCTCGGTCGTCACGATTCCGACGTGATCACGGGAGGAGCTCTCGCGCGTTTCGAGCACTTCGCTCTCGGCGAAGAGGGTATCACCGTGGAAGACGGGGCCGTGGTGGCGCACCTCGTCGTAGCCGAGGTTCGCCGTCGCGTTCATCGAGACGTCGATGACGCTCATCCCGACGGCGGTCGCGATCACGACGAGGCCGTTGACCAGGCGCTCGCCGAACTCCGTCTCGGCGGCGTAGGCCTCGTTGAAGTGCATCGGATTGAGGTTCATCGTCACGTTGGTCAACCAGACGTCGTCCGTCTCGGTGATCGTTCGACCGAACGGGTGTTTGTAGACGTCCCCGACCGTGAAATCCTCGTAGTATCGGCCCTGCCAGCCGTCGATCAGTCGCGTTTCGTGTCGTTCCGTGGTGTCGTCGTTGGTCATGGATGTGTGTTCTCGAGCTGTCTGTCGCTGGTTCGTCGTGCTGTTCGTCGACTGTGTCTCGGTCGATCAGTGTCGGCTTCGGTCGATCAGTGTCGATCACCCGGCCCGCCTGCTCGAGTGCGTCGGCGTCGGGTGACTGACGGGATCGATCCCCGGTCAGTACGACCGTGGCATTCCGAGGACGTTCTCGCTGATGTAGTTGAGCACCAGCTGCTGGGTGATGGGGACGAGCCGGGTGAGTCGCGCCTCCCGGAAGTACCGTTCGACGTCGTACTCTCGAGCGACGCCGAACCCGCCGTGGGTCTGGACGGCGGCGTCGGCGGCCGCGAAGGCCGCCTCGGCGGCGCGGTACTTGGCGGCGTTGGCCATCGCGCCGGTCTCTTTCTGACTCAGCTCGTCGATCGTCTCCGCGGCGCCGTACAGCAGCTGTTTCGCCGCCAGGACCTCGGTGTAAGCGTCCGCGAGCGGGTGCTGGATCGCCTGGTTCGAGCCGATCTGACGGCCGAAGACCTCCCGTTCGTTCGCGTACTGGATTCCTCGCTCGAGTGCGACTTCACCGAGTCCGACGCACTCGGCGGCGATCGCGAGCCGTTCCTCGTTGAGCCCGTCGAGTACCTGGTAGAAGCCGTTGCCCTCCTCCCCGACGAGGTTTTCGGCGGGCACGCGGAGGTCCGTAAACCACATTTCGTAGGAGTGGACGAAGCCACTGACCGTCTTCGGAATCTGTTCGACCTCGAGTGCCCCCTGGTCGTAGGCGTCCTCGACGTCGACGAGGAACATCGAGATGCCTCGCGTCCGTTTTTCGACGTCTTCGCGGGGCGTCGTTCGCGCCATCAAAAGCAGATAATCGGTCGCGTCGACCCGCGAGATCCAGATCTTCTGGCCGTTGACGACGTACTCGTCGCCGTCGCGTTCCGCCGTCGTCTCGATCGACGTCGAGTCGGAGCCGGCGTTTGGCTCGGTCAACCCGAACGACTGGATCGCCACCTCGCCGCTGGCTACTTTCGGTAGCAACTCTTCTTTCATCTCCTCGTCGGCGTACTTCACGAGCGGGGTACTGTTGTAAATCCCTCCGTGAATCGCCTGTGCGGCGCTGAAGCCCCCGCCGTTTGCAGCAATTTCTTCCATCATTACGGCGACTTCCGGCGTGCCCATCCCCGCGCCGCCGTACTCCTCGGGAATCAGGATGCCCAGCCAGCCGTGGTCGGCGAGCAGGTCGACGAACTCCTCCGGATACGCCTCCGCCTCGTCCTGTTCGCGCCAGTACGACGCGTCGAACTCCGAGCAGATGTCCCGGATGCTATCCCGCACGAGTGCCTGTTCGTCCGATAACGGAACCGTGTCCCGCCACGAATGTGCCATATCGCCACAGACCTGTGGCGTCTACATAAATCATTGGGAACTGACGTGGGTTTTCCGACCGACGGACTTCGTTCTGCAGAGTCGAACAGCTGGACAGGCTCCCTCGAGAAAGTATTCCGTCTACCAGGCTTTCAGAGCGACTTTCGACGCGGATTCTGTCTGTGGATCCGACCGACAATCGCCAGCGACACGTTCGACGATACGGAACGCTTATTGAATCGGTCGGGAAATCGTGAGCACATGGGCACGACAAACGAGAAGGGCCGGGTCAAAACGATGGAGACGGCGTTCGAAATCGTCGAGGCGCTGGCCGACCGCGACGGCGGACAGATCTCCGAACTCGCGTCCGAACTCGACCTCGCGAAGAGTACCGTCCATCGCCACCTGACCACGCTCGAGGCCCTCGAGTACGTCGTCAACGACGACGGCGTCTACCGGACCGGCCTTCGATTCTTGCAGCTCGGTGAACAGACCCGGACGCGTTCCGACGCCTACCAGCTCGCCAGCGAGAAGGTCGCGGACCTCGCCGCCGAGACCGACGAACGCGCCCAGTTCATCGCGCCGGAGCACGGCCAGGGCGTCTACGTCTATCGAGAGACGGGTTCGCGAGCCGTCCACACGGACTCCCAGATCGGCAAACGAATCCCGATTCACGCCACGGCCGCCGGAAAGGCCATCCTGGCGAGTATGACGGACGAACGCGTCACCGCAATTCTCGAGCGTCGTGGGCTATCGGCCCAGACCGACCGGACGATCACCGACGAATCAGCGCTTCGAACCGAACTCGAGGCGATCCGCGACCGTGGCTACAGCATCAACCGCCAGGAGAACACCGCTGGCCTGCGAGCGATCGGCGTCGCCGTCGAACGGGAAGACGGCACGCCACTCGGCGCGCTGAGCGTGTCCGGTCCGACCCATCGGTTCCGGGGCCAGCTCTTCGAAACGACCCTGCCGAACCTCCTGCTCGGTACGGCGAACGAACTCGAGCTCAACATCCAGTACTCGTAACTGGCCTGGTCGCGCTCCCAACCCCCGCGCTGCATCGCCCAGCGCCCAGTTCGCGACGTTTTCGCCCGACACAGCTCAGACCCGACGACCCGCCGCTGTTTACAGGTGTACACCCGTAAGTACTCCTCGCCGACGGCGGTCCCATATCCCACCACGAGCGATACCGCTGCGGGCCGCTTTCGTCTCACACGAGCCGTCGTGAGCGAGCATCCTCGATCACAAATCCGTTCGACGGTTTCGAACGCCTCGGTGGTCCTGTCGGGGCTATGTCCGTCCCTCCGGACGGATCGAGAAACGTCTCTTTCCGTTCCGGGCACCACTCCGGTGCAGTCTCTGCTCCGTTCTGTACCGTAGGCGACGTTTTTCGACGCCGAACGCTTCGCTCACCGTTCGAGCCTCGCGTCGCCGACGAGCTCGGGTCGAGTCCCGTCTGGGTATCGCGGCGGTCCGAAATCGATCGACGGGTTAAATATAAGGATACAAATAGTTCGCCAATAGTATTTGAATACTATAATGTAGGTCCTGTATAACAACCCAAACGAGTGCGTTCGTGTCGGTTCTGCAGGATCGACGCCGCTGCTTCCGTCTGGCCGCGTTCTCGAGCCGGAAGCCACCGTCGAGGTAACGGGGGGCTCGAGCGACCGTCCTCGGGTCCGTCGACGATTTCCCGCCGCTCGACCGCCGACGCTCGTGCCAGCAGGCGTTCCTGACGGCGTCACCTCGAAGCTTCGATGTAGCGTCGGTGTTCGAGGGTCCGTCGGGTCCGTACTGGGCCGTTTCGGGACGAACCGGTCGCCAGCGGATCCGGCGAGTGGTCTCTCGACCAGTTCGCTCGGGGACGTCGGGCGGGTGTGCGTTCCGATCGATCCGATCGAGATATGGACCGTCTCACTTCGGCCCAAATATATTTTATCCGTCTATAACTAATATCTGTCACATATGCTGGAAACGATCCATACCGCCGGCCACACAGGTCCGATCACTGTGGGCGAGGTGCTCGCTCTACAGCGTGACGGCCGGGTCGTCCGTGAGACTGTCCGGGACGTAGAGGGTCGTCGTCCGCTGGCTCCCCTGTGCCGTCGTGAGCGTGAGCTGAGCGGTGACACCGGGCTCGAGGCGGGCCGGCTGTTTCAGTTCTTCCTCATCACCAATCCACTCGGTTTCGTCGTCGTACATTCCAAGTGGGATCACGATCACGCCCCGATCGGTGCTACCGAGCGCGCTGACGCTCTCCCCTGAATCGTAGTCTCGGACCGCGAAGAAGTCCGAATCGTCCGCCTCGAGTTCGACGTACCGATGGAAGTCGCGGTCGTCGAACCCGCCGTCGACGTCGCGGTAGGTGAGGACGGTTGCCTCGTCGGCGAGGAGTTCGATCGTCGTCTCTTCCAGGTCGATCACCGATGTCCCCGGCCCGGGCTGGACGGTCACCTCGAGGCGATGGAGTTCCGCCGTCCCGTCGAGGTCGGTCTGATCGAATGTTCCGGCGGACTCGTTGGTGTAGCCGACGACGCCGACGATATCGATCCGGTCGGCGACCTGCTGGGTGCTCTCTTCGCCCGTCGCCTCCGCGTGGGTCTGGAGCAGCTCCGCCGAGGAGAGCAACACGCCGGCCGCGATGGCGCCGATGATGACCAGCGAGAGGAAGACGATGACCGTCCCCAGCCCTGCCTGCGCGCGGTCGGTCTCGGTTGCGATGGAGCCTGTGGTCACGTGACTGCCCTCTCGGTCCGTTCGCCCGGCGGTCGGATCGACTCCCACCCCCATCCCGACGTGACAGTTCGAACCGGTCTCCCCCAATACTCCCGCCGTCGCGCGCGGCGACCCCGGGCTCGAGTATCGATGGTGCTGGGACTGTACTAGTCTCTCGATTTGTCACGACTCGACTTAGAGATTGTTGCCTTGAGTGTCCCAGATGGCCCAGAACGCGCGATTCGAGCTTTCGTTATCAAGCAGCGCCTGTCCGGACTACGGGGTCACGATCGGACGGCGGGGTGAGGCTCGAGTGTCGCGACTTACATCACTGAAAGACGAGTGGGTGGACGGATCCGGATTTTTTCACACGGAACGGGTCGCTCGAAAGGCCCAGAGCGTTGGAGGTCGAGCCTCGGACCGATTCGACCTGCGCCTGCAAGTACTAGCACTATTACCGGTATCGGCGTTCATGACAGTTGAATGATTGGAACTGGCGTGAGTCGACGGCGAATGATACAGATCAGCGGCGGCCTCGTGGTGGTCAGCAGCCTCGGAAGTACCACAGCCGCCTCGAGTGACCACGAACCGACCGATACCGGCGTCCGGACTCGAAGTGCACACCTCTCACCCGACGCACCAGACATCGACGTCTACGTCGACGGAGAGCTGGTCCGTGAGGGCCTCGCGTACCGGACGGTCACCGACTACCGCGACCTCGAGCCTGGCACGTACACGGTCCAGGTCGTTCCCGCCGGTGCACCCCTGGCCGAAACAGTGCTCGAGGAGACCGTCGAGATCGAAGAGGGGGACTCTACCCTCGCAGCGATCGGCGACGTCGCCGCCGAAAACCAGCCACTCGAGGCGCTGTTCCTCGAGGACGACAACAGCCCGGTCGATCCGGATACCGCTCGCGTTCGCGTCCTCCACGCCTCACCCGACGCGCCCGCGGTGGACGTCGTCGCCGGTGAAAACGGGGATGCGCTGTTCGAGAACGTTGCGTTCGGCGAATCCGGCTACGTCGAAGTTCCCGAGGGCGAGTACACGCTCGACATCTATCCGGCGGGTGACCGAGCGGCCAGCGTCTTCGAAATCGACGTGTCCCTCGCCGGAGGGGCCGTCTACTCCGCGTTCGCGGTTGGCTACCTCGAGCCGGAGAGCGCACCCGCCGACGAGCCGTTCGAGATCCTCCTCGCGGAAGATTCCATTCCGGACGAAAAGGACGCAGAACCGAAAGAAGACGAACCCGAAAAGGAACCAGACGAAGCGGAACCGAAAGAAGACGAACCCGAAAAGGAGCCGAAGGAAGACGAACCCGAAAAAGAGGCCGAAAAAGAGCCGAAGGAAGACGAACCCGAAAAAGAGCCTGAAAAGGAGCCGAAAGAAGACGAACCCGAGAAAGAGCCTGAAAAAGAACTCTTGTAGGACTATTTTGTTGATCTGGCACAAAGAGAGCGACAGACAAAAACGCCGAGAGAAGGACTTTCAGAGGTTAGGGGCTTCAATCGACGTACTCGAGAGCGAGTTTCGAGAGATTGTGCTCGGCTGGAGTAAACGCAGCGAAGTCGGTATCGTTGGTTACGACCGTCGGTTCCCGATCTCGATGTTCGAACGCCAAGACGACGATCGGGATGTCTTTCGGCTGAACGCCGCTAATTCTGGCGAGGAGTTGGGTGTGAACGTTCGCTCGTCGTTCGTCGAGTAAGGAGTCAGCGAAGTCGCGACTCGAGGGGGCTTCGATGAGTCCGGTCATTCGGGTAAGCCGAGTCAGGAATAACGTCTTCAGCTCGTCTCGTTCCCTTACTGTTAGCCCGGGTGTCCGATCGAACGCGTTGAGTGCCTCCTGGACCATGTACGCGTTAATCGCCGACACCGTCCCACCTCGTTCAATGTCATCGAGGAGACGTTTCGCTCGATCGTTCGTTCCAAGCGTTCCGAAAACCCAGAGGTTCGTATCAAGGATCTTCACGCGTGATCTGCGTACTCGTCGGCTGTCTCTTCGCGAGCGGCTGCAACCGCGTCTGCGACCTCCGCTTCGTCTACGCGCTGACGAAGCTCGTCGAGTCGGCCATGCAGTTCGTCGTCACTCACCGGCTCCTGTTCGGCGCGAGCGAGTAACTGCTCGACGCGGAGCGCCGCGATCGCCGGCTCGT
>LKMK01000014.1 GCA_001563805.1 Natrialbaceae archaeon B1-Br10_E2g2
CAGCAGGTGAGACGGAGGAAGCCGAGGAGACAGCAGATGAGACGGAGGACGCCGAGGAGACAGCAGGTGAGACGGAGGAAGCCGAGGAGACAGCGGAAGCCGAGGAGACAGCGGAAGACGACGGGACAGACGAGACGGAAGACACGTCGGCGGCCGAGTCCGAGGACGAGGCAGGCGATGGCGACGCCGAACTGTCCTCCGGGGATCTCGAGGAACTGCGGACGGAGACGCTCGAGGACTTCCTCGGCGTGCTGTCCTACGAGGACCTCCAGTCGATCGCGAAAGACGTCGGCGTCAAAGCCAACCTCGGTCGCGAGGAGATGACCGACCGGATCGTCGACGCAGTATCCGACGGAGAGCAGGCTGAAGACGCCGCCGAGGAAGCGGACGCCGAAGCAGACTGAGTAAACGCCTCAGGTCGGTAGAATACCGGACGAGCCAATCTCATCATGAGCCAGAACCAACGCGAGCGAGTGACGGACATTCTCGAGGCAGCCGACCGCGAGAGCGCGGCGGTGCTCTCGACCGACGAGTCGTCCGCGGACGGCTCGCTGCTCGAGGTCGCAGACGCGGCCAGCGAGTTTCTCGAGGCGAACGACCCACAAACGGTGCTCGAGGCCGTCGGCCTCGATACGCTCCCGGACGGAAGCGAGCCCGAGTCGATCCCGGTGGCCATCGCACGCGGAGACGAACGCGAGCTCGAGGAGCTCAACCGCCTGCTGAATCTCGCGAGCCTGGCCGACGACGCGGACGGAGCCGTGCTCGCGGACGCGACCGACCCGCTCAGAGAGCATGCCGACGACGTCGCCGAACTCGAGGCCGAGACAGCCGACGCGGACGCCACCAAGGAGGCGAGGGAATCGAGTGCGGACGACGCCGACGGGACGACGGACGAAGCGGCCGAAGCCGACGACCAGGTAAACGGCGACGCTGAGGGCGACGACGCGGCCGACGGTCAGGCGGACGAGGATGCGGCCGACGACTCGAGTTCGATCCTCGAGACACTCACGGATGGGCTGGTCGACGCCGACGAGACGACCGAGGAGGGGACGGCCGACGTCGGCGATGCGCTCGAGGACGCCGTCCGCTCGTCGGTCACCGAGTTCGGCGACGACGTCGGGCGCCTCCGGGACCAACTCGAGTCGGTGCGGGCTGAGGAGAGCGCCGACGAGAACGCGGGTGAGGTCGACGAAGACGAAGCGGACGAGAAAACGGCCGGAGACGAGAAAGCTGGCGAAGACGACGGGGACGACTTCCTCGAGGTCGACCTCGGTGGCGGCCGGGACGACCGCTCGAGTTCTCGTGGTGTCGTCCGGCACTCGACGGTCGCGCCGTCGCCCTCGAATCGAGCCGATATGAAGGGGCCGGTTCGGTTCTCGACGATGCCCGACAAGATGGACTGAGCAAACGATATTATCGGACGGAAGTCATCGATACGGTTCGGCGGACGGACAGTGACTGCTCACGATAGTTCCCTCCGACAGTATCACTCTTCGCCCCGGTCGTCGATGAACAGCCGCACGCCCATGATCGGGATGAACAGGAAGAACGCGAGCAGGCAGGCACCGACGAAGATCGCCTGAAAGAACTGTGGTGAGAGCTCCGGCGTCACCGTCCAGATCGCGATGAGAACGCCACCCACGATCGAGACGACCGCGAGCACGATGAGGTCCCTGCGTTCGACGGGTACTTCCTCCGACGCACCGGCTTCAGCCATACCGGCCCTTGTCGGTGGCGGTATAAAGTGATGGGCGTTTCTCGGCAAGACGAGTCATCACCAGTCTCGTACCACCAGGCTAGTTCCTTTAGGTGTGGGGACGTATCGACGGTCATGTACGACTCGATACTCGTCGCGACCGACGGGAGCGACGCCGCGTCGACGGCGGTCGAGCACGCGATCGAACTGGCACGCCGACTCGAGGTCCCGCTGTACGCGATCGTCGTCCTCGATTCACGAACCGAGTACGACAACGCGATCGTCGATCCGGCGGAGGTCGACCGCCGACGGCGCGATCAGGCCTCATCGTGGCTCGAGGGGATCGAAGCGACGGCCCGTGACGAGGATCTCGACGTCGAGACGACGATTCGCTCCGGCGTCCCGGACGAGGAGATCCGCGCGTACGCGGACGAGGTGGCTGTCGGTGCTATCGTACTGGGTGCCCAGGGCCGGTCGTCGTTCAGGCGAGCACTGCTGGGGAGCACGGCCGACCGGGTCGTCAGGCTCGCGGACCAACCAGTGGTCGTCGTCGACGCCGGCAACGAGTGACCGCTCACAGCGGACAGTCAGTTCGGATTCGTCGGCCGAATCCGGTCGAAACCCCCAGCCGACGCCTTCCTCCCGATCCACGCAGTCGGTTGTTCGAAGCCGAACATTTACCTCACCGGTTCACCTGCTAGTCCAACATGGCATTGCTCGTACCGTTCGACGGCTCGGAGTTGGCGACGAAAGCGCTCGAGAAGGCCGCGACGTTCGGTGACCTGCTGGACGAGGAGGTCGTCGTGGTGACGGTTATTCCAGACGACGCAGATTACGCTCGTGAACGCGGCTGGATCACCCGCGGTGAGCCGTTCGACCACGAGGCGATCGCTGGCGGGTTGCAGTCCCGAGCCGCCGAGGTCGCTCCGGAGGCGACCTTTCGAACGGAGCAGGTCAGTCCTGACGAACCGACCGCAACGTCGACGACGGAGGTCGTCCGCGAGATCCGCCGCGTCGCCGTCGAGATCGATGCCAGCGTCGTCTTCATCGGCTCCCAAAACGCCGGTTCAGTGATCGCACCGCAGTCGAGCGTCGGCAGCCCCGTCGCCAAAGGCCAGCGGTACGACGTCTACGTGGTCCGACAGGCAGTCGACGACGTCGACGCCGACGATATCAGCGATGTCGATTCGATGGCCGACTGAGACGGACCGGTAGAACGTGTTGCCGGTGATCGCTCGAGCGGGGCAGCGATCGCGGGTACCGACCCACGACTGACCGTATGAGCCGGCCACGTGGCCCTCACTCGGCGACGACTGATCCGCTGGTGTCGCCTCGAGCCATCCCTCGATAAGGACGGTCGCTCTGTGTCGCCATCTCCCGTCCGGAGGAACGTTTATTCCGCTGACTGTCCTCGATGAGGACGAGACATGGACGATCGGAACGGCTGGGAGGGGACGAACCCGGCCCTGGCCGGCACGACCATCAGCCCTCCTGACTCGTTCGTCGACCAAGCGAACGTGACGAACGAGTCGATCCACCGCGAGTTCGACGCCGAGTGGCCCGCGTGTTGGGACCGAGCAGCCGCACTGCTCGAGTGGGATCGGCCGTACGAGTCGGTACTCGAGGACGACAATCCGCCCTTCTACCGGTGGTTCACGGGCGGTAAACTGAACGCCTCGTACAACTGTATCGACCGGCACCTCGAGTCTGGTCGGAAGACCCACGCCGCGATCCGGTGGGAGGGAAAGCAGGGCGAACGTGAGACGTACACCTACCAGGATCTGGGCGTCGAAGTCAACGAGTTCGCCGCCGCCTTGCGGGGGATCGGCGTCGGAACGGACGACGTCGTGACGATCTATCTCCCGATGATCCCGGAACTCCCCATCGCGATGCTCGCGTGTGCGCGCATCGGCGCGCCACACAGCGTCGTCTTCGCGGGCTTCTCCGCGGACGCGCTCGCCACCCGGATGGACGCCGCCGACAGCGAGTTCCTGGTCACCTGCGACGGCTACTACCGGCGTGGCGACGCGTTCAACCAGAAGAGCAAGGTCGAGAACGCTCGGCTCTCGCTCGATCACGACGTCCGCACGGTCGTCGTCGACCGCCTGGGTGAGGACCTGCCACACGTGCTGGGCGAGGAGGAGTGGGACTACCACGACCTCCAGGAGCGCCACGCCGGCGAGACCGTCGACCCGGTGTCGCGAGACGCCGAGGACATGCTGTTTCTGATGTACACGTCCGGGACGACGGGCGAGCCGAAAGGCGTCGTTCACACCACGGGCGGGTATCTCGCACACGTCGCGTGGACGACCCGCGCGGTCCTCGACGTCAAGCCCGAGGACACTTACTGGTGTGCAGCGGACATCGGCTGGATCACGGGCCACTCCTACGTCGTCTACGGCCCGCTCGCGCTCGGGACGACGACGGTGATGTACGAGGGCTCGCCGGATTATCCGGATCGGGACCGGCTCTGGGAGATCGTCGACAGGAACGCAGTCGACGTCTTCTATACGGCACCGACGGCGATCCGGGCGTTCATGAAGTGGGGCGAGGAGTACCCCGAACGCCACGACCTCTCTTCGTTGCGGCTGCTCGGGACGGTCGGCGAACCGATCAGCCCCCGTCCGTGGACGTGGTATCGCGACCACGTCGGCGACGGCGAGTGTCCGGTCGTCGACACCTGGTGGCAGACCGAGACGGGTGCCGTGATGCTCTCGACGCTGCCCGGCGTCGACGAGATGAAACCCGGAGCCGCAGGGCCGCCGTTGCCCGGCACCGACGTCCAGATCGTCGACGCGAACGGTCGGGAGGTCGCTCCCGGCGAGACCGGCTACCTCACGCTCGCCAGTCCCTGGCCGGGAATGGCACGCACCCTTTACGACGACGAAGGTCGCTTTCGAGCGGAGTACTGGGATCGCTTCTCGGATCCAGAAGCCGGCGAGTGGCGCTACTTCAGCGGTGACACGGCGACCGTCGACCAGGACGGCTACGTTACCGTCCTCGGCCGGGTCGACGACGTGATCAACGTCGCCAGCCGCCGGCTGAGTACCATGGAAGTCGAGGGCGCGATAACCGACGTCGACGGCGTGGCCGAAGCCGCCGTCGTCGGCCGCTCGAGCGACCGTGACGGAACCGAGATCTACGCCTACGTGAGCACGGAACGGAACGCCGAGGTCGACGACGAGATCCAGGCGGCGATCGTCGACAACGTCGAGTCGGCTATCGGCTCGTTCGCCCGGCCGGCCGACGTCGTCTTTACTCCCGAACTGCCGAAGACGCGCTCGGGCAAGATCATGCGTCGGCTGCTCGAGGACGTCGCCAACGGCGAGGAACTCGGGGACACGAGTGCGCTTCGCAATCCGGAGATCATCGGCGAGATCCAGACGGAGCGCGACGGCAGTTGACGATTTCGCATAATCAATTAAAGCGAAATCAATTGCCCGCAGTTTTCGCCGAGAGTTCGACCGATAGTCCCGCAAGTACCGCCACAACCCAGTACTATTATGTTCGCGTCCGTTGAAATTGCGAAACATGTCTCTCGAGGCGGCGGACAGCGCCGTCCTCTCGCGTCGCCAGTACGAAACGCTGCTCGACGCCGCGGAAACCTACCGCGAAGCGCTGGTCGTCAGACTCTGTGGTGAAGTCGGGCTTCGGCCCGCAGAGCTCGCCGAACTCACGATCGGCGACGTCGAGCAAGTCCGGATGGATCCCCCGCGATACCTCGTTCGCGTGCCGTCGGTCGGCGACCGCGAGGGGCGGACCAGCTATCTGCCGACGACCGTCGAGCGCGAACTCCGCCGGTACGCCCGGAGCAACGGCCTCGCTGCCGAAGACAGGATCTTTTCGGTGACGCCACGGCGGCTCCAGATGCTCGTCGCCGACGTCGCCACACGGGCCGCCGACCTGTTCGACGATCCGTCGCTGGTCGACGTCTCCTCCGGCGAGCTCCGACACTACTTCGCCCGTCGGTCTCTCGTCGATCACGACGTCAACCCACGGGTGGTCAAGTCCACCGGCGGCTGGCGGAGCTTCGAAGCCCTCGAGCCGTATCTCTCACAGCCGAGCGATACGGAGATCGTCGACGCCTTCGACGCCGTCGAGCGACCCTCGGGACCCGACCGCGACCGGACCGGGTCGCGATCCGGGCAGATGGTGGGCGACGACAGCGTAATCAGGCTGTTGCTCGCCGCGAGCGATCGGTACGCGCTGATCCGGCTCGACGAGGAGGGCTACGTCGAGCGCTGGAACCGAAGCGGCGCCTCGCTGTTTGGCTACCGGGCCGGCGAGATCGTCGGGACGCACGTCTCCACGTTCTACCCGGACGACGCCGTCGAAGACGGGGCTCCCGAACGGACCCTCGCTGCGGCGATCGAAGAGTCGGGGTACGAGACGGAGGGGTGGCGGGTGCACAAGGACGGCTCGCGGTTCCACGCGACCGAAGTCATCTCTCCGCTCCGGGACGATCGGGGACGCCACCGCGGCTACGCCGTCTTCGTTCGCGACGTCTCGGCACACTACGAGGCCCTCGAGGAAGTCGAGGCCGAACGCGACGCGCTCGAGCGTCGGGCGGCGGTCGCCCGGGGCCAGCGTGCGATCACCCGGGCGTTGCTCGGGTCGACCGATCACAGTGAGGTAGAAACGCGCACGTGCGAGGCGCTGGCCAGCGGGGACGCCTACGAGTTCGCCTGGATCGATCGGGCGACGTTCGCGGACCGACGCAGCGAGTGGCGGGCCGCCGCCGGCGTCGAACCCGAGGTAATCGACAGACTCGTCCCCGACGAGTGGGACGATGGGTCCTGGTCAGACGCGCCGACGGTGGGGACCGACGACGGCTCGATCGACGCCACGTCCATCGCCGACGCGGAACCGGCGGTTAGCGTCGTCCCCGACGTCAGCGAAGACCTCGGCCCCGATCGCTTCGAGGGCGCGCTCGCACGCGTGTGTCTCTCGTATGGGGATACGGTCTACGGAAGCCTCTCGGTCGCGACGACCAGACCGGACGCATTCGACGCGGAAGAACGACGATGGCTCGAGACGATCGGGAGACAGGTCGGGTACGCGATCACCGCTGTTCGTCGGCGGAACCTCCTGCTTTCGGATCGCGTCGTCGAACTCGAGATCGCCTGTCGGGACGAGGGATCGTTTTTCGTCGGCACCTCCCGGGAACTCGAGTGTCGGTTCGAACTCGACTCGCTCGTCCCGGTCTCGGAGTCGACCCAGCTGTACTACCTCCGTCTCGAGGGGGCACCGCCGGCGGAGGTGTTCGAGCGTGCCGAGGCCGATCCGGGAATCGCGGACTACCGGTTGATCGAGACCTACGAGGACGGCTGGCGCGTCGAGTTCGTCGTCGAGGGTTCGTCGCCGACGCTGACGCTGACGGAGTACGGCGTCACGGTCGTCGACGCGGTCTTCGACAGCGGAACGGCGACGGTGACCGGCGAGTGCGCCGCCGACGCCGACCTGCGAACGATCGTCGACGGGCTCCGGTCCGCGTTCCCGGCCTCGGAACTGGTCGGGAAACGGGAAGCCGAACGGACCGTCCAGACCGCTCGCGAGTTCCGCGAGGGGCTCGAGGATCGGCTGACGGATCGCCAGGAGGCGGCGCTGCGGGCGGCGTACTTCGGCGGCTACTACGACTGGCCCCGCGAGAGCACGGCCGAAGAGGTCGCCGACGCGATGGGGATCTCGTCGCCGACGCTCCACAACCACCTTCGGAAAGGCCAGCACGAACTCCTCCGGACGTTTTTCGACGATCCGACGGACGGGACTATCGGCGAGTCCCCCAGGTGAGCGACCGTCCCGTCGTCACACTAAGCCTCTAGAGAGATCGGGAGATCCGGAGCGAAACAGCCGCTTCCGGCCGTCGAGCACCCCCACACGGCTCGTCGTTCGTCCGCCAATTGTTCCTTCGAGACGATTTTCACGAATTTTCCAGCAGATGGTCCTCGGAATGATCTCGAACGGTCGGTTTCCGTCGGAATCGATTTTGTACAGCTAGAGTCGTACTTTACTATCACTGTTGTTCACTACTTGGGTGTATCATGTCACAGGAGGAAGCCAATCTCGAGGCACGACTCGAGGAGCAAGATACGTTCGAGCCTCCAGAGTCGTTCGTCGAGCAGGCGAACGTCACGAATCCGGGGATATACGACGAGTTCGAAGAGAACTGGCCGGAGTGTTGGGACCAGGCAGCGGAGTTTCTCGACTGGGAGGAATCGTACGACGAGATCCTCGACGAGTCGGAAGCGCCGACCTACCGCTGGTTCACGAACGGACGGCTCAACGCATCGTACAACTGTCTCGACCGGCACGTCGAAGACGGCGCGAAGAACAGAGCGGCGATCAAGTGGGAAGGTGAACTCGGCGAGACGCGGACGTACACCTACAGCGACCTCCTGAACGAGGTCAACGAGTTCGCGGCCGCGCTGCGGGACCTCGGCGTCGAAGAGGACGACGTGGTCACGATGTACATGCCGATGGTACCGGAGCTCCCGATCGCGATGCTCGCGTGTGCGCGCATCGGCGCGCCCCACAGCGTCGTCTTCGCGGGCTTCTCCGCGGACGCACTCGCGACCCGGATGAACGACGCCGACAGCGAGTACCTGATCACCGCCGACGGCTACTACCGCCGCGGTGACGCGCTCGATCACCTCTCGAAGACGAACGAGGGGCTCGAGGACGTCGACCACGAGACGACGACCGTCGTCGTCGACCGACTCGGCGACGAACTCGAGCACTCGCTGGCCGACGGACAGCACGACTACGACGAACTGGTCGACGCCCACGCCGGCGAGACGGTCGACCCCGTCTCGCGGGACGCCGAAGACATGCTGTTCCTGATGTACACGTCGGGGACGACCGGCAAGCCGAAAGGCGTCAAGCACACGACCGGTGGCTACCTGTCGTATGCGGCCTGGACGTCCCACGCGGTGCTCGACTTAGAGCCCGAGGACACCTACTGGTGTTCGGCCGACATCGGCTGGATCACGGGCCACTCCTACATCCTCTACGGACCGCTCGCGCTCGGAACGACGACGGTGATGTACGAAGGGACGCCGGATTATCCGGAGAAAGACCGGTTCTGGGAGATCATCGAGAAGAACCGCGTCGACGTCTTCTATACGGCACCGACGGCGATCCGAGCGTTCATGAAGTGGGGCGAGGAGTACCCCGAACGCCACGACCTCTCTTCGCTGCGGCTGCTCGGGACGGTCGGCGAGCCGATCAACCCGCGGGCGTGGAAGTGGTACTACGAGCACATCGGCGGCGGCGAGTGTCCGATCGTCGACACCTGGTGGCAGACCGAGACCGGTGGCCACATGATCACGACGCTGCCCGGCATCTGTAAGATGAAACCGGGTTCTGCCGGTCCGGGACTGCCCGGACTCGACGTCCGGATCGTCGACGGCGCTGGCGAGGAGATCGACGCCGGTCAGGCGGGCTATCTCACCGTTCAGAAGCCCTGGCCCGGCATGCTCCGAACCCTGTACCGGAACGACGAACGGTTCGTCTCCGAGTACTGGGAGGAGTACTCGGACCCCGACGCCGACGAGTGGGTCTACTTCCCCGAAGACGGCGCGAAGATCGACGAGGACGGCTACATCACCGTGCTCGGTCGGGTCGACGACGTGATCAACGTCTCCGGACACCGACTCGGCACCATGGAGATCGAATCCGCCGTCGTCGGCGTGGAGGGAATCGCCGAAGCGGCGGTCGTCGGCGGCGATCACGAGGTCAAAGGCGAAGCGGTCTACGTCTACGTCATCCCGGAAGACGGTCGCGAGGGCCAGGAGGACGAACTCGAGGAGGCGGCCATCCAGGGCATCATCGACTCGATCGGGCCGATCGCAAAGCCCGAAGAAGTGATCTTCACGCCCGAACTCCCGAAGACGCGCTCGGGCAAGATCATGCGGCGGCTGCTCGAGGACATCGCGAGCGGCAACGAACTCGGAAACACCTCGACGCTCCGGAATCCGGAGGTCGTCGACGAGATCGCAGACCAGGTCGGAGGGAACTGAACCACGGCCTTTTCGGGCGCACACGAGTGGGCACGAGACTACGACACGAAACTCAACTATGTCAGACAATACCAACCGAAATTCGACGGACGTCGCCGAGACAGACGGCGGCGTGAAGACGGAAACGTACCTCGATAAGGAAATAAACATATTCAAGCCAGCGACGCCGTTCATGCGAGATCACCTGCGAGTGATCTGGATTTCGTTCGCTGCCTGGGCGATCGTCGTGTTCGGGCCGACGACGGCGATCCTGTTCGCTCCCGAGTTGATGACTGGAACGACGGTTCTGGGGGGCTTCCCGCTGCACTTTTTCATCACTGCAATCGTGACGCCGCTTGGCGCGTTGCTCCTGTCGGTCGTCTACGCGATGCAGCGTGACCGGCTCGACACCAAGTATGGCATCAGTCACGAAGACGAGGAAGACGCCGAGCCAGGCGCAGTGGCCGCCGACGGAGGTGAACAATGATAGAGCCAGTCGTGCTCGAGTCTGCGTTAGACGTCGGGTTCAAACTGGTTCCGACGCTGACGCTGATCGGGATGCTCGTGTTGTTCCTGGGCGTTGGCTACTTCTTCCGCGTCGCAGCAGTCGACGAGCTGTGGGTCGCCGGTCGATCCATCGGCTCGATCGAGAACGGGATGGCGATCGGTGCCAACTGGATGAGTGCCGCATCGTACCTCGGGGTGGCCGGCCTGATCGCCGTGCTCGGGTACTTCGGACTCGCCTACGTCGTCGGCTGGACGACCGGGTACTTCATCCTCCTGATCTTCATGGCGGCCCAGTTCCGCCGGTTCGGGAAGTACACGGCACCCGACTTCGTTGGAGACCGGTTCTACTCCGAGTGGGCACGCGGCATCGCCGCGTTCACGACGCTCGCGATCGCGTTCGTCTACGCGATCGGTCAGGCAAGCGGGATGGGCCTGATGGCACAGTACATCTTCGGCGTCTCCTACGAGATCGGCGTCATCGTGCTGATGGGCGTCACCATCGGCTACGTCGCGCTCTCGGGCATGCTGGGGACGACGAAGAACATGGCGATTCAGTACATCATCCTCATCATCGCCTTCACGCTCGGGCTGTACGCGACCGGCTGGGCCGAAGGCTGGTCCACCGCGCTCCCGTACCTCGAGGCCGGTCCACAGGTCGCCGAGGCAGTGAGCCTCGAGGCGCAGTTCGTCGAACCGTTCGCGTTCACGAGCTATTACGGCTGGGTCGCGCTGACGTTCAGTCTCATCGTCGGTACCTGCGGACTGCCCCACGTGCTGGTGCGGTTCTACACGGTCGACAACGAACGAACGGCCCGCTGGTCGACGGTCTGGGGGCTGTTCTTCATCTGTCTGCTCTACTGGGGAACGGCAACCTACGCCGCGTTCGGTGGCCTCCTCTACGACCGTGAGGTCAGCGGTGGCGAAGGGTTCATGACGATGGCGGAATCCGACGCGATCGTCCTCCTGACGGCACAGCTCGCCGAACTACCGGAGTGGCTGGTCGGGCTCGTCGCCGCCGGAGCAGTCGCAGCGGCGCTCGCGACGACTGCGGGACTGTTCATCACCGCATCCTCGGCAGCCGCACACGACATCTACACCAACCTGTACAAAGAGAACGCGAGCCAGCGCGAGCAGCTGATCGTCGGTCGAAGCACGATCCTCGGCATCGGTATTCTCGTCACGCTCATCGGGCTCAACCCGCCGGCACTGATCGGCGAACTCGTCGCGATGTCGTTCGCGATCGCCGGCTGTGTGTTCTTCCCCGTGTTCTTCCTTGGACTCTGGTGGGAGAACACGACGAAAGAAGGTGCGCTCGCTGGCATGCTCACCGGGATCGTGATCTCGTTCGGTGCGATCTTGAACGACACCGCGATTCCGATGTACACGGGCGTCGAAGAGGCCGTCATTCCGGAACTCGCCGCGTGGTTGCCAGGCACCGCCTCGGCGCTCATCGGCGTTCCGGTCGTCTTCGCCGTGATCATCGTCGGTTCGATCCTCACCGACGAACCACCGGAAGACATCAAGCGACTCGTCCGCCAGTGTCACAGCCCCGAACCGATGAGCCAGATGGAATCCGCCGAAGACGTCGCCGCTGACGGCGGCACCCCTGCAGACGACTAACAATGTACGACAGCATACTCGTCCCGACAGACGGAAGCGCAGTCGCCGAGAACGCCGTCGATCACGCGATCGACATCGCTTCGAAGTACGAAGCGGACGTCCACGCACTGTACGTGGTCGACCTCGACGCGATGGACCTCGCCGTCGGCACCGAACAGATCGATCGCTTCAAGCAAGGCGATCTGAGCGATCTGCCCGAACTCGAGCAGCGAGCCCGTGAGGCCACTGCCTACGTGGCAGATCGGGCGAGCGAACACGGGCTCGAGGTAACCGAAGCGGTCGTCGCGGGCAACCCACGCAAACGAATCGCAGCCTACGGTGAGGAAAACGACATCGACATGGTCGTGATGGGATCGGCCGGCCGCGGCGGCGTCCGCCGGATGCTGCTCGGCAGCGTCGCCGAACGGACGCTCCGTGCGACGACCATCCCGGTCCTCGTCGTCGACGCTCGCGAAGACTGACGGCATCGCGCACCGACTGGCGGTGCTCCTGTGACGCAATTTTTTTTATCGTGGTACTCGAGGGGCGATCAGTCCTCGACGTCGAGTTCGACCAGCTCGAGCGAGCGATCGAGGTGACAGACGTCGTGTGGCGGCTCGCCGAGGATCTCCCGGATACGGTACTCCTCGTCGAACTCGACGCCGTCGGGTTCGCAGAACTCGTGGCTCGGACACTCGACGTACGGGCAGGGACCGGAGAGCGTCGTCTTGCTGCCGGCGAACGCGCCCTTGCCGTGGATGTTCGCGCGGACCGAGACGGGTTCGACCTCGACGGCCCTGACGCCGTCGTCGTGCATCGCACACTCGAGCCGCTGTGCGTTCTCGCGGACGGCAGTGATCCGGTACTTCGTATCGGTCGAGAGATTGAGACACTGGCTCCGGTACGGACAGCCGGCACAGCCGTCGGCTTCGCCATGGTAGACGAACTCGGTTCCCGGCTCGGCAAGCCGGGTTCCGACGAGGGTCACGGTGGACATGGGGACGAGTAGTGTCCACGCGTGGTTAAGCCTCACGCGTGAGCGTACGGACGATTGAACCCCGGATCAGCCGTCCTCGCGGCCGGTGAGCTGGTCCAGCCGGTCGAGATACCGTTCGCGGGGGACCTGATAGCAACTGCGATACTCCAGGTCGCCCTCGGCAAAGCGCGTCGCCAGTTCGGTCGCGTACTCGAGTGCCCCGGATCGATCCGGGAATCGTCGACCGTTTTCGACGGTGACGTCGGGTTCTAAGTAGAACGTGACGAACCAGTCGTCGGTCGCGGTCGTGTCGGTCGGGTTTCGCCCGGGACGGCGGGTTCGGCGGCCATGGGTGACGTACAGCGTGGGGAGACACGCAGCCGGGAAGGCGTCGGCGTTGAAGACGTCCGGACGGTACGCGAGGACGAGCCGTCCGTCCTCACCCTGTGCCCAGACGTCCCACGCCGCTGGCAGTGCCGAGAGGTCGCTCATGGGTGCCGGTAGGGCCGGTAGTGGTAAATGACCGTCGCGACCGGGGGGCCGACGCACAGGGGTGTGATGCGAGTCGGTGGCTGGCTGGCCGACCGCGCGCGAGCAGACCACGATCCTGCAAGGTGGGGATTCATGCCTTCGACCAGCAAAAATGTCCCGTGGTACCAGGCGACAGTATGCATTTTTGGCAAATTGTGCCTGTAAATAGGTTCTGGCAAATACCTTTTGGGGCCAACTTTAAGTAGCTGGATTACTCACTCATTAAATACTATCGGTATCCGTCCGCCGGACCGATCCACTCCGCGCCCGTCCCCGGCGCAGAACGTGTGAGACCGACGATCCGGATCTCGCACATTGATGAGTGGTGATCGATCACATATGACACGACCGTTCGACGCCGCCCGAAAGGGAGACGCGTTCTGGCAGGGCTTCGCCACCGAGACGACCGTGAGGAGTCCGCGCCGGCTTCAGCAAGCAGAACGGATGGCGGTTCGGCCGCGAAACGTTCCAGCAGGTCAGGAGACGTTCACTCACGAACCCCGTGCGATCACGGACGACCGAGACGGGGAGTTACACTAATCAACCATGACCGGTGACATCGAAACGCTCGAGAAGCTCAGTACGGCGTACAAAGAATCGATGCCCGCGGATCTGCGGGAGACCAAATCGTTCGACTGGTACCTCCAAGCGGTGTACGAGGACCCGAAGATCGCCCGCAACGCCCACCAGCGCGTCGCGGACATGTTCGACTACTACGGGACGACCTACGACGAAACCGAAGGGGTCGTCGAGTACACCCTCGCGAGCGAGGACCCGTTGCACGACGGCGAGAACACCTTCTACGGGAAGGTGATCCACCAGTCGATCCACGAGTTCGTCAACAAGGTGAAATCGGGTGCCCGCCGACTCGGACCCGAACGCCGAATCAAACTGTTGCTCGGCCCCGTCGGGTCGGGGAAGTCCCACTTCGACAAGCAGGTCCGCAAGTACTTCGAGGACTACACGCTCCGCGAGGAGGGCCGGATGTACACCTTCCGCTGGACGAACCTCTGTGACGTCGTCAAAGACCAGGATCCGGCCGACGACGTCGTTCGCTCGCCGATGAACCAGGACCCGCTGGTGTTGCTCCCGCTCGAGCAGCGCCAGTCGGTGATCGACGACCTCAACGAGCGGTTAGACGCACCCTACACGATCCAGAACGAGCAGGCGCTCGATCCCGAGAG
Organism: Natrialbaceae archaeon B1-Br10_E2g2; assembly: GCA_001563805.1. Classification (GTDB taxonomy): domain Archaea; phylum Halobacteriota; class Halobacteria; order Halobacteriales; family Natrialbaceae; genus Natrarchaeobaculum. The sequence continues at coordinate 14,491 of LKMK01000014.1, forward strand.
CGAGTTCTACATGGACCGGCTGCTCGCGTACTACGACGACGACCTGAAGCAGGTACTCGAGAATCACGTCGAGATCGTCCGCTTCGTCGCCGACGAGAACAAACGCCAGGGCGTCGAGACGTTCGAGCCCAAAGACAAGAAAAACCAGGACGAGACCGAACTCACGGGTGACGTCAACTACTCGAAGATCGCCATCTACGGCGAGTCCGATCCGCGGGCGTTCGACTACTCGGGAGCGTTCTGTAACGCAAACAGGGGGATATTCAGCGGTGAGGAACTGCTCAAACTCCAGCGGGAGTTCCTCTATGACTTCCTCCACGCCACCCAGGAACAGACGATCAAGCCGAAGAACAACCCGCGGATCGACATCGACCAGGTGATCGTCGGCCGGACGAACATGCCCGAGTACAAGGACAAGAAGGGCGACGAGAAGATGGAGGCGTTCAACGACCGCACCAAGCGGATCGACTTCCCCTACGTCCTCTCCTACGAGGACGAGGCGAGCATCTACGAGAAGATGCTGAACAACGCCGACGTCCCCGACATCAACGTCGAGCCCCACACCTTGGAGATGGCGGGGCTATTCGGCGTGCTCACCCGGGTCGAAGAGCCCGACGCCGAGACCGTCGACCTGCTCTCGAAGGCGAAAGCGTACAACGGCGAGATCGACGAGGGCGACGACATCGACGTCAAGAAGCTCCGCGAGGAAGCCGCGGCGAAAGCCGAGATCGGCGAGGGGATGGTCGGCATCTCGCCGCGCTTTATCGGCGACGAGATCGCCGAGGCGATCATGGACTCGAAACACCGACAGCGCGGCTTCCTCTCGCCGCTGACGGTGTTCAACTTCTTCGAGGAGAACTTAGAGCACCACGGCTCGATCCCCGAGGACAACTTCGAGACCTACTACCGCTACCTCGAGACGGTCCGCGAGGAGTACCGCGAGCGTGCGATCGAGGACGTCCGTCACGCGCTGGCCTACGACATCGACGAGATCCAGCGCCAGGGCGAGAAGTACATGGACCACGTCATGGCCTACATCGACGACGACACGATCGAAGACGACCTCACCGGCCGCGAACAGGAACCCGACGAGACGTTCCTGCGAAGCGTCGAGGAGAAACTCGACGTGCCCGAAGACCGCAAGAACGACTTCCGCCAGGAAGTGTCGAACTGGGTCTCCCGGCGTGCCCGCGAGGGCGAAGCGTTCAACCCCCAGGACAACGAGCGCCTGCGCCGCGCCCTAGAGCGCAAGCTCTGGGAGGACAAGAAACACAACATCAACTTCTCCGCGCTGGTCAGCGCCAGCGACGTCGACGACGACGAGCGTTCCTCGTGGATCGACGCGCTGACCGAACAGGGCTACTCCGAAGCAGGTGCCAAGGAAGTACTCGAGTTCGCCGGCGCGGAGGTCGCCAAAGCAGAGATGGAAGACTAGCATGACCGGCGAGGACTACGTTACCGAGGCCGACCGCACGCTCGAGGCGACCTACGAGGAGCCGATGGAACTGTCGACCTACGTCGATCGGATCTTCGAGAACCCGACGATCGCCTCGCACGCCTCGAAGTACCTGCTCGAGGCGATCGAGGCCGCCGGGACCCGCACGGTCGTCGAGGAGGGCGAGGAGAAAGAGCGGTATCGCTTCTTCGACGACCCGCACAACGACGGCGAACACGCGATTCTCGGCAACACCGAGGTCCTGAACGGCTTCGTCGACGACCTTCGTTCGATCGCGGCCGGCCGGGCGAAAGACGAGAAGATCATCTGGTTCGAGGGGCCGACGGCGACGGGCAAGTCCGAGCTCAAGCGCTGTCTGGTCAACGGACTGCGCGAGTACTCGAAGACGCCCGAGGGCCGCCGGTACACCGTCGAGTGGAACGTCACCAGCGCCGAGGCCGAACAGCGCGGGCTGAGCTACGGGACCGATCCGACCGCCGGCGACGAGAAACACTGGTACGAGAGTCCCGTCCAGTCACACCCGCTGTCGGTCTTCCCCGAAGGGGTCCGCGAGCGCATCCTCGAGGACCTGAACGCCGAACTCGACGAGCACGTCCCGCTCCGGGTCGACGCCGAACTCGACCCGTTCTCCCGGGAGGCCTACGACTACTTAGAGGAACGGTACCGCCGGGAGGGCGAAGACGAGCTGTTCTCCGCGATCACGGACGACCGACACCTGCGGGTGAAAAACTACGTCGTCGACATCGGCCAGGGCGTCGGGGTGCTCCACTCCGAAGACGACGGTCGCCCCAAGGAGCGACTCGTCGGCTCGTGGATGCACGGCATGCTCCAGGAACTGGACTCGCGCGGACGGAAGAACCCGCAGGCCTTCTCCTACGACGGCGTCCTCTCGCAGGGCAACGGCGTGCTCACGATCGTCGAAGACGCCGCCCAGCACGCCGACTTGCTCCAGAAACTGCTGAACGTTCCCGACGAGCAGTCGGTCAAACTCGACAAGGGCATCGGGATGGACGTCGACACCCAGCTGCTGATCATCTCGAACCCCGACCTCGAGGCCCAGCTGAACCAGCACGCCGATCGGAACGGGATGGACCCGCTGAAGGCACTCAAACGCCGGCTCGACAAACACCAGTTCGGCTACCTGACGAATCTCTCGCTCGAGTGTGAACTCATCCGCCGGGAACTCACCAACGAGACCGAGGTCTGGGAGGCCGACACCTACGACGAACTCGAGTCGCGCATTCGCGAGCCGGTCTCGGTGACGATCAAAGACCAGGGCGGCGAGACGCGGACGAAGGAGTTCGCCCCGCACGCGATCGAGGCGGCCGCGCTGTACGCGGTGGCCTCGCGGCTCGACGACCAAGACCTCCCGAACGGGCTCGACCTGGTCGACAAGGCGCTCATCTACGATCAGGGCTACCTGCAGGAAGGCGACAGTCGACGCGAGAAAGCGGAGTTCGATTTCGACGACGACGGCGGCGACGGCGACCACGGCATTCCGGTGACGTACACGCGAGACACGCTCGCCGAACTGGTCCAGAGCGACCGCGACCGACACCACCCGGAGCTTCCCGTCAGCGACGTCCTCATGCCGCGGGACGTGTTGAACGCGATGGCCGAGGGGCTCGCGACCGCCCCCGTCTTCTCGACGGGCGAGCGCTCGGAGTTCGAAAACCGCGTCGTCCCCGTGAAAAACTACGTCTACGATCGACAGGAGTCGGACGTCATCGAGGCGATCATGCACGACCGACGCGTCGACGAGGAGACGGTCGCAGAGTACGTCGAACACGTCTACGCCTGGGAGACCGACGAGCCGCTGTACAACGATCGCGGCGAGCGCGTCGAGCCCGATCCGCTGAAGATGAAGCTGTTCGAGGTCGAACACCTCGGCCGGTTCGGCGAGGACGATTACGAGGGGAACCTCCCCCGCGAGAGCGTCCGGAACTTCCGCCGGGAGAAGGTGATCACGTCGCTCAATCGCCACGCCTGGGAGCACCGCGACGAGGACTTCGCCGTCCAGAACGTCGACCTGACGGCGATTCCAGTGATCAAGTCGGTCCTCGAGAGCCACGACTGGGACGACGTCCGACGGACCTTCGAGGACTTCGACCCGCGCCAGTGGGACGACCCGCCGAGCGGGACCGAAACGGAGGCCGTCAAGGAACGAACGATCGAGACGATGGTCTCCGAGTTCGACTACAGCGAGGCGTCGGCCGAACTGACCAGCCGACACGTCATGGGACAGGTGAGCTACCGATGGGACTGAAAGACGACCTCGAACGATTCCGCGAAGTGGGCGAACAGCGCCGCGAGGACCTGGCCGACTTCATCCAGTACGGCGACCTCGGCGGGAGTCGGCCGGGAGAGATCAAGATACCCGTAAAGATCGTCTCGCTGCCGGAATTCGAGTACGACCGCCGGGACAAAGGTGGCGTCGGCCAGGGCGACGGCGGGACGCCGGACGTCGGCCAGCCCGTCGGCCAGCCACAGCCCCAGCCGGGTGACGGAGACGGCGAAGACGGCGACCCCGGCGAGGAGGGCGGCGACCACGAGTACTACGAGATGGACCCCGAGGAGTTCGCCCAGGAACTCGACGAGGAACTGGGCCTCGACTTAGAGCCCAAGGGGAAGAAGGTCATCGAGGAGAAAGAGGGGCCGTTCACCGACCTCACCCGAACCGGCCCCGACAGCACGCTCGACTTCGAGCGGATGTTCAAAGAGGGGCTCAAGCGCAAACTCGCGATGGACTTCGACGAGGAGTTCCTGCGAGAACTGTGCAAGGTCGAGGGGATCAGCCCCCGCGAGGTCTTCGAGTGGGCTCGAGGCGAGAACCTCCCGGTCTCGATGGCCTGGGTCGAGGAGGCCCACGAGGAGGTCGCCGACGAACGCGGGACGTGGTCCTCGATCGAGGAGGTCGAGGCGAACGTCGAGCGCGAGTCGGTTCAACAGAAGATCCGCCGTGAGGGGATCAAACACGTCCCCTTCCGCCGCGAGGACGAACGCTACCGCTACCCCGAGATCATCGAGGAGAAAGAGAAGAACGTCGTCGTCGTCAACATCCGCGACGTCTCCGGGTCGATGCGCGAAAAGAAACGCGAGCTGGTCGAGCGGACGTTCACGCCGCTCGACTGGTACCTCCAGGGGAAGTACGACAACGCCGAGTTCGTCTACATCGCCCACGACGCCGACGCCTGGCGGGTCGAACGCGAGGACTTCTTCGGTATCCGTAGCGGCGGCGGGACGAAAATCTCGAGCGCGTACGAACTCGCCGCCGAACTGCTAGAGGAGTACCCCTGGAACGACTGGAACCGCTACGTCTTCGCTGCGGGGGACTCGGAGAACTCCTCGAACGACACCGAAGAGCGCGTCATCCCGATGATGGAGGAGATCCCGGCGAACCTCCACGCCTACGTCGAGACCCAGCCCAGCGGCAACGCGATCAACGCCACCCACGCCGAGGAACTCGAGCGCCACTTCGGCACCGACGCCGACGACGTCGCGGTGGCCTACGTCAACAGCAAAGAGGACGTGACCGACGCGATCTACGAGATTCTCTCCACGGAGAGTGATTCGGATGAGTAAGACGAACTCCAACGCCGACCGGTTCCGCAAGCAGGCGATCGCCGCCGACTTAGCAGAGCCGGTCGCGGAAGCCAGGAACCTGGCACAGACACTCGGCCTCGAGCCGTACCCGGTGAAGTACTGGATCATCGACTACGACGAGATGAACGAACTCATCGCCTACGGCGGCTTCCAGAGTCGCTACCCACACTGGCGGTGGGGGATGCAGTACGACCGCCAGCAGAAACAGGGCCAGTACACCGGCGGGAAGGCCTTCGAGATCGTCAACAACGACAATCCGGCCCACGCCTTCCTCCAGGAGTCGAACACGCTGGCCGACCAGAAGGCCGTCATCACCCACGTCGAGGCCCACTCGGACTTCTTCGCGAAGAACGAGTGGTTCGGGCTCTTTACGGGCGGCCAGTCGGACGAAGCGCAGGTCAACGCCGCCGCGATGCTCGAGCGCCACGCCCGGGCGATCGACGAGTACATGTCCGATCCCGAGATCGACCGCGCGGAGGTCGAGAAGTGGATCGACCACTGTCTCAGCTTAGAAGACAACATCGACCAGCACCGGGTGTTCGAACGTCGACTCGACATCGACGGCCCCACCGAGGAGATCGACGAGGACCTCGCCGAGAAACTCGACGAACTCGGCCTCTCCGAGGAGATCAAAGGGGAGGTGTTCGACGAGGAGTGGCTCGAGAAACTCGAGGCCGAAGACGGGCAGGTGACGTTCCCCGAGGAACCCCAGAAGGACATCCTCTCGTTCGTCCGCGAACACGGTAAACAGTACGACGCCGACGCCGGCCGCGCCGTCGAGATGGAGCCCTGGCAGCGTGACGTCCTCGATATGATGCGTGCGGAGGCGTACTACTTCGCCGCCCAGAAGATGACGAAGATCATGAACGAGGGGTGGGCGGCCTACTGGGAGTCGACGATGATGACCGACGAGGCGTTCGCCGGCGACGACGAGTTTCTCAACTACGCCGACCACATGGCGAAGGTGCTCGGCTCCGGCGGGCTCAACCCCTACAGCCTCGGCATGGAGCTGTGGGAGTACGTCGAGAACACCACCAACCGCCGCGAGGTGCTCGAGCGTCTGCTTCGCGTCGAGGGCATCTCCTGGCGAAATCTGACCGACGTCGTCGACTTCGACGACGTCCTCGAGACGCTCGAGCCGCCGGCGGCACTCGACTCGATCACGGTCGACACGCTCGAGGACGTCGCCGAGCTCCCCGACGAGTGGGTCGACCACGAGGCGCTCGAGCGCGCCCGCGACGGCGAGATCGACGTCGAGAAGTACCCCTGGAAGGTGCTCACCTACGAGGGACTGGCCCGCCGACACTACTCGCTGGTCAAACGCCAGCACCGCGGGTTCCTCTCGCGAGTCAGCCAAAACGAACTCGAGCGCATCGGCCGCTACCTCTTCGACGACGCCCGGTACGACTCGGTCGAGGAGGCCCTCGAGGACGTCGACTTTTCGGCGGGCTGGGACCGGATGTACGACGTGCGCGAGAGCCACAACGACGTGACCTTCCTCGACGAGTTCCTCACGGAGGAGTTCATCACCGAGAACAACTACTTCACCTACGAGCACTCGAAGGCGACCGGCCAGTTCCACGTCGCGAGCGACGCCGCCGAAGACGTCAAAAAGAAGTTGCTGTTGCAGTTTACCAACTTCGGCAAGCCGACGATCGCGGTCTACGACGGCAACTACAACAACGCCAACGAACTGTTGCTCGGCCACCAGTACAACGGCGTCATGCTCGATCTCGGGAAGGCCAAGGAGACCTTGAAGCGGATCTTCGAACTCTGGGGCCGGCCCGTGAACCTCCTGACGATCGTCAAGGAGGTCAACGAACACGATGTCGAGGTCGCCAAACGCCGCAACCGCGAGCCCGAACCCGAAGAACGCGGCAAGCTCGTCCGATACGACGGCGAGGAGGTGACCGTCGAGAACGTCCCCTGGGACGAGGTCGAACACCTCTCGGCCGAGGACGTCGACTACGACACGAAACCCGACGAGTGGCTCGCCTGAGACGGATAGTAGTCCGTATGAACCGTCTTTCTTTCCTGACTGCTTCTGACAAACTGTCGGAACGCTTTTGGCCCCGTTCTCGCATGTAGCGGATAGGATGGATGGGGGAAATGCCGTCGAAGAGCATCGTGGAGCCCTCGGGTTCGATCTGCCGTCGGTGCTCGCACAACTCGACGGACACAGGCCAGCGGAGTGTAGAGACGCAGTCGAGACAATCCAGTCGCACGTCACCGAGCAACCGGACGCCTGTTTGCCGACTGTCCCGAAGCTCAGAACGCTATTCGAGGGGCCTGCCGTCGACTGTCAGGCCGACGCCGCGTACTGTCTCGCCGAACTCGCCGACCACTCGCCGGTCGACGTCGCGCCGTCGGTCGACGAACTCGCCGCGTTCGTCGACGACCGACCGGGCCACGAGGCGACGCCCGCGCTGGTTCGTGCGCTCGCCGCCGTCTCGAGCGACCGGCCGGGAGCCCTCGCCGACCACGTCGAGGCAGTAGAAACCGCACTCGAGACCGACGTGCCCGACGCTCGAGCGGCCGGTGCGACCGTGCTCGGTCGGCTCGCAGCGGAGACCGACGCGGACGTCGATGTCGTCCGTGACCGACTGGCCACGCTCGCGGCCGACGATCCGGACGCGACCGTCCGGGAGCGCGCCGAGGTGGCGCTCGAGCGGTTCCCGTAGGGACCGAAACGTACGGGCGGACTGAGCGCGTACGTCGCGTATGGAGTTCACCGTCGACACCGACGCACGGCTCACGACCGTCGACGTCACCGATCGGATCGCCGACGCCGTCCCGGACGACCTCGAGGCCGGAACCGCGACGGCGTTCGCGAAGCACACGACGACGGGGCTCATCGTCCAGGAGAACGAGCCCCGGCTTCGCGAGGACATCGAGGGCTTTCTCGCCGACCTCGTCCCCGACGGGGGCCACGCCCACGATCAGCTAGACGGAAACGCCGACTCACACCTGCGAGCGACGCTACTCGGGCCGGACGTGACGATTCCGGTCGAAGACGGCGAACTCGCACTCGGCACCTGGCAGTCGGTACTCTTAGTCGAGTGCGACGGACCGCGGACGCGGACGGTCACCGTGACGACTGTCGGCGAGTAGCCTCGAGACCCCCACAACGGCCACGATCCGACGGGGGCGCTGATAGTCTTTCGGCGCGGCATTTATAAACGGCTCTCGAGTACTGCCTGCCATGACGATCGAGGCCGAGCAACCGGACGTCTTCGATCCGTTCCGGCAGTTCTTTTCGCTGCAACGGGACGTGCTGGTGCTCTCGCTGGCGATGTTCGCGTTCAGCCTCGGCTTCCAGATGACCAACCGCTTTCTCCCCGACTACCTCGTCTTCCTCGGCGCGACGGGGTTCGTCGTCGGCCTCTTCGCGACGCTCGGTAACGTTATCGGCGCCGTCTTTCCGTACTACGGCGGCGTGATCTCCGACTGCGTCGGTTCGCGGTACGCACTCACCGCCTTCGGCCTCCTCTCGACGGTCGGCTTCGGTATCTGGCTCGCCGGCGCGTTCGTCCCGCCTGTCGATCTGGGCGTGGTCGTCCTCGAGCCCTGGATCTGGGTGTTCGTCGGCCTGCTGTTCGCACAGGGCTGGAAGTCCTTCGGGATCGGTGCGACCTATGCGATCGTCAAACAGAGCGTTCCGCCGGAGCGACTCGCACGCGGGTTCGCCAGCACCGAGACGTTCCGACGGACGGCGTTTCTCCTCGCCCCGCTGATCGTTGCCGCCCTCGTCGCCGACGACCTGATGCCTGGGTTCCTGTTCGTCCTCGGTATCGCGGTCCTCTTTGGAATCGTGGGGACACTCACCCAGCATTTCCTCTATGACGCCACGGAGGATTCCCTCGGAAAGGACTTCCAGGGGTTCGGTCAGATCGTCGAGGACGTCCGCGCGATGCCGGATCCCCTCCGGCCGCTGCTCGTCGCGGACACGTTCGTGCGCTTCGCCAACGGGATGGTCTACGTCTTCTTCATCCTCGTGATCACCCAGCTGATGGAGATCGGCCTGACGCTCTCGGTGCCGGCCGTCGGGACGATCGACCTGTCGCCGGCGGCGTTCTTCGGCGTCCTATTGGGCGTCGAGATGCTCGTCGCGTTGTTCACGATGGCTCCAACCGCGAAGGTCGCCGAGTACACCGGCCTCAAAACGGTCGTGGGACTGGGCTTTTTCG
>LKMK01000125.1 GCA_001563805.1 Natrialbaceae archaeon B1-Br10_E2g2
CGAGCCGGAAAATGCAGGGAGCAGGATTTGAACCTGCGGACTCCTACGAGACAGCGCCCTGAACGCTGCGCCGTTGGCCAGACTTGGCTATCCCTGCTCGCACTTCCGTCTACCCGTTGCCCCTTCAAACCCCTTTCGATTCCAGTGTGCGAACCGGAGCCGGTCTCGTCACTAACGGCGCCGGCGTGCAGTTCGCGAGTGAGTCGGGGGCGTCGGGTCATCCTTACAACTGTACTGCTTCTTCGAGTTCTGTCGCGCGGGCTTCGATCGTGTCGGCAGCCCGCGTGACGAGTTCGTCGACGGTGAACGATCCGTCAGTCTCGACGTGGAAGACGAACGCGTTCGGGACGTCTTCGACCTCGAGCTCTTTGCCCGGATACCGCTTCGAGAGGTCGTGGTCGAACTCGCTCGTCGGAACGAGCTCGTCGCCGTCTTCGATCACGCCGCGGACGATCTGGGGCTTGGACTCTTCGAACTCCGGCAGGTCGCCGACGACCTCCACGCGCTGGAGATGTCGGTAGCCGACCGCGACGCCGCCCTGGTGTTTCGCGTGGTTTTTCCCACGGTCGATGGTGGCGTCGGCTTCGGCCTCGAGTCGCTGGCCGTCCTTGAGGTCGATGATCGGGACGTTCTCGTCGGCCGGCTGGACGAGGTCGTCGCTCGAGACGAGATCGCCCGAGTAGGCGGTTGCCGGTCCCTCGACGTCGATCGAGAGCGTGACAACGTCGTCGTCGTCGAACTCGCCTTCCGGCGGGGTCGTCAGCGGGACGAGCCCGAGCCGAAGTGCGAGTTGCTCGTCGAACATCACCGACGAGTTCTCGACGAACCGGACGGTGTCGATCGCCATCGTCGGCACGTCGGCGATCATCGCGCGACGGATGCCGTTGGCGAACGCGGGCGTGACGCCGCGGACGAGGAACCGCGCCTCGCGATCCTCGCGTTCGACGAACTCGACGTCGTACTCAGCCGTCATGATCTAGTAGCCGCCCTTGCCTTTCGGTGCGCGCGATCCGTCGTGTGGGATCGGCGTGACGTCCTCGATGCGACCGATCTCGATACCGGCGCGTGCGAGCGCACGAATCGTCGCCTGCGCGCCCGGACCGGGGGACTTCTGTAAGTTGCCGCCGGGGCCACGCACGCGAACGTGTAGGCCCGTGATGCCGGCAGCCTTGACCTCTTCGGCGATCGAGTCGGCCATCTGCATGGCCGCATACGGCGACGCCTCGTCGCGGTTTTGCTTGACCGCCGTCCCACCGGAGGACTTGGCGATCGTCTCCGCGCCCGTGAGGTCGGTCACGGTCATGATGGTGTTGTTGAACGATGCGTGTACGTGGGCGATGCCCCACTTGTCGTCCTGGCTCATGGTTTACTGTCCCTCCGCGCGTTCGGGGTGAAGTTCGTCCGCGAGCGGGCTGTTCTCGTCGAACGCGACGAGATCTTCCTCGTCGACGTCGACGACGTACGACGGAACCCGGTGTCGCTGCTCGCCGATCACGACGTGACCGTGCGTGATGAACTGGCGTGCCTGCTGTGGCGTGTTCGCCAGCCCTTTGCGGTAGGCGACCGTCTGGAGACGGCGCTCGAGGACGTCCTCGATCTCGAGTGAGAGGACGTCGCCGAGTTCGCCGGCCTCGTCGAGGACGCCGACGCGTTTGAGTCGACCGAGGAACTCCTCGGAACGGCGGGCGACGGTCTCGTCACCCTGGGCCTGGCCGAGCAGTTCACGGGCCTCGCGCCGGTAGGAGCGAAGCTCGGACTGTGCACGCCAGAGTTCCTCCTTGTTCGAGAGCCCGTAGCGGTCGAGAAGCGAGTGTTCGTTCGCGATGCGTTCACCCTGGTAGGGGTGATTCGGCGTCTCGTACTGCTTGGTCTTCGTTCCGATCGGCATTATTCGTCACCCTCGGCGGCTTCTTCGGCCTCTTCTCGGATTTCCTCGACGTTGACTCCGATGGTGCCCTCCGTCCGACCGGTGGACTTCGTCCGCTGTCCGCGGACCTTCTGGCCGCGCTTGTGGCGGACGCCGCGGTAGGAGTCGATCATCTTCATCCGGTTGATGTCGTGCTGGCGGGTCAGCTGGAGATCGTTCCCGATCTCGTGGGTCGTTTCGCCGGTGTAGAAGTCCTTCTGGCGGTTGTTGAGCCAGTCGGGGACTTCGTCGGCGTAGTTCTCTACGAGTTCGACGACCTCGTCGATGACGTCCTGCTCGAGCGCACCGAACGTCGCTGTTCGGTCTACGTCCGCTTCCTCGGCGATGATCCGGGCGGTCCGTCGACCGATCCCGTTCAGCTCCGAGAGCGAGCGCTCGACGGACTTCGTCCCATCCAGGTCGGTCTGACCGATCCGGATGAAGTACTGAAGGTCGTCGTCGTCCTGTTGTTCTTGAGGTGCTTCCTCGCTCATGTGTCGTGTATGTGTGTCTGGTCTGCGCGCGTTGCAAGGCGACTGACGGAAAACGCCAGTCCTACCGTCGAACCGGGGTCGGTGACCGCTCGATCGATTCGAGCGGGCACGAATCGGGTTCGTTCGACAGTATCGTTCCGACGTCGTGGCGGGGATTCGAACCCCGGAGGCTTGACGCCACATGGTTAGCAACCATGCGCCTTGGGCCGCTTGGCTACCACGACACCGTGTCTCTATCGTCGCCCGTTCGGACTCGGGGACTGCGTCCCCTGCACGTATCGCAGGCGAACCTACCGGCGACGGGTACTTAAGCGCAACGAAAGGTGTCGGGGGGTGTGGCGGTCTCACGTGTCCCCCAACGCAGCCCGGAGCCGGGCGGTGTGGGAGCTCTGCCCGACGGTACAGGGATTCTGCTGGATCGAGGGCGTCGACCGGTCCGACTCGAGGCGGTTCTCGCCGGCACACTGCTGTCGCCCCCTCGCTACCGGGTGCGATCGGCGGCGGACGAGCGTTCGGCCCTAGACCTCGGCGTACTCGTCGACGTACTTCTCGTTTATCTCCCACTCGCCGTCGCCGTTTCGGACCATGTACTCGCCGTAGAAGGGGACGCGGTCGGCGACGACGTCGCGAAACGCCTCGCGGATCTCGGATCTGGTCATCTCGCCCATCGGCTTCAGGTCGTCGTTGCGGTTGAGACAACCCTTGAGGTAGCCGTCGTGGGTGACGCGGACCCGGTGGCAGTTCGCACAGAACGTCGGGTTCTCGACGGGGTCGACGATCTCGACCATCCCCTTGCTGTCGGGTTCGTCCCCGTCGACCGACTCGCTCCCGCCGACCCAGTACCGTCTGCGATTGTGCATCTCGCGATGTTCGACCTCGTCGGCTCGGTCGGCCAGCCAGCCGTGGACGCGGTCGATGTCGACGTTCCACTCCGGCTTGCCCGTCAGTTCGGGCATGTACTGGATCAACTGGAGCTGGAGGCCGTCGTTCGCAGCGACGTGATCGACCATCTCGGGGACGTAGCCGGCCGTGTGCTTGAAGACGACCATGTTGAGTTTGACCGGGTCGAGTCCGGCCTCGAGCGCCGCGTTGACGCCCTCGAGCACCCGGTCGTACGCGCCGCTCTGAGTGACCGCGGCGAACTGCTCGCGGTCGAGTGCGTCCTGGGAGACGTTCACGCGCTCGAGTCCGACGTCGACGAGGGCCTCCGCCCGCCCGGGGAGGAACGTGCCGTTGGTCGTCAGCGAGACTTCCATCTGATCGGGCGTTCGGGCGATGATCTCCTCTAGGTCCTGGCGGAGCATCGGTTCGCCGCCGGTGAACTTGACCGCGTCGACGTCGAACTCCGCGGCGACCTCGAGAAACCTGACGACGTCGTCGGTCGACATCTCGTCGTCCTGTGGATCCATCGGCCCGCGGGTGTCACCCAGTCCTTCGTTGTGACAGTAGACGCAATCGAAGTTGCACCGATCGGTGAGCGAGACGCGAACCCCCGTAACCTCGCGTCCGAACTCGTCGGTGAGCATACCACACCGTTGCAGGTGGATCTGCTTAAACACGCCGGGTATTTTCGAGGTTGCGTAACCAAATTTGGTTTCTCCAGAGAGGCGTGTGGGCACCTGGGGTCGGCGACTCGAGCGATAGTTCGGGAGCTGATACGACGAGGATCCGTCGGTGACCGTCGCGAGCCCGTCGATGCTGGCGGTCGGGCTCCGGCGTCCTGGCGTGCTCGCCGTGGCGTGGCCACCAGTGACAGCGCCAGCGGAACACCTACCATCGCCAGTCCCGAACGACCCCGTATGGACGAGGATATGCTCGCGGACCAGCGCCGACTCGTCGAACTCGTCGAAGCCGACGGATGGGAGGTCACGGACCTCGAGCTCTCGGCGTACGACAGCCCGTGGTCCGACGAGGACGAGCCGGAGGCGACGGTCACGATCACGGCTCGCAAGCCCTACGAGTCCGATGACGACGCCGACGAGGACGACGAAAATCCGTTTCGACTGAAGTGAAGCGGGGGAAGCCGTTCTCGAGCGACCCGACTACCCCTTGATGTTACAGACGGGGAACGTCCGGGCGACCTTGTCGCCGATGCCGAGGGCGTCCGAGACGCGGACGACCTCGTCGACGTCCTTGTAGACGCCGGGCGCCTCCTCGGCGACGGTCGCGCCTGACTGGGCCTTGACGTAGATCTTGTCCTGTTCCTCGAGCTGTTGCTGGACGTCGCCACCCCAGAACTCGTTTTTCGCCTGCGTGCGACTCATCAGCCGGCCGGCGCCGTGGGCCGTCGAGCCGAACGTGAGTTCCATCGAGTGCTCGCCGCCGCGCAGGACGTAGTTGCCCGCGCCCATGCTTCCGGGAATGATGACGGGCTGGCCGACGTCGCGGTAGGCCTTCGGAACCTCGGGATGACCTGCTGGGAAGGCCCGCGTCGCGCCCTTGCGGTGGACGTAGAGGTCGCGTTCTTCGCCGTCTACGGTATGGGTTTCTTTTTTGGCGATGTTGTGAGCGACGTCGTACAGCAGGTCCATCTCCATCGCCTCCCAGGAGCGATCGAACACCCGCTCGAACACCTTCCGCGTGCGGTGCATGATCAGCTGGCGGTTGACCCACGCGAAGTTGATCGCCGCGTTCATCGCGCCGTAGTAGTCTTCGGCCAGTTGCGAGCCCGCGGGCGCGGCCGCGAGTTCCTTATCCGGCAGCTGGTTCAACAGCCCCTGATGCTGTTTTTCGATCTTTCGCAGGTAGTCGTTGCAGGTCTGGTGGCCCAGCCCGCGCGAGCCACAGTGGATCAGGACGACGATCTGGTCCTCCTCGAGCCCGTACGCCGCGCCCACCTCGTCGTCGAAGACGTCGGTGACGCGCTGGACCTCGAGGAAGTGATTGCCCGACCCGAGCGAGCCGATCTGGTTCTTCCCGCGGTCTTTCGCCTTCTGGGTGACCTTCGAGGGGTCGGCTTCCTCGCGCATCCCCTCGTCCTCGCAGTGCAAGAGGTCCTCCTCGACGGCGTGACCGTGCTCGAGGGCCCAGTCGACGCCGCGGGCGAGGATCTCGTCGACGGTGTCGACGCCGGCCTCGACGATGCCGCCGCCGCCCAGCCCCGAGGGGACGTTGGCGAACAGCGAGTCGACGAGTTCCTCTTCGTTCCCCTGGAGCTCGTCGTAGGTCAGGTTCGTTTTCATCATCCTGACGCCGCAGTTGATGTCGTAGCCGACCGCACCCGGCGAAATACAGCCGTTCTCGGCGTCGATCGCACCGACCCCGCCCACCGGGAAGCCGTAGCCCTGGTGACCGTCGGGCATACAGATCGCGTAGTTCGTGATCCCCGGCAGGTGGGTCGTGTTCTTCAGTTGCTCGAGGGTCTTGTCCTCGGAGATCTCCTCGAGCAAGGACTCGCTCGCGAGGACGCGCGCGGGAACGCGCATCTCTCCCTCCTGTGGGATCTCCCAGACGTACTCACGCACCTGCTCGAGCGTGATACCGTCGGCGTCGAACGTGGGATTGCTCATATACGTCACTCCGACCGCGACGCTGAAAGGTGTTCGTCTCTCCGTTCGCTCGACACCTCACGGATCGGCAGTCGGACGCCGGACACGCGTTCGAGGGGAAGATACCGTTTTCACCCTCCGATGACGATTTCCGACGGGGCTGCGTCGATCGAGTCATGAACAGACGCACGCTGCTCGCGGCGACCGTCGGGACGGCTGCCTGTGCGACGGCCGGCTGTCTCGGGCAGCTCCCCGTCGTCGGCTCGAGCGTCAGTACGGAGTTCGAACGCGTCGATCCAACGCTCGAGCCGACCGACGACCCCGAGGTCTCCGTCGAGGACGGCACCGTCACGGCGCGCGGAACGGTCGAGTACGGCTCGAGCGAGTGCGGCACCGTCGACCTGGCCTACGCCGAGTACGAACGGTCCCAGGAGCGACTCGACCTGCTCGTCGTCGCCGCCGACGACTCCTCGACCGTCGGCGGCTGTTCTGACGACCTCGTCTACGGCGGCTACCGGCTCGAGGCCGCCGTCGAGGGCCTGCTCCGACGGGTGACGGTGACCGAACACCACGTCTTCGGGGACGCGTACTCGACGACCGTCGACGGCCTGGATGGCTGACGGAGGTACTCCCAGGTTGTTCGGTCACTCTCCGCTTAGACGTCGAAGACGACGTACGCCTCCCAGCCGCCGTCGACTCGCTCGAGTCGCATCTCGGAGTAGGTGACGGCCTTGATCTCGCGGGCGGCGACCTCGGCGAGGGGGACGCCGCGAGCGGTGGCCTCGAGCGACCACGCGTCCGGCTCGTTGCCACCCGCGTCGGCTCGCTGCACAGGTTCGTCGATCGTCTCGACGCGATGGTCGACGGGGAGTTCGTCACGGACGTCACGAAGGTAGACGAGTTCGTCGAGGTAGTCGAACAGGAGCGCCTCCCGTGACTCGGCGGTCACCGACACCGAAAACCGCTCGCCCGATTCGGCCGGCACCGTCTCACACGAGGCGGCCGCGAAGCCGTCGGCCGCCGCCCCGAAGACCACCTCGAGCGAGTCGCCGCTAGCTGCGACCGCAATGTCGGCGGTGTGCTCGCGAAGTTCGTATCCCATCTACCGACGGCTTCGACAGCCGGCGTCGTATGCCCGTCGGTTCCGGCGGCGGCGAGACGGTGAGTCGACCTGTCGACCGCGTCAGACGTTCTCGAGCGTCCGCCGCCGGTGGAATTATATTGACGACGATGTAACCGTGTGGTAGTGAGCGTCAACATCGACAGTCGTGTCGTCGCCCCGGGAAGTGACGCCTACGTCGAGGAAGCCTGGGATCTCAAAGAGGCGATCAACCGCCGGGAGGGCGTACTCAAACAGCGCTATGACTTCTTCAGCGACGCCTACCGCCGTTCGAAGGTCCACTGCTACCTCCAGGACGGCTCGCTCATCGGATTCGCAGCGGTCAGACGTGACGGCTACATCCTCTTTCTGGCGGTCGACCCGGATAACCGGGGTGACGGGATCGGGAAGAAACTCGTCGCGCGCGTCGCCGACGATCACGACACGATCACCTGTCACGCCCGAACGAGCAACGAGAACGCCCTCCAGTTCTACGAACATCTCGGCTTCGAGATCAAACGCCGCATCGACGACTACTACGAGGATGGCGGCGACGCCTACTACCTGAAACTCGGCGCCGACGTCGGCATCACGGACCGCATCTCGGATCTCGTGCGCCGCTAACTCCTCGCTGATCGCACTCGACACCAGAATCCGGGTCCGTATTTCCGCACTTTCGGCAACGTTATACTCCCCCACTGACGACTACCCGAGGCGCATGGAGGAGCGAACGAGAGCCTATCTTCGGGGGCGGTTTCGGGACCATTACCGGCGGACGGAGATCACGCCGCCGCCCGCGGCCAACGAACGCGAGTGGGCGTTCATCCCCTGGACCGACGGTCCCGGGACCACGATGGTTCGGCACCGTTCGCTGCTCGAACTCGGCGACGTCTCGTCGTTTCTCGTCCGCAAGCGACCGCGACACGTCTACTTCTCCGCCGGTCGGTTTCGCGATCCCGGCGCGAAGTCGATGCACGAGAAAGACTGGCAGTCCGCCGACCTCATCTTCGACTTAGACGCCGACCACCTCCCCTCGGTCACCCTCGGCGAGGACTCCTACGCCGAGATGCTCGCGAAGTGTAAAGCCGCCCTCGAGCGCCTGCTCGACTTTCTGGAGGACGATTTCGGTTTCGAGGACCTCGAGATCGTCTTCTCCGGCGGCCGGGGCTACCACGTCCACGTTCGAGACGAGACCGTCCGCCACCTCGAACGCGAACACCGTCGCGAGATCGTCGACTACGTCCGCGGAATCGGCCTCGACTTCGAGGAGCTGATCGAGACCGAAACGGTGGCCGGCCTCGGCCGCAAGACCCCGACCGAACGACGAACGCTCGAGATCGAGGGTGGCTGGGGACGACGAATTCATCGCCACTTCATGGCGTTCGTCGACGAGTTGCTCGCGATGGACGACGCCGACGCCCTCGAACGGTTACAGGAGTTCGACGGCATCGGCGAGGGGAAGGCGACGGCGACGCTGAACGCAGCGCGGAACAACCGCGACGGGCTCGAGGCTGGCAACGTGACGGTCCACACGGCGATCGCCCAGCTCGCCGAACGCTTCGCGGGCGAGGCCGTCGAACGGGACAACGCGCCGATCGACGAACCGGTGACGACGGACACGAACCGGCTCATTCGACTCCCGGGGAGTCTCCACGGCGGCAGCGGCCTCGAGACGGTCCGGCTCGGCCGCGACGAACTCGAGGACTTCGACCCGCTCGTCGACGCCGTCCCCGAGACGTTCGTCGGCCAGGAGATCGCCGTCGACGTCACCGACGGTGGAACGGTCGAACTGGGAGGAGATAGCTTTACAATCCCCGAGGGAGACCAGTCACTACCCGAATACGTCGCCGTGTTCCTGATGGCACGGGGACGGGCCGAAAAGGAGAAAGAATGAACTTAGACGAGTTGCGCTCGGTCCAGAGCACGGAGCGAACGAAGGATAGCCTCCAGAACCTTCGCCCGTCGTTCTACCAGGAGGTCGGCGAGTACATCGCCGATCTGGAAGCCGAGCGCGACCGCCTGGCCGAGCAGGCCGACGACCCCTTCTCCTCGCCGGAGGTCGGCCGCCTCACCGACGAGATCCAGACGGCCAAAGACGTCGTCGAGGCCATCTACGAACGCCGAATGGGTAAACTCGTCAAGCAGGCCAGTCTCGCCGCGGCCGGGATGCACGCGGACGACGAGGGCCTGACGGCCGAAGAA
>LKMK01000126.1 GCA_001563805.1 Natrialbaceae archaeon B1-Br10_E2g2
AGATCGAACGCGAGCGCGAATCGCTCGACGAGTGGATCACCACGGGCCAGCTCCCGGACGACGTGCGCGGTCGCTCCCGCGTCTCGGTCGATTCGCTCGAGGGGCTGGTCGACGTCGCGATCGACTGCGACCGGCGGGTGATCGAGGAAAGCGACGACGAGGGCACCTACTACGTCGTCGACGGCGACGTGCTCTACGTCTACGAACAGGAGGAGCTGCCCGACCTAGCGACCGATTCGACGGACGACCTCTCGTTCGAAGCGGACGGAACCGACGACGGTGAGGAGCTCGACGACGGGAGCGAGCGAATCGGTGGCGACGACGAATCGGCCGACGACGAGGTTGGGGGGTCGGAGTCCAGCGACGACGACTCCGGCGGTCCCGACAGCTGGGACTCACAGACCGACGAGTAGTCGGGCTCTCAGCTTCAATGCTCCTGCGGGCGCGTTCTTCGAACCGGCAGTGAGGTGCGGTTCCCTCACTATTTGGACGTGGACGGTTTTTCGACGGTCTTCGCGTGGATCACGATTTCGTCGTCGGCCAGCAACCGGTCGCCGGCCTCGAGGCCCTTCGTCATCGTCCGGAGCCCGACGCACGTGCACGTTCCGACGGGGAGGTGGACCGCGTTCGGTTCGCTGTCGAGCCGTCGTTTCAGCTCGTCCCCTTCGTAGAACAGCACCCGGTCTTCGTCGGCGTACTCCCGGTACTCGGGGTCGGCTTTGAGTTGCTTCGTCGGTTCTCGAGCCGTCGCCTCGATCCAGACCGCCACGGGCCCTTTGCCCTGGTTGCAGACCTGGAACACGTCGTGGACGTACGTGAACGAGTCCGAGTTGACGCCCAGCCCTGTTCCCCCCTTGCCCTTCCCGATGGTCGGGTTCGCTGGCGACAGCTCGATTCCGAGGTGGCCGCTGTCGTCGAACCGAGTGTAACTCGCGTTCGGCGAGTCGGGGCAGGGCTCGAGGCCGAGATAGGCGTCGGGATCGCCCGCGACTTCGATCGTCGTTCCTCGCTGTGAGCCAGCCGCCGTGAACGCACCGGAGCCGATCAGGGCGCTCGCTGCGACCCCACCGCCACCGACCGCGAGGAGGAGTGTTCGTCGGTTCATGACGGTCAGGGTTTCGGTAGTGTTCGGCTACCAGGAAGTTGTGCGCCGGTTACCGGTGTCGTCGGGGCCATGTGCCCAGTATATCGACGGGTTCGACTTTGGTATATGCCGCCGGAACGGTGGCTAGTTTCAACCTGCTCGATGAGTTTTCGAGATCGATTCTGTAGATCCCATTATCAAATCGACTCTTATTTCAGTTTGATTAACTTGGAATATGTCTACGAAAGAACGGACATATCGTGTGTAGTGACGAGCTCAGGTTGTTTCAACCAGTTACTTGACGTCGACGAACGGAAGAATCGTGAGGATACAAAAACCGTTGTCGACCGTTTTCGAGAGCCTCCCCTAGAGCCCTATTCTTCGACCTGAATATCGATCGCTGGCCGTTCGTCACTTTCGATCCCTTCGAAGACGAACTCGCCGGAGACGGAGAACGCTTCGGAGAGATTTTCGGTCGCAATCGTCACGTTGGGGAAGCTCTCGTCGTCGTCGCGCAGGGTTCCCAGATCCACGTTGTTCAACGCGCCCGACTCGAGTTCGACCGCACCATCCGCACTACCCCGAAGCTGGAGCCTGAACTGGCTGTTCGCCTCGGGAGCAGCGAGACCGGAGGCGTCGATACTCGAGAGTTCTTCGTCTTCGTCTTCATCACGGACGCTCAACGTGTACGTATTGTCGCCGTCGAAGGAGAACTCGAAGGAGTTGGTATTGTTGATGGTCCAATTTGCATCTCCAGTGGCATCTTCTTGACCGGTGCCGACACCGGCTGACGTCGGACTCGCGATGGCCGTCTCCCAGGTTGCGGCGCCGCCTCCGTCACCGCCACGCATTCGGCCGATGGTCACGAAGTCCTCTGCCGGCTTCGCTGGCGTCCCGGAAACGTCGGCGTCTGCGTTGATGACGATCTCGTCGTCCTCGAGGAGGTGGTCACCCTCCTCGAGACCCTTCGTCATCACGCGCATACCGATACACTTGCATTCACCGACCTCGAGGACGTACGCGTCGTCCCGACTGTCGATCCGGGCGTCGGGATCGTCCGTGTTGTAGAAGATCACGCGATCTTCGTCTTCGTAGTCGCCGTACTCGTCGTCCCCTTTGAGTTCGCTTGTGGGATTCCGTGGGGTTGCTTCTATCCAGACGCCAACCGCCTCTTTCCCCTGGTTACAGATCTGGAAGAGGTTATCGAAGTACGTGAACGAGTCCGAATTAACCCCCTGACCACCACCATCGGTGGCGTTGTCCTTCGACATGTCTATCGCGAGGTGGGTCTCCTCTTCCGGGAAGTCCGGGTCGATGTAACTGCTGTTTGGACTGTCCGGACAGCGGTCCAGACCCAGATACGCGTCGGGATCCGCTGCGACCTTGATCTTCGCATCTCGTTGCGATCTGATTCGACTGAACGCGCCCGACCCAACGAGCGCACTTCCGCCGATGGCGCTGCCACCGATACCGTACAGGAACTTTCTTCGGTCCATATGTATCATCCTCGCGTTCGCGCCCCCATCCGGCTGCCCTCGCAGTGGGCCGTGGAGCGAACGCGTCAGTGGATCACGTTGCTGGAACGCTCCTTGTGTATACACAGGCAGGAGGTTCGACAGTCAGCGGGTGTCGATTCCTATACCGCCGCTACCTGCATCCGAGAGTGATTCGAATTCATTACGGTCTCGAGTACGAGAGCGTTGCGTCCCACGAGTGGCCCTCGAGCGGTTCGGCAGTGAGACGACTTGGCGAGACGTCGGGGGCCGTGCGGCCGGCATCGATCACTGGATGAATGTTAACGACGCCGAGCGTTCACCGTTCGATGACGGTATGGAACGACTGAAAATCGTTGTAGGCGACCTGTCGGTTCGGCATGCAGTGAATACAAAAGACCTCACGAATAGCCACGTCTGATATGAACGAGGGCGTATCCACGCGCGGGTTTCGGTTCTCGAGCGCGGTGAGACGATGAAACGGCGCGCGTTCCTCTCCGCGATCGGTGCCGGAAGCATCGCTGTAGGGGCACTCGTCGGCACGGAGAGCGCCTCCCGGATCGAGGCCCAACGTCGCGTGAAACTCGAAGTGGGCTCGGTAAGGGAGCTGACCGGAATCAGGTTCGTCGCCTTCTGTGGCGAGGTCGCAACCGAGAATATCGACGTCGAAGTTCTGACTGTCAACGAAGACGGCGAGCCGGTCGAGATCGAGTGGTGGACCGAGGACGACGTCGACGAGGTGATCCTGGACGGCGATGATGAGCGATACCGATTCAATGCCGACGGGGCGAGATCTGGGACGGCGATCATGGCTGAAGAGGATGGGGGAATTCAGCTCTGTCCGGACTGTCCAAGCGGAGTCGAAGGGGAGGGACCCGACTCCTGCCCTGGCTCCTCCTGTAAGGGAGAAACGTGGACAAAACTCGAGTACGACGACGGCGAGTTCGGCGATCCCGAAGTTACGAACGAATTGTGTTCGGCGGGTTCGGACTCCGATGGTGAGGAGGAATCTGACGCGGAAACGAAATCGGCTACAGAACCAGACACGGACAGTGATTCGGAGACCGGATCGTCGGACGAGACCGACTCATCGGCGTCGGATGCGGACGACTGAGCCCGAACAGTCCGGCTCTTCGACCGTCGGTATCAACGTCGAAGGTTGGCCGATCCGCATCACTCCACCCGTTACTCGGCGGACTCGCTTTCCAGAACGACCCACCTTCTCGAGGGTAAGGCCCTGCTGCGATTCGGTGGCCGCTGCCTGAAATTCTCGTACGCGTTCTCTTCCGTGACTGCACGCGGTGTATACACATATCGGGAGTTGTCGTCCCCTCGAGCGTGCGGATAGTCCGGTCTTCCGGACCATCTCCGTAGCTTATACCAACGCATGAAACGACGAACCTTCATCGCCGGCGTGGGCGGCTCGAGCATCGGTGCGAGCGCCCTCATCGGCTCCGGTGCGTTCAGCCGTATCGAATCCCAGCGACGGGTCAAAATCGAGGTTGCCGAGGACCCACACGCCTATCTCGGCCTCGACGGCTGCCCGGACAGCCCGAACAGCAGTTACACGAACATCGACGAGAGCGGCCACCTCGAGGTCGAGATGTCCCCCGAGAACGAGAACGCGGACAACGACCTTGGCGAGGGCGTCAACTCCGATTCCAGAACCTGGTTCGACAACGTCTTCCAGATCTGTAATCAGGGAAAAACGGAAATCTGTGTCTGGATCGGCGATGACGACGATTGGCCTCGAGTAGACGACGACGCCTTTGATGAAGATTACTCCGACTACGATGGAGATCGACGGGTCGACTTCTACCTCGGTGACAACGATGACCGATCTATTGTCGGGGCTGAAAACGCATACCCGATCGCAGTCGGGGAGTGTGTCTGCATCGGGATCAAGACGAACACGAAAGGACTCGAAGAGGGCGACCAGCTCCTCGATGTCTTCGACGACGAAATCGTCATCCACGCAGACGAGGAGTGTCCCGAGGACGTTCCCGGGGAAGCGAGAGGCGAAACCGCGTGGGCATTGAAACGCGACACGGAAGCGGACGAAAACAGACTGAACAGCTTACAGAACATCAACAGGTGGGGATGGTACGTCCCGTACGTGGAAAGTGACGGGACTTCGGAGACGCCAATCCTTGCTGATCTCATCGCTGGTGCGGGCAGGAACGACCTCGATGCTGGCGAAGACGTCGCCGACGTGGAGATTTCCGACGACGGAGAGACGCTCTCTATCGACATCGATATCGATGCGGACTGGACCTTAGAGAACAGCGAAGTGTTCGCTGGGACGCTCGAGGGGTTAGAAGCAACTCGTGCAGCACCCGGTCAATTCCCGTTCAGGAGTAACAGCTTCGACGCGGACAGCTACGAGATTCCATTAGAAGACATTGACGGGGCCCTCGAGGTAATCGCCATCCACGCCGACGTCACCACCGAAGAGTGAGATTACGCGGTGCCACGAAGCAACTGGGCACCACAGCCCTCACACTCGACTGCCATCCTCGTCGCCGTCGAACAACACGATTCGACTGTCTCTTCCTTGCCGTCTATATCGCCCCCGCAGGTCGGACATGCCTCGAGGAAGGCCCGGAGGCCAGTCAACACGACTCCCTGTTCGTCGGCGGTCAGGTCTTGCCAGCCAGAGCCGTGTTCGTCCAGGGCCGGCGCGGCCGCGAGGTCTGCCAGAAACGCCGCCTCGGAGGGCCAGATGCCGATCCGATCGCCCTCGTACTGGGCGAGGTAGCCGCCAGTCGAGTCCTCGAGCGCCAGTTCTCCGGCCTCGAGGGCGAGACGGCGAGCCAGAGCCTCGAGTCGGTTCGTTTCACTTTCCAGCGTGGCGATTCGCTCGCGCCAGGCGTCCCGGAACGCCGATTCGAGACAGAGGTCGTCCTCGCCTGGACAGTCGACGACGACATCGGTCGACCGTAACAGCGACTCGACGTCGTCGTGGCCGTCGGGCTCCGGAGCTGTGTGGGTTCCAAACAACCGGTGAACCCGCTCGGGCAGGTATCGCTTCGTGAGCGTCGGCGTCTTCGGCACGAGGTAGCCACGGAAGTAGATCGTCGCGGTAAAGATGGCAAAGGCGACGGTCGCGACGTGTGGGGTGAGGACGACCGAGAGCAACACGGTCAGGACGACCGCGATGGAGACGTTGACGGCGGTGCAGGGAACACAGCGGTTGTCGCCGGTGTACTCCGGCTGTCGAAGCGATTCGAGCGTGGTCGGGACGCTGGCGAGCATACGCCGTCGGACGGTGCGGCCAGCTATTGGTATGGATTCGTTACTGTCTCGATTGGCTCGAGGAACCGGCAGCCGACCGATCGGTCGGGACGCGACGTTCCTGCCGCGGGGCTCCAATGCTCGAACGTCGGCGCCACGGGCCCGCTTCCTCGTATCCGTCCGACCTGGGGTCGGCTGTCGTGTGCCGATAGGCTATAGGACGAGTCGAGAGATCCGATCCGTTTATCGCGTTCGGCCGGCGGATCAGCCGAGCGATTTGACGTCGACGCGGTGTGTGCCGGCGTCGGTCTCGAGGGTCACGGAGTCGACGAGGGCGGTTCGCGCGCGGTCGCGCCACGCCTCGACCGCCTCGGCGTGGCGCTCACGAATTCGTTCGGTTTCGGCGTCGTCGGCGTCCTCGAGTTCGTCCTCGAGCGACGGATAGGCCGCGACGACGTCGTCCTCGAGTACCTCGGCCGGGGCGACGTGGACCGCGCCGGTCGCCGGCGCGTCGTCGACGTGGTAGACGTGGATTCTGGCACGCATACGCCCGTGAAACGGCGGCGTGACGCGAAGGACGCCCTCGCCCGGGTTCTCCCGTCCGTAGACGAACGCGTCGACGGCGTCGTCGGGCGAGATCGCGAGCGAGCGGATCGTGGTTGGGTCCCGATCGGCTTCCTCCATTGGACAGCGCTTGGGCTCGCGAGGGTTTAGCTGGCGGGGTTCCATCGCCGTCCCGTCCGTGGCTCACTCGAGGGTCGGCGGCTCGAACACGGTCGCCCGAACGTCCGTCGAGACGCCGTAAGTCGCCTCCTCGACCGACGCCGGGCAGCCGATCTCGTGGTCGTCGTAGTGGGCGGCAAGCGAGGCGCGGACGGCCTCGCGGACGCAGGCTCGAGCCGCGGCCCCCACGACCGTCCCGCTGCCGGAGAAGCGGGCGGGTCGGCCGGACGGATCGTGGCCGGCGACGATCGCGTCGGTCGTCGTTCCCGGAAAGCCGGTCGTCTCGAGCAGCGTGGCCGTCTTCGCCTCGGCGGCGACTGCGATCAGGTTCGCCAGCGCGCCGTCGGCGAGTGCCCGAGTGGTTCCGACGACGACGTTCACCGTTCCCGTCCCCGGCGTCGCCCCCTCGGAGTCGTCGTCGCCCGGCTCGTCGGACTCATCGGGAAGCGAGCCGCCAGCGGGTGCCATCGGCAACGCGGCCGGGTTCGAGACGCCGGCGGTCGCGTAGGCGGTAACCGGCCCACAGCGGGCGCCGCGGGCGTCCGCGATGTCGACGCCGGTGAGCAGTGCCGGCGGCCGCTGGCAGCTCGCATCGCCGTCGGCGACGTCGAAGCCCGCCCGCTCGAGACGGTCGTCGACGTAGGCCGCGAGGTCGGTCCGGGTCCAGCCCTCGGGGACCGAGACGTTGTACGCGCAGTCGGCGCGGACGCGGCCGCCGTCGGCACCCGTCGAGAGCCACTCGGTCCCCTCGCGACGGACCCTGAGGACGCCGTCGCGACGGCACGCCTCGTAGTCGGGTATCGGGTCGGTCATCGGTCGCGGTCGTCCTCGGGGTCGTCGTCGAGTACCTCGAGCGCCGCGAGCAACTGGTCGTTGGCGGCGCGGTCCTTGACGGCGACGCGGATATGTGAGTCGAGCCCGCGGAAGGTCGTCGCGTCCCGGATCGCGACCTCTTGTTCGCGAGCGCCGTCGACGACGGCCGAAACGTCCCGGTCGCCGACGTCACAGAGCAGGTAGGGGGCGTCGGAGGGAACCACGTCGAATCGGTCCTCGAGGGCGTCTCGCAGCCGCTCGCGCTCGGTCGCGACGCGCTCGCGCGTCTCCGCGACGAACGCCGCCTGGCGAAGGCAGTAGGCTCCCACGCGGGCAGCCGGCGTTCCGAGCGACCAGGCCCGTCGGGCCGTCTCGAGCGCGGCGAGGGAGTCGCCAGACGCGACGGCGAAGCCCGCTCGCAGCCCCGGCAGGCCGAACAGCTTGGTGAGCGAGCGAGCGACGACGACGTGCTCGCGCTCGAGACACGCCGCCGACGGGAGGTCGGTAAACCCGAGAAACGCCTCGTCGACGAGCAGCGTCGTTCCCGCCTCGGCACAGCGGTCCGCGAAGGCCTCGAGGGCGTCGAGGTCGCTCGCCTCGCCGGTCGGGTTGTTCGGCGTACAGACGACGGCGAGCGCACAGTCTTCGAGGACGCCCACGTCGGCTGTCAACAGCTCGTCGTGTGGAACGAACCGGGGTGTCACCCCCTGGAGGCGGATCTCGCGGGCGTACTCGCCGAAACTCGGGTACGGGACGAGCGCCTCGTCGCCGGACTCGAGGGTGACCGCCACGATGAGCCGAATCGCGGCCAGCCCGCCGGCTGTGGGGACGACGCGTTCGGGCGTACAGCCCACGAAGTCGGCCGCCGCCGCCCGAAACTCGGGATACTCGTCGTTGGGGTAGCGCCGTGAGGCCTCGAGCGCGTCGCCGTAGACAGTCTCGACGCCGTCGGGGACGAACGGGTTGGTGTTCGCCGAGAAGTCGAGGACGTCTGGGTCGGGCTCGCCGCCGTGGGGGACGCGCTCCCCGGCCCGGACCGATTCAGGGTCCACCGTCTCCCCCGGCGGCTGCGTCGGCACCGTCGCCGGCGGCCTCCGCTCCCGACTCGAGGTCGACGCCGTTCTCGTCGATTCCCAGTCGGGCACAGACGGCCTCGAAGCGATCCCGAACCGCCGCCATCTCCCCGTCGGGGACCAGCGAGAGGACGCCGCCCATCCCGACGCCCTCTTTCGCCTCGCCGGCACAGTAGCGCTGCATCGAGACGTGCTCGCGGCCGTCGAAGCCGGGATCGGTGACGGTCAGCTCACAGTCGAGTCGGTCGCAGATCGCCGCCAGG
Organism: Natrialbaceae archaeon B1-Br10_E2g2; assembly: GCA_001563805.1. GTDB lineage: Archaea > Halobacteriota > Halobacteria > Halobacteriales > Natrialbaceae > Natrarchaeobaculum. The sequence goes on from LKMK01000126.1 coordinate 8,684, forward strand.
TCGACGCTCGGATCGTCGGCGACGAACGAGGTCGTCGCGAGCGACAGCGGCTCGTCGACGCCGGCGTGGCGCAGGGCGGCCGCGATGGCGACCATCTGGGTCCCCCCACCGAGGGTCACGTCCGTGCCGGACTCGAGGGCGCCCGCGGCGATGCCGGCGACCGTCGGCTGGACGGGGTCACCAACTGCGCCGATCGCCGCGAGTGGGTCGTCCTCGCAGGCCGCCGGCTCGAGGTCGCTCGCCTCGAGCGCCGTCTCGACGACGCGTTCCTTGCGCTCCAGTGGATTATCGGGGAGCGACGAGGAGACGCCGGCAGGTTCGCCGAGCGCGGTGAGCACGCCGAGGGCGGTCGTCGTGCCGCCGGGGACGGTCTCGCCGAGCAGGAGCTCGTCGTCGGGCAGGCTGGCGCCGAACTCGCGGGCGCGCTCGAAGATCGCCGCCGCGTC
>LKMK01000127.1 GCA_001563805.1 Natrialbaceae archaeon B1-Br10_E2g2
CGCCGCGTTCGCGCTCGCTCGAGTGCTCGTCGTCGCTCGTGTATCCCGGGAAGGACCGCCGACGGCTGTAGTCGGCCATCGGGTTCATGACGTACAGCAGGGTCAGGTTTGCGTCCGGAAACTGTTGGTATGCGTGCTCGAGTGCCTGCCGTGCGGCGGGTGAGCCGTCGATCGGAACGAGTATGGAACCGTTCATGCAGTGGGATTGACCGCCAGCGAGAAAAAAGCAGGAGTCGACGCGAAGCCTACAGGAGTTCGGCCAGCAACACCGCCGCCAGGCCGAAGTAGATCACGAGTGCTGTCACGTCCTTGACGGTCGTGATCAGCGGGTCCGAGGCGGCCGCGGGGTCGAACCCGAGTTTGTTCATCAGCCACGGGATGACGTAGCCGACGACGGAGGCGACCACACAGACCGACACGAGGGCGATGAACACGACGACGGAGATCGTGCCGGCGTTCGGATCGCCGGCCCACGTCCGCCAGCCGTAGGCGGCCAGCGCACCGATTCCACCGATGATGAGGCCGATGAGCAGGCCGATGACTCCTTCGCGGGTAAAGTGTCGCATCGCGTTTCGGTCGTCGATGTGGCCGAGTGCCAGCCCGCGAACGAAGATCGTCGACGCCTGCGTCCCGACGTTGCCGCCCATGTCCATGATCACCGGAACGAAGAAGGCCAATGCGACGACGGCCTCGAGCGTATCCTCGAACTGTTCGATGACGCCGCCGGCGAGGAGTCCGCCCGCGAGCGCGACGACCAGCCACGGGAGTCGCAGTCGGAGGATCTTCGGGATGGAGGACTCGAGGATCGCCGAACTTCGGGACTGTTCGACGTCGGCGAAGGAGAAGCCGGCGCTTTTGAGGATGTCCTCGGTCGCCTCCTCCTCGACGACTTCGATCATGTTGTCGGTTCGGAGGACGCCGACGAGCACGCCGTCGTCGTCGACGACTGGCATCGCGGGGAAGTCCCGCTCGGCGATCTCGTCGGCAGCCCACTCGGGGTCGGCGTCGGCGTTGATCGTCACCGCGTCGGTGACCATGTGAGCTTCGACGACGTCGTCTTCGGGTGCGTTCAGCAGTTCCCGCAGGGACATGACGCCGACGAGTCGGCCGGCGTTGTCGGTGACGTACAGGTAGTAGATGGTCGTCTCGTCCGAGACAGGCTCGAAGTCGCGGAACTCCTCGATGGCGGGTCCGACGAACGTCTCCTGGGTGACGGCGACGTACTCCTCGTCGGTGATCTCACCGACGCGGTCCGCGTGGAAGTCGACGTCGCGGCCGCTAGTAGCCCCCATACACCTCACCCCGGCTGTGCGAGCGCATGACGCCCGCGAATTCGCCCTCGAGCAGGTCGAGGATCAGTTCCTCGAGCGAGCGGCCGCGCTCGCGCTCACCCTCGTTGATCGCAGAATCGGTGCCGTATCCGCTGCTGTGATTGGTGTCCAGCATGCACGGCCACGTTTTTAGCACCCTCTAAAAATGCTTTCCCTTTAGTAGATATAATGGATTTGACTGCCATGGGCCCGGTCAACACGGTCCGTATCGTCCCGCAGTAGCGGTTCTGGCCCGTGCCCGGAAGTATCCACGACAAAACATAATCTCGGTCGGCCCCATCGGTGAACGGTCGATCCTCAGTTCGGGTCGCCACGGTCGCCATCCACTCGAGCGGCCGCGTCTGGGATCGGTCGCTCCGGCAGTATTAACAGGGGACGTACTGAGAATCAGGTATGAGCCTTCGGCGCGATTTCTGGTCGATCTATCGCGAAGCACTCCCGATCCTGTTCGTCGCCCTCGGCGGCGGCCTCTTCGCCGGTATCGTTCTCGAGGGGATCCTCGAGAGCGTCGAGCGGTTCCCCGGCTTACTCGTCATGGTTCCAGTCTTTCTCGCGACCCGGGGGAACGTCTACGGTGCGCTCGGCGGTCGGATCTCGAGTGGGCTCCACCAGGGGTTGATCGAACCGCGCTTCGAGCGGAACGACCGGTTGGTCAACGCGGTGCTCGCGTCCTTCATCAACGGCATCGGGATCTCGATCGTCATCGGGGTCGTCACCTGGATCGCGCTCCTGATACTCGGGTGGCAGGTCGCCGCGCTGTACGAACTCGTCGGGATCATGCTGATCGCCGGCGTACTGACCTCCGTCGTCCTCATCTTCGGCCTGCTGGCGTTGATCTTCGCCGGCTACACGTACGGCTACGACCCCGACAACCTCGTCGGCCCGATCGTGACGACCCTCGGTGACATCTTCGGGATGCTCTTCATGCTGTTCGCGATCGGTATCGTGGAGGTGCTCGTCTGATGGTCGTCCCGCAGGGCTCACTCGGCACCTGGGACTGGAAGTCGATCGTCGGCAACATGTTCCCGCTGCTGGTCGTCCTCTCGATCATCGTCCTCTGGGCGGGGATCACCCTCGAGGGCGCCGAAGCGATGCTCGAGGAGTTCGCCATCCTGGCGGTGATGGTGCCGACGATGGTCGACATGGGCGGCAACCTCGGTGCGATCTTGAGTTCGCGCCTCTCGACGCGCTTTCACCTGGGGACGACCGAACTCGACCCGACCGACCGGGTGCTGTGGGCGAACGTCGGCGCGATCCTCGCGCTCGCGGCGACGATCTTCACCGCACTCGGCGTCGGCGCCTACCTGATCGGTGTCCTCCTGTTCGGCGGCGCGATCCCGCTCGGAACGTTGCTGTTCATTTCCCTCGTCAGCGGCATGTCCGTCGCCGTTATCGCGATAATTTTCAGCTTCGCCGCGACGTACGGCTCCTACCGGCTGGGGATCGACCCCGACGACACGACGATCCCGATCGTCACCAACGTCGTCGACGTCTTCGGGATGGTCATTTTCATCGGCGTCTCGGCGGTCGTCCTCGGTTTCTGATACTGGCGGACAGAGCTACTGTGAGAAGTCACTGCGTTCGTCCGGCGAATTCGCTGCAGTGCCCTCTGTCCGACAGGATGGGCCCGACCCGCGATCGTCCGCCGGGCGTCTGACGCGCGTCAGCCCGTCTGTCGAGCGTCTGACTGAGTTTCAAGTGCGATGGTGTGGCCGTCCGTTCTATGGACGACGAACCACTCGAGCTAACGATCGCCCGACAGATCGCGAATCGCGACGACACTGACCCCGCCACCCTCGAGCCACCCCTCTACGAGGCTGTCGACGTCGAGGCCCTCGAGACGCTGCTCGGCGCTCGCGGCCAGGGGCACGCGGGATTCGAAGGCCAGGTATCGTTCGACTACCGGGAGTATACGGTCACCGTCGATCACACGAGGGACGTGTCGGTTTCGCCGTCGACGGCCGATCGGCCCCAGCGACCGGCTTGCGGTCCGACCGAGCGGACGTCGAAGCCCGGCCGATCACCGTCGACTGGGGACGATCGAGACGGTAGAACGCCGACCGACGCTCGGCTCGCTCACGACAGTCGATGACTCGCCCCCTCCTCCCGTTCGCGGCCGCGAGCTTCGTCCTCGTCGTCGGCGTGCTCGTCTACTTCGAACTCGTGATCGCCGTCCTCGAGGCGACGACCGCGACCGACCGTGACTCGATCGATCCGATCTGGCGACTCGGGAGCGGATAACGACCACTGGCTCCAGCCCTCGACCGTCTTTCCGTGATCGGCACCCCGATGGCCGGAGTCGCGACGATCAACTGGCCGAGAGCGACTCGAACGCCTCCGCGGCCGTCCGGGTCCCTTTCGAAATGAGCACGTCGCCGGCCTGGAGTTCGGCGTCGGTGTCGCCGACGAGGAGCCAGCCCTCGTCGGGTCGCCGGATCGCGATCACCGACATCGTCGACTCGACCGCCGGAACGCCCGCCGTGACCGCCGTCCCGTCGAGGTCGCTGCCCGCCTCGACTTCCAGCCGGGTGATGATCTCGTCGCTCTCTTCGACGGCCATCCGGACGACCGGGTGGACCTCGAGGTCCCGCAGGACGCCCTCGCTGATGCCGACGGCGGCGTCGCTGATGACCTCCGTGGCGCTGCCGAGCCGGATCAGCCCGCGGAGGGTGACCGGATCGTGGGCGTCGGCGGCCGCCCGGAGCGTCCAGGCTTCGAACCGTGACTCCATCGCGTCGACTTCGACCTCGAGGTTGCGGACCTCCTCGGCGAGACCCTCGCTGCCGAAGAGGACGCTGCTGTAGGCCAGGTCGACGGCGAGCTCCGAGAGGTTCTTCATGTGGACGATCGTGTCGACGGCCCGCTCCAGGTCTTCGATGCCTTCGGCGTCGACGCTCGGCGTCTCGTAGGCGTCGCCGGTCAGCGTCTCGTACACCTCGTCGATGGCGGTCTCCGGTCCGCGAAGCAGCGCCACGTCGTCGGTCTCGACGGTCGTCGACGGACCGGGGTTGAGCAGCCACTCGCTGCCACGCCGGAGCGCGATCACGCGCACGCCCGTCTCGGACTCGAGGTCGATCTCCGCGAGCGTGCGATCGGCGTACGGCGAGTCGCCGTCGACGACGCCACGGACGAGCGTCTCCGCGGCCTCGGGGAGGGCCGCGCGCATCGCATCCGGCAGCCCCATCTCCTCTAAGACGATCTTGGCGATGTCGCCGGCGGCGTCGCTGATGTCGCCGGCCGCGGCGACGATCCCGAGCACCGGCGCGAGTCGCTCCGCGTCCCCGGGATTGCGGACGGCCATCATCAGGCTCATCCGGGCTTTGAGCTCGAGGACGTCCATCCGTTCTTCGAGGCGCAACACCTCGCGTGCGAGCGCTTCGTTGCTGTGTAACACCGCCGAGTACGAGAGGTCGATCAACAGCTCTGCGGTGTCTTTCATCTCGACGAGCACGTCCTTGACGCTCACCGGCTCGTACTCGACCGATCCCGACGACGCCTCTCCCTCGAGCGGATCCATGATGGATCACGCGTCCCCCGACGAAAAAAGCGTTTCCCGCCCGACGCGTCGATCGGACGTCCACTCGAGGGCGACGACGCCGTCCGTCGCGAAACGACGCCTTCCGATACGGTTTTGGACGGCCGCAAAGAAGCCACGGGCAATGATCGACCGGAGTTACTTACAGGAGCAGCCCGACGTGGTGCGCGACGCCGTCGAGAACCGGGGCGCAGACGTCGACGTCGACGAACTCGTCGACCTCGACGAGCGCTGGCGGGAGCTGAAAGCCCGCGGTGACGAGCTGCGCCACGAACGGAACCAGATCACCCAGAAGATCGGAAAGCTAGTTTCCGAGGGGAAAGTCGACGAGCGCGAGCAGGCCATCGAGGAGTCCAAAGAACTCAAGGCCGAGATCGAGGACGTCGAAGCCGAAGCGACCGAGCTCAAGACGGAACTCGACCAGCGAATCCTCGAGATCCCGAACGTCCCCGACGAGAGCGTCCCGCTGGGGATCGACGAACGTCACAACGTCGAGGACCGACGGTGGGGATTCGAGGACCTCCGGGTCGACGCCGACGAGGTCACGCCCCACTACGAACTCGGCGAGGACCTGGACATCATCGACGAGGCCCGTGCCGCGAAGACGACGGGCTCCGGCTTTTACTTCCTCAAAGGCGACGGCGCCCGCCTCGAGCACGCGCTGATCCAGTTCATGATGGACGTCCACCGCGAGCAGGGCTACGTCGACCTCTTCCCGCCGATCCCGATCAAGAGTACGTCGATGCGCGGGACGGGCCAGCTCCCGAAGTTCGCCGACGACGCCTACCGACTCGGCGGGGCCAACACCGACCCCTACGACGACGAGGATCTGTGGCTCTGTCCGACCGCGGAGGTGCCCGTCACCAACATGTACGCCGACGAGATTCTGCTCGCCGACGACCTGCCGCTGAAACACCAGGCGTACACGCCGAACTTCCGCCGTGAAGCCGGCGAACACGGCACCGAAACCCGCGGGATCGTCCGCGTCCACCAGTTCAACAAGGTCGAACTCGTCAACTTCGTCGACCCCGAGACCAGCTACGACCGTCTCGAGGAACTCGTCGACGAGGCCGAAGAGGTCCTCAGACGGCTCGAGCTCCCCTACCGCATCCTCGAACTCTGTACGGGCGACCTCACGTTCGCGAGCGCGAAGACCTACGACATCGAAGTCTGGGCGCCCGCCGACGACATGGACGACGGTCCCGATGAGGGCGGCCGCTGGCTCGAGGTCTCCTCGGCGTCGAACTTCGAGGACTTCCAGGCCCGACGGGCCGGCCTGCGCTATCGCCCCGAGCGCCACGAGTCCGCGGAGTACCTCCACACGCTGAACGCCTCCGGGCTCGCCCTGCCGCGGGTGATGGTGGCGATTCTCGAGTACTACCAGAACGACGACGGCACGGTGACGATTCCCGAGGCGCTGCGGCCGTACATGGACGGCCAGGAGGTCATCGAGGGCCACGAGAAAGTCGGCGAGAGCGCCCTCGGTGCGGGCGAACGGGAGTAACCGCCGACCGAACGGTTCGCCGCCGACCTTCTCAGCGCACCCTGCCTGCGCGCCGCAACAGAATCGCACCGAGCACCAGCGTGGCGACGAGCCCGCCGAGCGCGAGCCGATGGAGCGGTTCTCGCTCGGACGAGTCCGTCTCGGTCTCGGTCACCGGGTCGCCGGCCGTCTCGTCGTCCCGATCAGCGTCGGCGTCGGTTTCGCCTTCCTCAGCTCGGTCGTCATCGCTCGAGCGGTGGTCCGTCCGGTCGTCGTCGCTCGAGCCGTCGTCCCCCGGAACCGTTACGATCAGTCCCTCGAGCGACGTCACCGTCCCCTCGAACTGGTACCGATCGTCCGACGCCGAACGGACCTCGGGGTCGGCGTCGCTCCAGCCGTCTCCGTCGGCTTCGTGGAGGCCGACCTCCTCGGCGTCGATCCCCTCGTCCTCGAGCCAGTCGGCCTCGAGGCTGAACGCGACCGTCGCCGCGCCGTCGAAGCGATCACCTGCGAACGCGAGTTCCGAGAGCACCTCGCGTTCGTCCGGCGTCGGTGGACGGTCGGCGTCCCGCTCGAGGACGAACGGGCCGTCGGCGGGGTCGACGTCGGTCACCGTGACCGAGTCGAATCGGACGGGCTCGCTCGAGGCCGTCGACGGCCCTGCCGCGTCGGTCACGTCGACCGTGGCGACGATGCCGTCGTCGGTTCGGTCGTAGGTCGCGGACGGTGCCTCGCAGGTCCCGGTCCGGATCGTCACCGGCTCCGACAGCGAGAGGTCGATCCGGTCGGGATCGTCGGTGTCGCCGGAGAGGACCTGCCAGTCGTCGATCCGGCCGTCACCGTGCCAGTCGGGATCGTGTAGTGTCTCGTCGCCGTAGAACGGCGACTCCTCGTTGAACGCCGGGTGGATCGTCAGCGCAAACTCGTCGTCGAGGCCGCCGTTGATCGCGCCGCCGTCGGTGCGGCCGTCCGCCCAGATCCAGTCGGCGCCGAGCCAGCCGTCGCCAGCGCGCCACTCGGCCATGTTCGTCGGCGCGTCGTACTCGTCGTCTCTGACGACCCAGTCCCCCTCCGGCGGTGTGCCGACGACGTCGAACGTGACGACGCCGCCCGCGCTGGCGCCGCCGAGTCGGTCGTGGACGACGACGAGACTCGTCCCGTCGGCCCCCTCGTGAAGCATCAGGATGCTCGTGTCGTCGGCCTGCAAGTGCTGGGTGCCGTAGGAGCTGTAGAGGTTGTCGTCGGTGTCGGGGTGAGTCTCGTGGTTGCGGTAGTCGTAGAACGAGTGGACCGTCCCGTCGGTCTCGAGCGGGTCGATCTCCTGACAGACGTCGCCCTGCTCGAGGACGTAGCCGTCGGTGTCGGCAGCCGACTGTGACGCCGGTGTCGCCGCCCCGCCGGGCACGACGCCAGCGATGCCCGCGACGACGAGAACTGCCACGACCGCTAGCACGCGGTTCGCCGTCACGGCACAGCACCTCGCCATCGACGCGACGGTCCCGGCGCGTCCGCGGCCGGGCGGGTACTCTCCTGGAGGGCAACTCGATGCGGCTCGCTGTTCACGGCCCACTGTCAGCTGACTAATTCGATAGTAAATGAGCGCGTTACGGGCGGTAGGGACTGCGGAACCCCCTCGAGGCAGTCGACTCTCCCTCGAGGCCGTCAGTTATCCCGTGTTCGACTCGAGCACCCGTCGGTACCGCCGGCCGGCCTCGTCGTCGGCGGTGAGCGCCTCGCGGATCGTCGGCGAAAGCCACTCGCGTTCGGTGTCGCCGTCGGCTGTGGACGTCGTTCCGGCGGCCGGGACGCCGTCGAAGCCGTCAGTTCGCAGGTCGGCGGGCAAGAACCGTTCGTAGACGGGGAGCCGTTCGATGAGCGGTAGGTCGACCGCGTCGGCGATCGCCTCGAGTTCGTCCAACGCGGGCCAGGCGTAGTCGGGGTTGACGTGGTCGTCGGTGACGGGCGAGACGCCGCCCAGATCGTCGACGCCGCAGTCGATCAGGTCGCGGGCGGACACGAGATTGGGTGGCACCTGTACCGACACTTCTTCGGGCAACGCGGCGCGGGCCATCGCCGTCACCCGACGCATCGTCTCGAGGTCGGGCGAGCCCCCGGACCAGCGGTCGTTCTCGCGGACCGGCTGGACGATCACCTCCTGGACGTGGTCGTAGCGGTCGTGCAACGCGGCGATCGCGAGGAGACTCTCCGCGCGGTCGCGCCAGGTCTCGCCGATGCCGACCAGGATGCCCGTCGTGAACGCCACGTCGAGTTTCCCGGCGTTCCGGATCGTCCGCAGGCGCTGGCCGGGTTCTTTCCGTCGTGGGCCCGCGTGGGCGTCCACCTCGGCCGTCGTCTCGAGCATCGTTCCCATGCTGGCGTTGACGTCGGCGACCGCCGCCATCTCCTCGAGCGTCTGATCGCCCGGGTTGGCGTGGGGGAGCACCCCCTCCTCTATGGCGACCTCGCAGGCCGCTCGCAGGTAGGTGTGGATCGAGTCGTGGCCCCACTCGTCGAGTTGGGCGTGGATCTCCGTGTAGCGGTCGTCGGGATCGTCGCCGAACGTGAACAGCGCCTCCGTACAGCCGGCCTCGGCTCCGCGCCGGCAGATCTCGCGGACTTCCTCGAGGCCGAGCAGCGAGGCCTGTCCCGGCGGATCGAAGTAGGTGCAGTAGGTGCAGGTGTACCGGCAGGCCGTCGTCAGCGGCACGAACACGTTCCGGGCAAACGTGAGCCGCTTGGGCGGGGAGACGTCCTCGGGCCCGATCGAGAG
>LKMK01000128.1 GCA_001563805.1 Natrialbaceae archaeon B1-Br10_E2g2
CTGCAACATTGTGAAGACGACGCCCTCGAGCGCCAGCGGTGAGAGCGTCAGCAAGATGGCGAGGATCGGCCCGGTTGCGCTCGCGGTGGCGTGGACGATCTGGGCGGCGCGATGTTCGCGCTGAACGCGGGTGTCCTCGAGTTCGGTGAGCATCGCCTGCTCGATACGTTCCTGTTCCGCCAGCGCCTGCGCGCGTTCGATCTCCCAGACGCTCCAGACGCCCGAGGTGCCGAGGCCGACGGCCGCGCCGAGGCCGATCGCGACGACGGTGAGTCCCTCGTCGATCCCGGAGAGGTAGGCACCGACGACGACGCCGATGCTGGTGAGCGTCCCGTCGAAGCCGTTGGCGATGAAGTACCGCCGCGAGATCGAGCGGACGTCCTCTTTCTCGAGGACGCGGCGAAGCCGGGCAAGTCGGCCACCCATCGTCAGCCGAGCCAGGGATCGTCGACGGTTCGCGTGCCGCAGGCGACCTGGTCGATCGAATGGATCGACCCGCTCAAGTCCTGGATCTCGTCGCGAACGCCGTCGATCGAGAGCGCATCTCCTTCGAGGGTCACCCGCAGCGTCTTGACGTTCTCGTCGACTTCGACGACCGTCGCCGTCGCCGCGTCGACGGAATCGAGGTCACCCAGTTCCGTCGTGAAGTCGACGACGCCCGGATCGTGGGGTTTCAACACGTCGAGGACGAGTCGCGTGATCGGAGCCATACCCGTTCGAACGGTGAGGTGACGGATATGTCTACGGACGCCGACCTCCAGATGTCCGCTTTGCTCACGGACGGCACGCTCTTGTGTACACCCGTGATAGACGGGCTATGGCAACCCTCGAGGACCCACTCGAGATCGGCGACGTGACGATCCCGAACCGGCTCTACCGGGCGCCGCTGCTCGAGTGTGCGGGCAACGGGCCCCGGGCAGTCGAGACGCTGATCGAGGACCTCGAGCCCGCCGCCGAATCGGGCGTCGGGCTGCTCTTTCAGGGCGCGACGATCGTCCGTGGTGAGGGCGGCTGTGCCGCGCCCGGGATGACCCGTGTCCACGACCCCGCGTTCGTCTCGCGGCTGTCGCGGCTGACCGACCGGATCCACGACCACGGCGGCCGCATCTTCGTTCAACTCGAACACGGCGGCCTGCGGAGCATGGAGACCTGGCATGCCGAGTACCGCCGCGAACATCCCGACCTCGAGCAACTCGCCGTTTCGAAGCTCCCCTGGCAGCTCGCCGCGCTCGATCGGGCCGGATTCCTCTCGTACGATCCGCACGTCCTCTCGACCGACGAGGTGTACGACCTCGCCGCGGACTTCGGCCGCTCGGCCGCCTACGCCGTCGACGCCGGCTACGACGGGATCCACCTCTCGGGGGCGAACATGGGGATCGTCCAGCAGTTCTGCTCGCCGTTCTACAACCGTCGCGACGACGAGTTCGGGGGCTCACCGGAGGCCCGGCTCGAGTTCCTCGCGCTCGTCCACGACGAGATCCGCGACCGGGCCGGCGACGTCCCGCTCGTGACGAAAGTCCCCGCAGAGACGCCCGCGCCGCCCGCACCGCTCGTCGACCGAAAGCTCTCGCTCGCCGACGGCGTCGAAATCGCTCGGCGCCTCGAGAAGCTCGGCTACGACGCCGTCGTTCCCGTCCTGACGTCGGTCGTCTGGGATATGAGCATCGTCCGTGGCGAGTACCCCGCTCGAGCGTGGGAGAACGAGGCGATACAGGAGGGGTACGACGCGGCCTTCGGCGGCCCCGTTCGGAAACGGCTCGTCGCGCTGGGAAACCGCGTGCAGTCGTTCCAGTACGATTTCGAGCCGGCGTGGAACGAGGCGTTCTGTCGTCGAGTGAGAGACGAGGTGTCGATCCCCGTCCTGGCGGAGGGTGGAATCCGCGAGCGCCGACAGATGGACCGGCTGCTCGGGGATGGCGCGGACGGGGCCGAGCCGGCGTGTGACGCCGTCGGACTCGCCCGTCCGTTCTACGCGGAGCCACGGCTCGGTGCGCGATTGCTGCACCCGGAGGACGACCCGGCCGTCCTCTGTGAGAACTGCAACAACTGTACCGTCCCGCAGGCGACCGGCGCTCCCGGTATCTGTCGGACGCCGAGTGTGTTGCAACGGCGCGGTGTCCTCGAGCGTGAGGGAGCGTACGATCGTAATTGACTGACGTTCGACAGGTGTTACAATATCAGACCATCGCGCCACACTAACCCCTTCATTTCAGGTGGAAACCCAGAGAGTGGCCTATTGAAAACGTCGACATGAAACGGCAAAGAAGTAGTCCATCCTGGATTCGAACCAGGGTCGAAGCCCCCAGAAGGCTTCAGGATTGGCCACTACCCCAATGGACTGATATGTTCCCGTTAGGTCAGTTCCAACGGTGTATCTCTCAATAGAGGGTGCACGTATTAGAGCGTTACGAACTCGCTCGAAGAGAGGACAGTGGATGATTGAGTAGACGAGGTGGAAGAGCGCTACTCGAGAGCGGCGACGAACGTACAGGTTAACGGATTCTCAGTCTGAGAGCCGTGAGCGCGTTAGTCTCGATACGGTGGTTCGTAGTGCTTCTTTCTGTGACAGTTTGCACAGAGGACGGTGCATCGGTCAATCTCCGCCTGTATTCGCGTTTTCGACCGGTTATCGGAGATCAATGTTGCGACTGTCGCCTCCTTTTCATCCGTAGGATGGTGAAAGTCCAAACACGCTGGCCGATGTTCCCCACACCGGACACATCCCCCTGCCATTCGTTTTCGTTCCCAGGCCCACTGTTTCAGTTCACGTTCCGGTGGTTCGTGATGAGCAACTCGATGGCAGTTTGCACAGAGGACGACACACTTTTCGATTTCATCTCGGATAGCGTCCTTCCCATAGCCATACGTGACCATACGGCCGACGCTCATTCGCTTGGTTCGTGTCGATACGTGATGAAAGTCGAGACAGGCGACATCGTCTACGTCACAGGAGTTGCATCCGCGTTTGCGTTTGTAATCGTTGAGCCATCGTCTGTGTCGGGCACGCCGACGGAGCGACCGCTCGGTGTTCCATTCGGCGTTTCGGTAGTGCCAGCGCTGATCGACGCTCAGTTCGTCCCACGACGTGCCGTTTGGGAGTTCGATGTCGTCGGGAGGCGGGCTGACCCGGGGGCCTCGCGACGGGTACGTCTCGAGCCCGGCTAGCTCTTTCGCCTCGTTCCACCCGCCGATTGTCCGAATAATCGTCGCCGACGCAGGCGTCAGCCCGAGTTCCTCGTACTCCGCCTTCGTCGGTGACGTCCCGAGTCGGTCGGCGGCCTCACGTAACGCCTCGAGACACTCGCGTTCCGTCGTCACACCCCGGTTGGTCGCGCGATCGGATTTAAACTCGAGGAGCCGGGCCGGGCCCACGAACCGACACGCCTTTTCCCCTCTCTGTCCCACCCCCAGGTATGTACGTCGGACGATTCGTCGTCGTCGGCCCCGGGGGCGGCGCCTACCGCGTCTCCTCGAGATCGTTTCCAAACCGCGAGATTACGGCTCGAGACGGGGCGCTCACCGTCGGTCCCACCGACGACGCCCCGGAAACGGACAACCCGTACGTCTCCTACAACTGTCTGCGCGCCGTCGAGACGCCGACCGGCGAGACGGTCGCCTTTGGCAACGGCTCGCAGGTCGACCCGATTGCCGAGAAACTCGAACTGGGCTACCCCGCTCGAGACGCGCTCGCGGAGTGTCTCCTCGCGCTCGATTACGAAAAAGACGATTACGACACGCCGCGGATCGCCGCAACGATCGACCAGGACGGCGAGGCGCTGATCGGGACGGTTCGCAAGGACGCTTTAGTCGTCGAGACCGTCGACGAACCGACGCTGGTCGCGACCTACGAGAAAGACGCCCCCGAGGCGTTCGAATTCGAGGCCGGGAGCGCCGAGGAGGCAGCGCGGGAGGCCTACGACCTCGCGTTCGAACACGCGGTCTGTGCGGCGGGCGTCGTCCGGACCGACGACGGGTTCGAGACGGCGATCGAGAACGGCGACGGGGCCTGACGGACACGCGTGGTGTGGCAACACACCAACGTACTGTGGCAGCGGGTTCTTTTCGACAGCGGCCGTCGATGGGGTGATGAGCAACGAGGCAGTTTCCGGTCGATACCGGCCGTTGGGAGCATCCGGTGGGGGCGAGGGTGGGGGCGAACACGACGGGTTGACCGTCGAAAGCGGGCTCGAGGCGCTCCAGTCGAGCCCGGAGTTCGACGGCACGGTCGAACCGCTCGACGGACTCGACACGCTCGGGGCCTGCGAACACATCGCACTATTCTATCGAGGCCGTGAGGAACGGTTCGCGACGGTGGCGCCGTTCGTTCGCCAGGGGATCGAGCGCGGCGAACGGGTGATGTACGTCGTCGACGACATGATCGCCGAGGAGGTGCTCGCCGAACTTCGCGCACCGGACGCCTCGGGAGACGACTCCGGCACCGACGTCGATCTGGAAGGCGCACTCGAGACCGGCCAGCTGACGTTTCGCACGCTCGAGGAGACCTACCTCCGGACTGGCCGGTTCGACGCCGACGACATGCTCGAGGTCTACGCCGAAACGATCGCGGAGGCCAGGGACGAGTATCCGGGCCTTCGGGTCACCGCGAGCACGAACTTCGTGCTCGAGGAGGACGCCACGCTGGAGGCGTTTCTGGCCTACGAAAGCCGGGTCAACGAGCTCTTTCAGGGCGAAGACTGTATCGCACTCTGTCACTACGACTGCGATCGCATTCCGGCGGAGATCCTCGTCGACGTCGTCAGGACCCACCCACACCTGGTGTACGACGATACGGTCTGTCACAACTTCTACTACACGCCACCCGAGGAGTTCTTCGACCCCGGCGAGTCGGCTCGTGACGTCGAACGTATGCTGCATACGCTGGTCGACCGCGCGCAGGCCCGAGCCGAACTCGAGGAGACGATCGACGAACTCGAGGAGTCGAACGAACGGCTCACGCGCTTCGCCTACGTCGCCTCCCACGACCTGCAAGAGCCCCTGCGGATGATCTCGACGTATCTCCAGCTGCTCGAGTCCCGTCACGCCGCGGCCCTCGACGACGAAGCCCGGGAGTTCGTCGAGTTCGCCGTCGACGGCGCCGACCGAATGCGGGCGATGGTCGACGGCCTACTCGCCTACTCCCGCCTCGACATGGACGACCGCGAGTTCGACGTCGTCGAGACGAACGACACTGTCGCGGCCGTGCTGACGAATCTGCAGGTTCGGATCGACGAGACGGAGGCCACGGTCGCTGTCGAGGACCTGCCGGCAGTCCGTGGGAACCGGACCCGGCTCGAGCAACTGTTCTCGAACCTGCTCTCGAACGCGCTGACCTACAGCGGCGACGCAACCCCGAGCGTGGAGATAACCGGTGACCGACGGGGCGACCGATGCGTATTCGCCGTGACCGACGAGGGGATCGGGATCGATCCCGAGCACACCGACCAGATCTTCGAGCTCTTCGGGCGGCTCCACGCGAACACCGAGATCGACGGCACCGGGATCGGCCTCTCGCTGTGCCGGAAGATCGTCACCCACCACGGCGGCGACATCTGGGTCGACGCCGAGCCGGGCGTTGGGTCGACGTTCTGGTTTACGCTCCCCGCTTCGCCCGTCGGGCACTGATCCGACAGGCAGTGAACCGGCGGCCACACACTTGGGGCTCGAGCCCGTCTGTCACGACCATGCGAGTCGGACTCATCTCCGACGTCCACGGCAACCGGATCGCCCTCGAGGCCGTCCTCGCCGATATGCCCGCCGTCGACGAACTCGTCTGTGCAGGCGACGTCGTCGGCTACAACCCCTGGCCCGCCGAGTGTGTCGACGAACTCCGCGAACGAGACGTGCCGACGGTGCTGGGAAATCACGACGCCGCGGTCGTCGACGGCCGGACCGTCGGCTTCAACCGGCTGGCAAAAGCGGGGGTCGAGCACGCACGGACGCAGCTATCGGACGACCAGCTCGAGTGGCTCGCCGACCTGCCGGCCGAGCGACTCGCGTGCGACGGTCGCCTCCGACTCGTCCACGGCCACCCGGACGATCCCGACCGGTACAGCCGGTATACGTATCCCGACGAGTTCTCGCCGCGGCTGCTCGACGGGGAGGACGTCCTCGTACTCGGCCACACCCACGTCCAGGGCGTCCGCCAGTACGCGGACGGAATCGTCGTCAACCCCGGCAGCGTCGGCCAGCCACGCGACGGCGACCCCAGGGGCGCCTACGCCGTGGTCGACCTCGAGCGACTGACGGTCGACACCCACCGCGTCGAGTACGACGTCGAGGCCGTTCAGGCGGCGGTCAGTGCGGCCGGGCTCCCCGACCGAATCGGCCGACGGCTCGCTCGCGGCGCCTGAACGGCCACAGCGAGAACGAACCCCTTTTGACGATCTCGGCGAGTAGGACGCACATGATCGACGTCGGCCACACTGGGAGCGGCGAACGAGCACGAGCAGGGGACGCCGTCGACCGGTGTCGGCGGGCGGGCACGACCGCCGAGTGCCAGTACCGACGCGACACGAGCGCCAGCGACGCGAACACGGGGATCGATGTTCGGCCGACTGCGTGAGGATACGCGGGCGATGTGCGAGCGCGATCCAGCCGCGAAGGGCTGTCTCGAGGTCGCCCTCTGCTATCCGGGCGTCCACGCGGTCTGGGGCCACCGGATCGCCCACCGGCTCTGGACGGGCGGCTTCCGACTGCTCGCACGGCTGTTCTCACAGCTCGTCCGGCTGCTGACCGGCGTCGAGATCCACCCCGGCGCGACCGTGGGCCGGCGGGTGACGATCGACCACGGGATGGGCGTCGTCGTGGGCGAGACCGCCGAGATCGGCGACGACGTCCACATGTACCACGGCGTCACCCTCGGCGGCGACGCGAACGAGCCGGTCAAACGCCACCCGACGCTCGAGGACGGCGTCCGGGTGGGCGCCAACGCGACGCTGCTCGGCGACATCACGGTCGGCGAGGGGGCGACCGTCGGCGCGGGTTCGGTCGTCACCGGCGACGTCGAGGCGGGAGCGACCGTCGCGGGCGTTCCGGCCCGGCGTGTCGACGGGTGAGGCGGTTTGCCGTACCGACCGGCCCGCCCGGAGGAGGTCGCGGTCGGGCTGGGACTGATACAGGAGCCCGTATGAAGAACGCGTTACTCCGAGCCGTCGTCTACCGTGCCGTCCGTTCCGGGGGGCGATCCCTGTGCGGCGACGCCCTCCTCGGTCTCGGCTTCGCTCGCTGATTCGCCGGGAGCATCGGCGGTCGTCGGCTCCGGATCCGACGTGTAGCCGAGTTCGAACCAGAGTTTTGCGGTGCAGTCGAACACCTTCTCGTCAAGTTCGGTCTCGGCCTCCCGCTGATCCATGTGGCCGTTACAGCGGCCGTGTTTGACGACGGTCATCAGCGACGCCGCGGAGCCACACTCCGGGCAGTCGATGTAGTAGTTGCCCGCGTCGCTCTGGTGCCACGAGTCGGGCGTGAGTTCCGTGTACGCGGCGTCCTCGTGGGTCCGTTGACTCATGTCCATCACGTAGATACCGAGTCCGGTAACGGCCGACCCGGAGTGTGCAAGTCGCCCTCGAGGCCCGCCGGAATCGCCTCTATACGAGCGGTTCGACGAGTTCCCGGCCGGCCTCGAGCAGCGTCTCGACGCGGCCCTCGTCGGTCGCCTCGGCGTACACCCGGAGCGCGGGTTCGGTGCCGCTGGGACGGACGAGCAGCCAGGAACCGTCCTCGAGCTGGAGCTTGAAGCCGTCGGCGGTGTTGACGGTCTCGACTGCGGTTCCGGCGACGTCCTCGGGGATCTCAGCCTCGAGGTCGGCGAGGACGCGCCGTTTCTCGTGATCGGGACAGGCGAGGCTGATCTTGTCCTGGACGACGGTGCCGTGTTCGTCGAGCAGCCGGTCGACGCGCGAGTCGAGGGACTCCTCGGCGTGCATCGCGGCCGCGAGCGCGGCGAGGAGGACGCCGTCTTTCTCGCGGACGTGGCCGCGGACGGTGAACCCACCCGACTCCTCGCCGCCGACGAGCGCGTCGTGGTCGGCCATCGCCTTCGCGACCCACTTGAAGCCGACCGGCACCTCGTGGACGGACTCGCCGTGGGCCTCGGCCACGCGGTCGATCAGGAACGTCGTCGAGACCGAGCGAACGACGGCTCCCGAGTCGTCCTCGAGCAGGGAGTCGGCGAGTGCGGCGAAAAAGAGGTTCTCGTCGAGGTAGCCTCGCTCCGGCGTCACGATCGCGATGCGATCGGCGTCGCCGTCGTTGGCGATTCCCAGTTCCGGCCCGGAGCCGTCGTCGGTGACGAGGGCGATCAGTTCCTCGAGATTCTCGGCGGCTGGTTCGGGCGCGCCGCCCCCGAACTCGGGGTCGCGATCGCAGCGCAGGCGCTCGACGGCGGCGCCGGCACGTTCGAGGAGGGCGTCGGTCGTACCCCGGCCGCTGCCGTGCATGGCGTCGTAGGCGACGGCCAGCCCGTCGAGGTCGGTGGTTCCGGTGATCGACTCGACCAGCTCGAGGGCGGCGTCGGCGTGTGGCTCGACGAGGTCGACCTCGCGGACGCTCCCGTGGTCGGGTTCGGGAAGCGGATCGGGGTCGGCGAGTCGCTCCGCGATGGCGTCGGTCACCGCGGGCAGCGCCGGCGCGCCGTCGTCGGGGATGAACTTCACGCCGTTGTACTCCGGCGGGTTGTGCGAGGCCGTGACGGCGAAGCCGCCGACCAGCTCGCGTTCGACGATGGCGTGGGCGATCAGGGGCGTCGGACGATCGCGGTCGGGCATGACGACATCGAAGCCGTTCGCACAGAGCACCCGTGACAGCTCTTCGGCAAAGCCCCGCGAAGTCTCCCTGGCGTCGTACCCGACGGCGATCGTCCCCTCGAGTCCTTTGTCCCGCAGGTAGGTCGCGACCGCCTGGCCGACCATCCGAACGCGTGGTGTCGTAAACTCCTCGAGCGTCGCCCGCCAGCCGTCGGTACCGAAACTAATCGTCTCCATACCCGTTCGTCACCGGGCGTGGCGAAAAAAGCGACGCCGGCGGCACA
>LKMK01000129.1 GCA_001563805.1 Natrialbaceae archaeon B1-Br10_E2g2
CCGAGGGTGTTCGCCTCGACGGCCTCGCCCTCGGTCTCGAGCAGGTGCCGGATGTGGTCGGCTTTCGCCTTTCGACCGGCGTCGCTACTCACCGTCCTCACCCCCGTCCTCGAGGACGATGACGTGGACGTCTTTCGGGCCGTGTGCGCCTTTCACGAGTGCCCCCATGTCCGCGGTCGCGCTGGGCCCCGTCGCGACGATGGCGCTGTGTCCCTCGCGCAGTTGCGGCCCGAGGCGTTCGATGGCCGTCCGCATGTCGCCGACCAGATCCGACCGCCGGAGCACGGCGACGTGGAGGTCCTGAAAGAGGCTGACCGGCTCGCCCCCCTCGGGCGTCCCCGGGAGGACGACGCTTCCGTAGTCGGCGACGCCGAGTGACGCGGCGGTGACGCCGGTCGTCGCGGCCTCGAGCGTCGCCGGCGTGGGCTCGTCGTCGACCCAGTCGGGAAGCGAGACGGACTCGAACGGGAGCCTGGTGCCGATCGTTGGCTCCGTGGTGACCTCTCGGAGCGCGCTGTCGAAGGTAGCCGGTTCCGCCCGTGTAACGGAGACCTCGAGTGCTTCGAGGTTCGCGGCGAATCGCTCGAAGGTAGTCCCTGGCTCGACTGACATACCTCGTTGCTACCGTCGTGTGTATTTGATTGTTCTGTTCGTTCGTGGTTCGCGAGGACGGCGGCGGCTCGCCCGGCACCCGACGGGAAAGCCGGTCGTCGGCACTGCCGGCTCGCGCGCGTTCGTCTACCACCGGGGTGGCGGTCGGCGCCCACTTGCCGCCCTTCCATCCGGTCTTTGTCCAGTCGACGGTCCCGTGGGCAGAATAGGTGACTGAGCGCGTATAGGCGTCATTTCTGGCACTCTGGCGGTGAACGGATCGCGATCGGCTGAACCGCTCAACTCGGCTCGTACCGGTCGATGATTCGACCGTTCGATGGTCGCTCGAGTCGGATACACACGACTGTACTGGCCACTGCACTTGTGTGTATCACCGGTACACTCGTGTACACCGGTTGCCTGCGAATCGGTAGCAGCTCACGACGGTTCGAACGTCCCCGGTCGTCGACCCATCGACCGCTGAAAAATTCGATAGCCTGCACCACGAAACACGACTGTAAAGGGTGCCGAATCGCCCGGCTTGCGAACGAAATTGGCGAATTCGGCAGATAGGGCGCTTGAAGATAACGATTTTGGGTTCAAGCGGCGAACGAATCGCTCGAGAGAGCCGTCAGCAGCCGATCGAGAGGGCGATTTTATTAAACGATCGATATTCCTATATACTTATTGTCCCTCCCCGTTTCCATGCCAGGCACGATCCACCGTGGCATGGGGTTGGCAGTGAATCGACTACAGACTGACGACGACTCGAGGGGTGATCCCTGATGGCGGGAGCCGTAGAAATCCTGGGGGCAGCGGTACCGCTGATACTGACCGCCGTGTTGCTCATCGGACTGTTGTGGCCCGCAACGCGGGCGATGCCCATTGCCTGGATCGCCGCCGTTCTGGTGGGCTACCTCCTGTGGGCGAACCCGCTCGATTACCTCGTCGGAGCCTCTATCGTGGGGGCGATGACGGCGCTCGAGATCCTCTGGATCGTCTTCGGTGCGCTCGTCCTGCTGTACACGCTGATGCAGGCGGGTGCCTTCGATCGCATCAACGAGGGGTTCGCCGCGGTCTCGGACGATCGCCGCGTACAGATCGTCCTGCTCGCGTTCTTCCTCGCGACGTTCATCGAGGGTGCAGCCGGCTTCGGAACGCCCGCAGCCGTCGTCGCACCGCTGTTGCTCGCGCTCGGTTTCCCGGCGCTCGCGGCGGTCATCGCGGCGCTGATCGGCCACATCGTCGCCGTCACCTACGGCGCGGTGGGGACGCCGATCATCGTCGGGATCGAGACGCCGCTCCAGGGCTACGAATCGGAAATCGCCGAAAGCGGCATGACGGTCTCCGAGTACTCGATGGAGGTGGCCGCCTGGGCGGCGACCTACCACGCGCTCGTCGGCTTCCTCATGCCGCTGTTCGCCGTCGGGATGGTCGTCTACTTCTTCGGCGAGGAGCGGACGATCAAGCCGGCGCTCGAGGTCGCGCCGCTGTGTCTGTTCGCCGGCATCGCGTTCGTCGTCCCCTACTGGGCATCGGCGTGGTTCCTGACCGCCGAGTTCCCGAGCCTCATCGGTTCGATGGTCGGCGGTGCCATCACCGTCGCCGCACTGCGCGCGGGCTACTTCGTGCCCGAGAGCGACTGGGAGTTCCCGCCCCGCGAGGAGTGGCCCAGCTACTGGGTCGGGACGATCGAACCCGGAGCGAAAAACGAGGTCGACGTATCCGTCGACAGTCAGTCCTCGATGTCACTGGCCCGTGCGTGGTCGCCGTACGTCTTCCTCGTCGCCTTGCTCGTGGTCACTCGCGTCTCCGATACGATCAGTACGTTCCTCGTCGAGGGCGTCGCCGTTCCGATCCAGACCGGAGCCGGCGAGTTCACGGTCGGGTTCGTCCTCGCCTGGAACGAGATCCTCGGCTACGAGGCGCTCGCGGCTGACATCGCCTGGGTCAACGTCCCCGGCTTCTGGCTGCTCGTGAGCGCGCTCGTCGCCATCCCGATCTTCGGCATGAACGGCCAGCAGGTCAGAGACGCCTGGTACGAGGCCGGCGAGAAGATCGTCTCCCCGTTCATCGCGCTCGTGTTCGTCATCGCGATGGTTCAGGTGATGATCAACGCCGGCGGCTACCCCGGCGCTGCCCTCGAGGAGAGCATGATCGAGTTGCTGGCGATCGCGACGGCCAACGCCACCGGCGTCATCTATCCGGGGATCGCCGCGCTGATCGGCGGCCTCGGCGCCGCGATGACCGGCTCGAACACCGTCTCGAACATCACCTTCAGCGGCTTCCAGTTCACCGCCGCACAGGAACTGGGCATCTCGACGCAGATCATCGTCGGCGCCCAGGCGGTCGGCGGCGCCATGGGGAACCTCGTGGCGATCCACAACGTCGTTGCTGCGCTCGCGACCGTCGGTCTCGTCGGTCAGGAGGGTCGGGTGATTCGACTGAACCTGATACCGCTGGCGTATTACGCGATCATGGTCGGGGTCATCGCAACGATCTTCAGCTACATCGCCTTCGTCGGGCTCTTCTAGAGTCCGGTCGAGGTCGACCGAACCGTTCCCGATCGCCGCCGCATCGACCGACGACCGTTCGAATCGATCACCCGACGAACGCCGATTACTGCACATGACGAACGTAACGAGTGTCATTGGAACCATCGCCGAGCAAGCTCCAAGCACGTCTGCCGTAACGACGGAGGAACAGCGACACACCGCTGCGGACCTCTGGGACGCCGCGGGACGCTTCGGAGCCGGACTTCGCGAGCGCGGCGTCACGGGGGGAGCGGCGGTCGCGATCCAGCTTCCACCCGGCGTCCCCCGACTGATCGCGGTGCTCGGGACGCTGCGCAACGGGAGCGTCGTCGTTCCGATTCCCGACCGGGGGCGCCGAACGATCGTCGACCGGTGTCGAGCCTGTGACGTCCGCACCATCGTCACGACGTCCGAAACGTCGGACGTGTTGCTCGCCTCGAGCGAGGACCTCTCGATCGAGTTTCGCGTCGTCCTCGGTGGTCAATCCCTCGGTATCACGTTCGAGTCGTTTCTCGACAACGACGGACTCGGCGCGGCACTCGGGGCCGGTGGCGCTAGCTCGCGGGGATTCGGCGGATTCGGATTTGGTACTCAGGCCACGAAGAGCGTCGTATCGAGGGCGGAGACGGATCCAGCACTGCTAACGACTCGCGACGACTCCGACGAGACCGTCGTGGTCGGGACCTCCCACGGCGCTCTTCGGCGCGCTATCGAGACGACGACTGCGGCGATACCGCACGAACTCGGGGTCGAGGACCGCGTTCTCGAGGTGGCGGCCACGTCGGCGGGCCGCGATAGCGCGGCCCACTATCCGCTGTCGCTTCCCGCCCTCGCAGCGGTGTCGTCGGGAGCGGAGTACGTCCTGGCGTCCGACCGGGAGGATGGGAAGAAGCGACCTCCATCGGAGCCGCCATCCGTCGCGTTCCTCGCAACGGGCCGGATCCTCGACGCTCTCGAGCCGCTCGAACGCGAGTTCGGGCCGTCGTCGGTGAAGGCCGTCAGCATCCTCGGGCGAACACCCGACGGAGACACCTGCGACGCGGTGAGCCGACTGTCCGAGGAACCCCCGGTCCAGCTGGCGGGCGGAGTCACCCACGTTCCGCTCCCGTTCGGAGCCGTCCGGGGTGATGGGCTGGTCCCAGACAGCGTCGGGAAGCCACTCGACGGCGTCGACGTACGGATCGTCGACGCGGACGACGACGTCTCGGAATTCTCCACCGCGACGGACGACGCACGAGCCGACGACGCCGTCGGCCGGCTGTACGTCGCCAGCGACGAGCATCCGCTGGTCGGCGGTGGGGCGCTCGACTCGACCCAAACGACGTCCGACGCGGACCGAACGCAGTGGATACGGGCGGGGGTCGACGCCGCTCGATCCAGCGACGGATACCTGTTTTTCCGCTAACGACGGTCCTCTCGGGCGAATCGGCACCCTGGTCACGAGTTGACTACCCGAGCGTCGGCCCGAACCGGCCGTACTACCCAAGCGTCGGCTTGAACCGGTCGTCGCCGAGAAAGTTCCAGATGTGGCCCCGTTCCTCCGGGGGATCGACTCCCGGCAACTCCTTCAACGCCGGCTGGATCGCGTTCCACCAGCCCTCGGCGGTCTCGTACTCTGCGGGATGGGTCGGATAGACGTGTTCGAGGAAGTCCGACTTCGTCGCGCTCGGGTGGTCGACGATGTACGCGTAGGCCGCGCGTAGGGCCTCCCGGCGCGCCTCGAGCGTCCGACCGGCGCCGGGGAGGTCTGCGGATCGGATCGCTTCCGCGATCTGTGCCGGGGCCCCCTCGTCCTCGAGACCTCCGGGTGCCACATCCGCTCCCTCGTCCGGCGCTGCCTCGAGCGGCACCCACCAGACGCGGCTGCGGGCGCCGACCTTGCGGGTCTCGAGCTCCCCACGATCGACGAGTTCGGCGAGTTTGTTGTGCGCTGTCCGCCGAGAACAGCCGAGCGCCTCCATCACGTCCGTCGCCGTGAGCGGGCGGGCGGCGTCGGTACGCGATTCGAACACCTCGAGGGGGGCCTCGGGCGGAATGCGATCGACGTACTGCCCGTGTTCGTTGCGTTCGCGCTCGCCTCCCATGGACCCTAGCTGTGCACTCGAGTGTATATGAGTTTGCACCGACCGTCGCGAGGTGTCGACTATCGGGTACTGGTCCCGACAACTATAATTAATGGTTGGACACAGTTATCAGGTACCATGTGTCATCGGTGGTCGAGTGACGTGCAGGTCGCCAACGTACTCGCGATCCCTGCCCCAGAACCATGGCCGTAGATATAACCGTCCTCGCGGCTGTGGCACCGCTGGCCGTCGTCGGTCTGTTGCTCGTGGGCTTGCTCTGGCCGGCGACGCGAGCGATGCCGGTGGCGTGGCTCTCCGCCGTGTTCGTCGCTGGGACGGTCTGGAACATGCCGTCGGCGTGGATTGCCGCCGCGACCGTCGAGGGAATCGTGACTGCGCTCCAGATCCTGTGGATCGTCTTCGGGGCGCTCGTGCTCCTGTACACGATGATGCTGGCCGGTGCGTTCGACGCGCTCAACCGGAGTTTCGCGACGGTCAGCGAGGACCGTCGGGTCCAGATCATTCTGCTGGCGTTCTTCCTCGCGGCGTTCATCGAGGGCGTCGCCGGCTTCGGGACGCCCGCGGCGGTCATCGGCCCCTTGTTGCTTGGCCTCGGCTTCCCCGCGCTGGCGGCGGTCATCGCGGCCCTGATCGGCCACATCATCGCCGTCACCTACGGTGCGGTCGGGACGCCGATCCTCGTCGGCATCCGCGAGCCGATGGACGGCGTCTTTCGCATCCAGACTGCCCTCGAGGCGGAGGAGATGTCTTCCTCGGAGTTCGCGGTCGAGGTCGCGGCGTGGGCGGCGACCTACCACCTCCTCGTCGGCGTCCTGATGCCCTTCGTCGCGGTCGCGATGGTCGTCTACTTCTTCGGCGAGGAGCGCTCGATCAAACCGGCCCTCGAGGTCGCGCCGCTGTGTCTGTTCGCCGGGATCTCCTTCGGGGTCCCCTACTGGATCGCCGCGTGGTACGTCACGCCCGAATTTCCCAGCCTGATCGGCTCGATGGTCGGCGCGGCGATCGTCGTCTCGGCACTGCGGGCCGGCTACTTCCTCCCCGACGACGAGTGGGACTTCCCGGACCGATCGGAGTGGCCCGACCACTGGGTCGGCGATATCGAGCCCGGCGATCGCCACTCGGTGTTACCGAACACCCCCCGGATGTCGCTTTCGACGGCGTGGACGCCGTACCTCGCGTTGCTCGCGTTACTCGTGTTCACCCGGACCGCAGAGCCGATACCCGCGCTCCTCCAGGGTGAGACGGTCACGCTCTTCGGTCGGGAGCAGTCCCTGATGCTCCTGTCGATCGCCACGGGCGTCGGGCAGTTCACGCTCGGCCCCGTCTCGCTCGAGTGGGCGGGCATCTTCGGGACCACTCTCGGTAACCGGATCGATTTCGCCTACGTGCCGGGCATGTGGTTGCTCGTCAGCGCGGGTCTCGCGATGTCGCTGTTCGGCCTCGACCGGTCGGACGCGGCGACGGTCTGCGGGGGGGCCGCCAAGAAGCTCGTGACGCCCCTCATCGCGCTGGTCTTCGTACTGGCGATGGCGAACGTCATGTTGCAGTCGGCCGCCCATCCGAACGCGCCCGCCGAGAGCATGATCGTCGTCCTCGCGACGGTGACGGCGGACGTCTTTGGCCCGGCGTACCCCCTCGTTGCCGCGCTCATCGGCGCGCTCGGGGCCGCGCTCGTGGGGTCGAATACGGTGAGCAACATCACCTTCGGGCCGATGCAGTTCGTCGCTGCCGAGAGAATCGGTATTTCCCGGACACTCACCGTCGGCGCGCAGGCAGTCGGCGGCGCGATCGGGAACCTCGTGGCGATCCACAACGTCGTCGCCGCGCTGGCGACCGTCGGCCTCGTCGGCCAGGAAGGGCGAGTGATCCGGCTCAACCTCCTTCCGCTTCTCTACTACACCGCGTTCGTCGGTCTGTTGTCCCTGGCGTTCGTCTACGTCTTCTTCCCCGAGCTGTTCTGAGATCGTTCTCGGGCGGGATCGGTTCCGACTCCGAACGTCCAGTCAGTGCCCGACGAGTCGATCGCCCTCCCGAACGGTACCTCTCTCGACACTCGCTGTGCGCCGGAGTGGTGGCTGGATGGTCTCCTACCCTACATCACATATATTAATTATGTATTGAATAATGACTATTATTCTCATCGATTCCGATAATTATACATAATATTGCCACCGAGTTCGGGATGATGTCTCTCCTTTGTAGTGGGCTAACTGACGGATCGGGCACGTGTATAGGGTATATCACTTTCGGCGGAGGCGAACGTCATGACTAGCCTCGTCGAAATCGCGACGGCACTGTCGCCGCTGGCCGTCGTCGCCGTCTTGCTGGTGGGCCTGCTGTGGCCCGCCGCGAGGGCGATGCCGGTCGCGTGGCTCGTCGCCGCCGTCGTCGGCTTCGCCGTCTGGGACATGCCGCTCGAGTGGATCGCCGCGGCGAGTATCCGCGGTGGCATGGCAGCGATCGAGATCCTGTGGATCGTCTTCGGCGCGCTCGTCTTGCTGTATACGCTGATGCGCTCGGGCGCGGTCGATACGATCAACAACGGCTTCGCCTCGATCAGCGAGGACCGACGCGTGCAGGTCGTCCTGCTGGCGTTCTTCCTCGCGACGTTCATCGAGGGCGTCGCCGGCTTCGGGACGCCCGCGGCGGTCGTCGCACCGCTGATGCTCGCGCTCGGCTTCCCGGCGCTCGCGGCCGTCGTGGCCGCACTGATCGGGCACGCAGTCGCGACGGTGTTCGGTGCGGTCGGGACGCCGATCATCGTCGGCTTCGAGACGCCGCTCAACAGCGTCGAGGCGACCATCGTCAACGACGGTGGCTACACGTCGGTCGGCGCCTACGCTGCAGATGCGGCTGGCTGGGCCGCACTCTTCAACGGTATCCTCGGCGTGTTGATGCCGCTGTTTGCGGTCGGGATGGTCGTCTACTTCTTCGGCGACCCGGACGACCGATCGCTCGCGCCGGTGAAAGGCGTCCTGCCGCTCTGTCTGTTCTCCGGCGTCGCCTTCGCCGTCCCGTACGCGGCGACGGCCTGGCTCATCGGTCCCGAACTCCCGTCGCTGATCGCCGCGATGGTCGGCGGTGCAATCGTCGTGACCGCGCTTCGAGCCGGCTACTTCGAACCGTCCGACACCTGGGAGTTCCCGCCGCGCGAGGAGTGGCCCGACCACTGGGTCGGCACCATCGAACCGGGCAGTAGCGAGACGGACGTTGCAGTCGACGAGACGCAATCGATGTCGATGCTGCGTGCGTGGTCGCCGTACCTGATCCTCGTCGGCCTGCTGATCGGTACGCGCGTGATCGAACCGCTCGCCGAGTACCTGCAGGCTGGCTTGCTGCTGCCGCTCGAGACCGGCGTCGGCCAGTTCGTCCTCGGCGTTGCCATCGAGTGGAACGAAATCTTCGGCACTGGCCTCGGCGGCGAGATCGGCTGGGCGTACGTCCCCGGGACGTGGCTCGCACTCAGCGCGATCATCGCCATCCCGATTTTCGGGATGAACACCGACGAAGTCGCCGGCGCCTGGCGCGAGGCAGCCGGTAAGATCGTCTCGCCGGCGATCGCGCTCGTCTTCGTTATCGCGATGGTCGAGATCATGCTCGAGACCGACGCCCACCTCGAAAACGGTGCGGCGGCAGGTGCACCCGACGGCAGCATGATCGTCATCCTCGCGGACGCGACGGCGGCGGGGATCGGTCCCGCCTACCCGATGTTCGCGCCGGTCGTCGGCGCGCTCGGGGCGTTCATCGC
>LKMK01000015.1 GCA_001563805.1 Natrialbaceae archaeon B1-Br10_E2g2
AGCGGGGTAAGTCGTTCCCGTCACCTTCCGGCGGGGGTCGCCCGGACGACGGCGAACAGGCCGTCGCCGTGGCCCTCGCGGACGTCTCTCGCTGCCCCGTCGGCCTCGAGGTCGGCGGGGTCGTCGAACACCGTCTGCAGCCGGCGTTCGAGTTCGAACCCCGCCGACTCGAGGGCCGAACACGCCTCGGCAGCGGTGAGAAACGCCGCGTCGGCGTAGAACGGACTCTCGTCTTTGTGTTCCTGATAGACGGCACCCATCGGACTCGAGCGATCGAGGGCGGCCAGAACGAGGGTACCGTCGGGCTCGAGGACCCGCCCGAGTTCCGCCAGGGTCCTCTCGAGGTCGTCGACGAACGAGAGGACGGTGACGACGGTGACCACCTCGAGTGCGTCGTCGGCGATCGGGAGGGCTTCGGCGACGCCGCGGACGGGTTCGACCCCGCGGTCCCGTGCCCGCTCGAGCGGGCTCCGGGCCGGGTCGAGGCCGACCGAAACGCCGAGCGGGGCGGCGAAGCGGCCGGTGCCGACGCCGACCTCGAGGGCACGCTCGCCGTCGAACGACTCGGGGAGGGCTCGCTCGAGGGCGGCCCGTTCGGCACGGTAGGCACCGCGATGGCCGTCGAACCACTCGTCGTACTCCGCGGTCAGGCGTTCGAACGGTGATCGGTTCATCGTCCGACGATTTCACTGGTGAAATATCATATCAATGGCGGTTCGGCCGGCGGCCTCGAGTCGACCGCCCCTTCGACCACGGTTTCGCCAGCTCAGTCGACGAGTGACCGTGGTTAGCCGATCAGCCGCTGACAGCTGCCACAGAGGTTCTCCTCTTTGATGTCGACCTCGCGGACGGTCGGCGAGAAGTTCATGACACAGCGGTTGTTGTCGCAGTGTTCGAGGCCGTAGGTGTGGCCGATCTCGTGGACGATCTCCTTGCGGACGCGGTTCTCGAAGATGTCGGCGGCGCTTTTGTTCGAGAAGCCGCCGTCGCTCGAGGTCTGCAGGCGGTACGTCGAGACGACGCTGCCGGAGCCGTCGAGATAGGCGAGGCCGAAGACGTAGTTGCGCCGGCGGTAGAAGAGGTCGTGTGGCGTGATCGCGATGTTCTTTTCCCCTCGACCGATGCGCTCGGCCAGCTGGATGAAGGGTTCGGCGGAGTACTGGTTCCGTCCGGAGTCGTACGCGCCGTTGGGGACCGACTGCGAGTCGTTGATCGAGACCTCGCAGTCGTAGACCGATCGCAACGCTCCGGAGGCCGCTCGCTTGACCTCCGCGGAGACGCTTCCGACCGGCACGATGTCGACGAGCATGAAAAACGCTTAGTCGGCAGCCATCATAAACGTCCCGCCGTGTCCGACTCTCGCCGGAACCTGCAGGCACTGTTCGATTACCTCCGCGAGTACGACCGCGTCGTCGAGGTGGGGATCGGCCGCCGGGCCGACCTCGCGGGGCGACTCGCACAGGTAGGGGTTGCCGTGACGGCAACGGATGTCTACTCCCGCGAGGTCCCCGACGGCGTCCGGTTCGTCCGCGACGACGTCGTCGAGCCCGACCCCGCGGTGTACGCCGACGCCGACGCCGTCTACGCGCGAAACCTCCCGCCGGAACTCCACCGCCCGGCGCTCGAGGTCGCCCGCGCAGCCGGTGGGGACTTCCTGTTTACGACCCTCGGCGGTGACCAGCCCGCGATACCGGTCGAGCGGAAGACGATCCGCGAGGGGACGCTGTACGTGGCTCGCTCCCGGCCACAGTGAGATTCCGCCGTCGAGTCGACGGTCGCCCGGAACCCAACCGCCTTTATCCTCGGTAGCCACTTGTAGCAGATATGAACGCAGATGCCGTCGTGCTCGACGTCGACGGGGTGCTCGTCGACGTCGCCGACTCCTACCGGCGGGCGATCGTCGAGTCCGTCGAACGGGTCTACGACCGGACGATCCGCAAAGCCGACATCCAGCAGTTCAAGGATGCGGGCGGGTTCAACAACGACTGGGAACTGACGTACGCCGCTGCGCTGTACGTCCTCGCGACTGGCGAGGGGTACGACGCCTCCCTCGAGGCGTTCACGGACGCCATCGCGGCCGAGGGCGGCGGCCTCGAGGCGGCCGAAACCGTCGTCCGCGAGTCGATCGGCGCGCGGGCGTTCCAGCGCGTCGACGGTCGCTGGGACCGGGGGCGACTGCGCGACGTCTTCCAGCAACTGTACCTCGGCGCGGACCTCTACCGCGGTATCGAGGGTGGCGACCCCGACCGCGAGACGCGGGGGTTCATCCACGACGAGCCAATCCTGCTCGAGGACGACGCTCGAGACGCCCTGCTCGCGGACTACGACGTGGGCATCCTGACGGGCCGGCCGGCGCCGGAAGCCGAGATCGCGTTAGAGCGCGTCGGGCTCGACGACGTCCCCCTCGAGCACCGCTTTACGATGGACGACTGGGAGGAGGGCAAGCCCCACCCGCGGGCGCTGGTGACGCTCGCCGAGCGGTTCGACGCCGAAACGGTCGTCTTCGTCGGCGACACGCTCGACGACGTTCGGACGGCCGTCAACGCCGCCGACGCCGACCCCGACCGGGACTACCACGGCGTGGGCGTCCTCACCGGCGGGCTGACCGGCGAGGCGGGCCGGCGCAAGTACGAGGCCGAGGGCGCGACGGCGGTCCTCGAGTCGATCAACGATCTGCCGGCGTGGTTCGTCGCCTGAGCCCGTCTCCCGTTCGTCCGCCCTTGCTTGCCGTCAGCCACCGACGTGACTGTCGTCATCCTGTCACGGAGGTCCCAAACGTGATATACGCTCGCGTCACGCTGTGACGATCGTGCCCTTCCGCGTCCTCTCAATAATTTGAATATAAGCAAAAGCGAATTATCCCTGGACCCTCATGAGCGAGGTATGAAGCTCGCGACAATTGGCGTCGGCAACGCCGGCAGCAAGATCATCGACCGGATGCTCGAGTTCGAGGAGGAGACCGGTCGAAACCTCTGTCGGCACGTCCTCGTCATCAACTCGGCGCGGACCGACCTGGCGAAACCCGACTACGTCCCCGAGGACCGGCGGGTGCTGATCGGGGATACCCACCAGAAGGCGAAGGGCCACGGCGTCGGCGGCGACGTCGAGGTCGGCGCGGAGGTCGCCAAACACGACATCGACGAGATCCGCCGGGCGTTCGACGACGTCGAGATCCACGAGGTCGACGCGATCCTCGTCGCGGCGGGCCTGGGTGGCGGCACCGGCAGCGGTGCCGGCCCGGTCGTCATCGACGAACTGCAGAAGATGTACGACGAGCCCGTCTACGGACTCGGTATCCTCCCCGGCGAGTACGAGGGCGGTCGGCCGGCGCTGAACGCCGCCCGGTCGCTGCAGTCGTTCGTCCGCAAGGTGGACAACTTCATCGCCTTCGACAACGACGCCTGGCGTGCCCGCGGTCAGACGATCGAGGAGGGCTACGAGGAGATGAACCGCGAGCTCGCGATTCGGATCGTCACGCTGCTGGCTGCGGGCGAGATCGACGAATCGGAGGTCGCCGAGAACGCGATGGACTCGAGTGACATCATGCGAACCCTCGACACCGACGGCGTCTCCTCGATCGGCTACGCCTCGACGGTCGTCCGGGAAGACGGCGAGGGCCTGCTCGACCGGTTCCGTACCGGCGAGGAGCTCGAGGCCGGCGCGACCGACGCCGCGAAGATCAAGGGACTGGTCCGCCGGGCGGTCAACTCCCGGCTGACGCTCCCCTGTGAGGTCTCGAGTGCCGACCGGGCCCTGGTCGTCCTCTCGGGGCCGCCGGAGCTGATCTCCCGGAAGGGGATCGAGAGCGCCCGGCAGTGGATCGAGCAGGAAGCCGACACCGTCGAGGTGATGGCCGGCGACGATCCGCGACCGGACTCGCCGGAACTCGCGGCGGTCGTCCTCCTCTCGAACGTGACCGAGACCCCTCGAATCAAGGACATCCAGAGCCAGGCCGTCGACGCCCAGGACAAGATCGAGGAACTCGAGGCCGTCCGCGAAGAGGAGATCAACGACCTGATCACGGACGACGACGACAAACTGGACCCGGTCGTGTGATCCGGGCGATGACCATGTCCGGAGGACGCCACCCATGAAACTCGCACTCGTCGGTGTCGGCAGCGCCGGCGCCCGGCTCGTCGACCGACTGGTCGCCCTCGAGGGAGAGACCGGCCGGAACCTCTCGAACGGGAACGTCCTCGTCTTCGATACGGCAGCGGACGGCTTTGCGGACCTCGAGTTCGTCCCCGAATCCCGCCGCGCCGTCTTCGGCGACACTCACCCCGATATCGGTCCCGATGGCGCCGACGGCGACCCCGACCTCGGCGTCACGGTCGCCAGAGAGGACGTCCACGAACTGCGCCGGGCGTTCGACGACCTCGAGTTCACCGAGGTCGACGGCGCCGTGCTGATCGCGGGATTGGCCGGGGGTACGGGCGGCGGTGCCGGCGCCGTGTTGCTCGAGGAACTCCAGACGATCTGTGAGAAACCGGTCTACGCCCTCGGCGTGTTGCCCGCCGTGGACGAACCGGATCGCAGGGCGTTGAACGCTGCCCGCGCGCTCCCGTCGTTCGTCGACCTCGCCGACAACGTGGTGCTCTTCGACAACGAGGCCTGGCGCTCGACGCTCGAGTACGTCGAACTCGGCGCGGACGAGGACGCCGACGCTGCCGCGACGGCGGACGATACTGCAGCCGACGCGACGGCCGACGAGAACGCAGACGATCAAGACGGTGTCGGTAGCCAGAAGGCAACCGGCGGTGAGGGCGGCGAGGAGGCCACGAGCCTCGTCGACTACGACGAACTCAACCGCGTCGCCGCGTCCCGGCTCCTCTCGCTGTTCGGTGCCGGCGAACTCGAGTCGATGTCGATCGCCGAGAACCGGGCCGACGCGAGCGATCTGGCCCGCACGCTCGAGACCGGCGGCGTCTCCACCATCGGCCAGGCGGAACTCGAACTCGACCCGGCCGGGGCTCGCGTTCCCTGGTTGCCGATCCCGTCGTGGCTCCCCGCGGGACTCCGCACGTGGCTCGCGGGCGACGCCGCGGAGGCCGGACCGACCGACGCGGCGAAGGTCAACCGCCTCGTCCGCCGGGCGGCCGACGGCAACCTCACGTTGCCCTGTGAGATCGACAGCGCGGATCGCGCGCTGGTCGTCCTCTCGGGGCCGCCGGACGCCGTCTCGCGCAAGGGCTTCGAGAGCGCCCGCCACTGGCTCGAGCGGGAGACCGACACCGTCGAGGTGCTGGCCGGCGACGAGCCGCGACCGCGTGCGTCGTCGCTGACGGCGACCGTCCTGCTCTCGAACGTGACTGCGGTCCCGCGGATCGACGCGCTCCAGCAGCGGGCCGTCGCGGCTCAGGACTCACTCGAGGATGGCGACCGCGAGACGCTCGAGGACGGCGAGTTCATCTGGTAATCGCCCTCGAGCCGTCGTCCCGCCGGCCCTGCGACGCCCGCCTCGCACCCTGCGACGCTCGCCCCGCCGTTTTTTGCCCGCGGTCCGCGTAGCCGCCCACCGACCCCAATGGCCGACTTTTCCGCTGACAGCGACCTCCCCGGTGAACCGACCTCGCCCTGGCTGGCGAGTACCCTCGCGGACGACGCCGACGTCTCGAGACTCGAGTCCGCCGAGTCGGTCGACGTCGCAATCGTCGGCGCCGGCATCGCCGGGCTCTCGGCGGCGATCGAACTGCGCGAACGGGACGTCTCCGTCGCAGTGCTCGAGCGCGACCGCGTGGCGACCGGCGTGACCGGGAAGACGACGGCCAAACTCACCAGCCAGCACGGCCGAATTTACGACCACCTCCGCCGGGAGTTCGGCCGCCGGCAGGCGAGCCAGTACGCCGCCCTCCAGGAGGACGCCATCGACGCGGTCGAGGACCGGATCGACGAACTGGGGATCGACTGCGGGTTCGAGCGCGTCCCCTCGTACCTCTACGGCAACGATCCCGGGGCGATCCAGCGCGAGGCCGACGCCGCCCGCGCGGCCGGCCTCGAGGCGAGTTACGTCACCTCGGTGCCGCCGTTCGAGCGCGCCCGAGCGGCGGTCCGGTTCGACGACCAGGCCTGGTTTCACCCCCGCGAGTACCTGCTCGCGATCGCCGACGAACTCCGGGCCGACGACGGCGCCTCGCTCTACGAGGAGACGCGCGTGACCGACCTCGAGCCCGGACGCCGGCCCAGCGTGCGGACTCGAGCGGGGACGGTACAGGCCGGCCGCATCGTCCTCGCGACCGGGTTTCCGATCCTCGATCGGGCGGGCTACTTCGCGCGGATGCATCCGAAGCGATCCTACGTCCTCGGCCTGCGACTGGACGGTCGCCCTCCCGAGGGGATGTACTACCGCTCGGGCGAGCCGTACCGGTCGGTTCGGACTCACCGTGACGACGACGGCGACCTTCTGCTAGTCGGCGGCGAGAACCACAAGACGGGCCAGGGGGGCTCGACGATCGAGCGCTACCGGCGACTGCTCGGGTGGGCACGCGAGCGGTTCCCCGTCGAATCGGTCGACTACCACTGGTCGACCCAGGACTACGTTCCGGTCGACGGGGTCCCCTTCGTCGGTCGCCTCGGTGCCGGCGCCGAGCACGTCTTCGTCGCGACCGGCTTTCGCGGCTGGGGGATGACCAACGGCGTCGCGGCCGGCGGACTGCTCGCGGACCTCCTCACCGGCGACGAACCGCCGGAAGCCGACCTCTTCGATCCCCTCCGATTCACTCCGAAGCCCTCCCTCGGGAAGACCCTCTCCGAGAACGCCGACGCCGCGAGCCAGTTCGCGACCGACTGGGCGCGTGCGCTCCTCTCGCCCGACCTCGCCACCCTCGAGCGCGGCGAGGGAACCGTCGTCCGCGAGGGCGGCCGCCCGGTCGCCTGTGCGCGCGACGCCGATGGCGAGATGCACGCGGTCTCGGCGGTCTGTTCGCACATGGCCTGTCTCGTCGAGTGGAACGACGCCGAGTGTAGCTGGGACTGCCCCTGTCACGGCTCGCGGTTCGCCCCCGACGGCGAGGTGCTCGAGGGGCCGGCGAGCGACGACCTCGACGAGCGGCCGTCCTCGTCGCTCGAGGAGTGGAAGTGACGGAAGTGGTCGGCTGACCGCGATCAGGGATCGGTTTCGGTGTCGGGGTCCTCCTCGAACGGCGCGTCGGCCGCCTCGGCGGCGGGGGCGACCTCGACGAACACCGAGAACAGCGCACCCAGCAGCAGGCCGTACAGCAGGTGGCCGAGGAGGCTCTCGAATGCGGCGACGGGGAAGCCGGGGTCGCCGCCGACCGTGAGGGCGATCGACTGGCCGACCAGGGGCAGGATGGCCCAGACGGCGAGGCCGTAGACCATTCCGGCGAGCGCGAGCCGGGTCCCGAGTCCCAGATCGTCGATGACGTCCGTCGCGACGCCCGCCGTGATCGTCCCGAAGATCACGTCGCGGGTGACGAGAACGCCGAAAACGACGCCCAGTGCCAGCCCGTGGACGAGGTGAAAGCCCCAGCCGATCGCCCCCGGCTCGAGCCCGTAGATCCCCGGAATCGCGTCCGTGACGATGGCGGGATCGACCAGCCACAGGACCAGCCCGAAGAGAGCCGAGCCGACGACGCCGCCGACTGCGCCGCCGATCAACCAGTCGAGACTGCCGCCGAAACCGTGTTCGGTGGGAGTTGCGAGTTCGTTGCTCATGCCCGCCTTTGGCCGGACGTCCCGGAAAACGTCCGGCTTGCGGTCGTCGACTCGAGCGAGGCGAGGCGAGGTGCCGACAGGCCGATCGTCGTCCCCGTTGCGTCTCCCGGCCGGCAATTGAACACCCCGCAAGTGATACCGACGTCCATGACGGAACCAACACTCGAGGACGTCCAACGCCGTCTGGATCGTGCGAGCGACCTCGGGACCGAGGCAGCGCTGTCGACGCTGCGGACGGCCCGCGAGGACCTTCGTGCGCTCGAAGCCGATTCCGACGTCGACGAACGGCGTCGCGAGGAACTCGCGGATACGGTCGAGCAGCGCATTCGCCAGGTCGACGACCGCGACGCCTACGACAGCGAACTGGGTGCGGCGATGAACCCCGAGGACGAGGACGCGCCGTAGCCGACGACGCCTGTGCCTTCGCGCTCGAGCGGTGGGACCGACGAGCCGCCACAGTCCGTGACGGTGTCGCCGGGGGCCGATCGCCGACGGTAATCGATGCCTACAGTGACGTTAGAACGTGGTACTGAGGCCGTACTGGGAGGCGTCGCCGTCCAATGACGCCTTGCGTATGCAACCGTCTGCGCGCTTTTAGTCGGAATCATTGAGTACCCTGGGGCATGGACAATCCAACGCGACGCCGGCTGCTGGAAGGCGTCTCCGCGGCCAGTCTCGTCCTCGCGGCAGCTGGCAGCCCGGTTGCTGGCCGGGATCGACCTGCGGCTGTCGACGGGGCGGGCGCTCGTCGGGAATCGACCGCCGTCGACGGGGAGGGCGCAATCGAGGTATCGATTACAGAGACCGACGCCCCCGTTCCCGCGGGCGAGTATCTCCGGGTGACGACGGAACTCGAGAACACGGGTGCCGAAGACGTCCGCCTCGAGCTCGAGCTGCTCGTCGGCGAAGACGAAGAACGGATCGAACGACGGGAGCTGACGGTTCCGGCCGGCGAGACGCGGACGGTCCGCCAGGGCTTTTTCACCTATCCCGTGTCGACGGACGACGAGTTTCCGGTCCGCGTCGTGACCGACGCCGGGACCGCCGAGACGACGGTGTCGGTCGTGGGCGCCTCGGCGTTGCCCGACTCGAGTCCCGACGACGACCCCGCGGTCGAGCCCGGAACCGAGCTGTTCTTCGAGGCGGGCGCGATCGACCCCGATGACTCTCAACAGACCATCTGGTGGGTCGACGGCGACCAGGAGTCGAGCGGCGTCGGCGGTCCCTGGGAGGCCGCCTACTTTGCCGAGGCGGGCGCCGACTACTTCCGCCACACGTTCGACTCGACGGGGACCTACGAGGTCGCCGCGGCCGTCCTCCCCGACGACACCGACGAGTCGTACGTCGCCACCTGGACCGTCGACGTCACCGCCGGGGGGAACGCCTCGCCGACGATCGACGACCGGGACCCGGACGACGACGTCCTCGAGCTCGCCCGCGGCGAGACGTACTCCGTCGAGTTCACCGCGACCGACCCCGACGACGACCTCGACCGCGTCGTCTGGTGGCTCACCCAGGCCGACGTCATCCTCGAGATCAGCGACCTCGAGGGCGCGACGGACACCGCCTCGCTGACGACGGACGCGTTCTGTCACACCTGCAACGTCCTCCCGTGGGTGATCGCTTCGGACGGGACGTTCACCGCGTACGAAGGCTGGCAGCTGCTGGAGGGCGAGGACGACCCCGACGGCGAACTCACCGTCTCGATCCGCACGACGAACTCGCCGGTCGACGCCGGCGACCTCCTCGAGGTGATCGTCGACCTCGAGAACACGGGGACCGAGTACCGGGAGGACGAACTCGAACTGATCGTCGGCCACGACCCCCAACGCGTCGACACCCAGCCGGTCTCGCTCGAGGCCGGCGAGAGCGGGGCCGCGACGCTCGAGTTCGAGACGGCGACCGTCGCCCAGGACCAGTCGTTCCCGGTTCGCGTGGTCGGTGCCGACGACGAGGACGAGGTGACGGTCGAGGTGATCGCCTGAGCTCGGTCGACGGCGACGACCGTCGTGCGGCCAGGCTCGACACCAGCGGCGAACTTCCGGCCAGATCGGCCGACCTCCCGTCCCTTTATTCGGGTTCCGTCCCCAGAGAGTCGTATGCGAATCGCACTACTCGGCGGCACCGGCGACATCGGCGAAGGACTGGCGCTCCGGTTCGCGCGCGATACGGACCACGAACTCCTCATCGGCTCGCGCGACCCCGAGAAGGCCCGCGAGGCGGTCGCCGACTACGAGGCCGACCTCGAGGACCGCGGCGTCGACGCCGACCTCAAGGGCTTCGTCAACGAGATGGCGGCCGACCGCGCCGACGTCGTCGTCCTCTCGGTCCCGCCGTACCACGTCGGTGACACGGTCGACGCCGTCGCCGACCGCCTCGACGACGACACCATTCTGGTCACGCCCGCCGTCGGCATGAAAGGCGATGCGGACGGCCTGCACTACCACCCGCCGGGCGTCGGCAGCGTGACCGAACTCGTCGCGAACCGCGCGCCCGAGGGGGTTCCCGTCGTCGGCGCCTACCACAACCTCGCGGCCGGTAAACTCGCCGACCTCGACGTGTCGTTCGATCTGGATACGCTCGTCGTCGGTGACGACGCCGACGCGAAGAACCTCGTCCGCAACCTCTCGAACGAAATCGAGGGCCTGCGCGCGCTCGATGCGGGCCCGCTGGCCAACGCCGCGGAGGTCGAGAGCGTCACGCCGCTGGTCATCAACATCGCGAAGTACAACGACGACATGCACGACGTCGGCGTGAAGTGGGTGTAACGGTCGCCTGAACTGGATCTCTGCTACGCTCGAGTACAGGTGTCGAGCGCCGACCTGCTTTCGGTGTCGTCACTCTCGAGCAGGCATCGCGAAAAAACTGACCGAGCAGAGTGACCCGCGTTAGGCGCCGGCGGACTCGAGGGCGTTTTCGATGTCCTCGCGCTGGGTGACGCCGACGAAGCGCTCGACGATGCCGTCGTCGTTCTCGATGACGAGCGTCGGCAGCGAGCGTACCTGGTACTCGTTGGCCACGTCCTGTTTTTCGTCGACGTTGATCTTCTCGACCTCGAAACGGCCCTCCCAGTCGTCCTCGAGTTCCTCGAGGATGGGGTCCTGGGTCTTGCAGGGGCCACACCAGTCTGCGTAGAAATCCTTCAGTGTGACAGTCATCGGTTCACTGCTAGGTTCCGAGGCGGCGCGCATAAGGGTTTCCCAGTTGCGTGCGGGCCCGTCACACCCCGGGTGCGGAACCGTCACATTCCACTCGAGTCGGGACGTTCTCATCGGCCGACCCTTTTCCCCGTGACTTTACGTGCTGTCTCTCCAATCGGCTGGTATGTACGACACCGTGTTGGTTCCGACCGATGGAAGCGAACCCGCCGCCAGGGCGGTCGAACAGGGACTCGAGATCGCCGATCGGTTCGACGCGACGTTGCACGTGCTGTACGCCGCCGACCTCGACGACCGGACGCCGCTCGATATCTCCTCGAGCCAGGCCGTCGAGTCGATGCGCGAGTACGGCCAGGAGCTCACCGACGGCGTCGCCGAGCAGGCGCCCGAGGGCCTCGAGGTCGTCCAGGCGGTCGAGGAGGGCGACCCGCGGGAGGTGATCCCCGCGTACGTCGACGACCACGACGTCGACGTCGTCGTGATGGGGACACACGGCCGCCGGGGGATCGACCGACTCCTCCTCGGGAGCGTCACCGAACACGTCATGCGAAACGTCACCTGTTCGGTTCTCGTGACGCGGGCCGACGACGACGATCCGGTCGAGGACGCCGCGGCGGCTCTCGACGCGGCCAGGGCGGCCCTCGAGTCGGCCGACGACGTCGACGCCGACGGGATCGAGCTCGCTCCCGATCCCCACGAGATGGGCGGCTACTGGATCGTCCACGCGGAGACGCCCGACCGAGCGTTCAACGTTCACATCTCGCGGGCGACCGGCACGGCCCGGATCGCGGACGTCACCGACGAGTGATCGACGGTCGCCGATCCGGCGTGTCCGCGCCTCGAGCGCGATGGGTCGAAAGGTTTAGTTCGGTCCTCGCGTAAGGTCGGGTATGGATCGAGGACAGAATACGGGCGGACTCATGTCCAGTGCCGGGCTGGTCCGGTACTTCGACGCAGAGGACTCCAACGCGATTCTCATCAACCCCAAGACGGTCATCGCGACCGGTATCATGCTGGGCGTGCTCGTTCAGCTCCTGACGTTCGTCTCGTAATCGCACCGCCGTTTTCGAGCCGTTCACGCCGCGCCGAGCGACGGCGCAGGAGCCGACGCTCCTGTTTCAGTCGACACCGTTCCCGTACCGAAGCGCCGTGACGCGCCCTTTTTGACCCCCTCGTCCCTAGCCGTGGGCATGACACTCACTGCGGGCGTCGTCGCCGTTCAGGGCGACGTCGAGGAACACGCCGTGGCCATCGAGCGTGCGGCGAACGACCGCGGCCTCGCCGTCGAGGTCGTCGAGATCCGCGAGTCGGGGCTCGTCCCCGACTGTGACCTGCTCGCGCTGCCCGGCGGCGAGTCGACGACGATCTCGAGATTGCTCCACAGCGAGGGCATCGCTCCCGAGATCCGTGACCACGTCGACGCCGACAAACCGCTGTTTGCGACCTGTGCCGGGCTGATCGTCGCCTCGAGCGACGTGGGCGACGACCGGGTCGAGGAACTGGAGCTGGTCGACGTGAGCGTCCAGCGCAACGCTTTCGGCCGCCAGAAAGACAGTTTCGAGGCGCCGCTGCCGGTCGACGGCCTGGACGAGCCGTTTCCGGCGGTCTTCATCCGCGCGCCGGTCATCGACGAGGTAGGCGACGCCGAGGTGCTCGCGACGTGGGACGGCCGCCCCGTCGCGGTTCGTGACGGTCCAGTCGTCGCCACCTCCTTTCATCCCGAACTGACCGCCGACAGTCGCGTCCACGGACTGGCCTTCTTCGAGAACGACGACGCGACGCTACCGGCGCTCGAAGACTCGGGCTGACGGCTCGAGGACTACCGTCGCGACAGTGACGGTCGACCGATGGGCGAGCACGGCCAGCCCCTCGAGCATGCATTCGCGTCCGGCCACGCTTTTCCCCTTCGCATCCGTTGGGAGTGATATGCAGGCATCTATCGACGCAGTCCGGGTCGCCGGAACGCCCCAGGGGCCGGTCCCGGTGGTCGTCCTGGCGGTCGACGGCGAAGACGACGTCGTGCCGATCTTCATCGGCTTCAACGAGGCGACCAGCATCGCCCGCGGCCTCGAGGCCGAGGACATCGGCCGGCCGCTGACCCACGACCTCCTGCTCGACGTGATGGAGGAACTGGGGAGCCGAATCGACCGCGTCGTCGTCAGCGAGATCGAACAGCGCGGGAACGGCCAGGGTGGGACCTACATCGCCGACCTCCACGTCGAGACGCCTCGCGGGGAGACGGTCATCGACGCTCGGCCCAGCGACTCGCTCGCGCTCGCCGCGCGGACGAACGCCTCGATCGAGATCACCGAGGACGTCTTCGCGGACGGGCGAGACGACAGCGAGAAGTTCAGCCAGTTAGAAGACATCCGCAACGTCACCGGTGAGATGTAGATGGAGGATACGCTCGAAGACCTGTTTGACGTGATCGAAGACCGAAAGGAAACGCTCCCCGAGGGCTCGTACACCGCCTCGCTGTTCACCCACGAGAAAGGCGAGAACGCGGTGCTCGAGAAACTCGGCGAGGAGACCACCGAACTCGTGCTGGCCGCCAAAGACGACGACCACGACGAGATCGCCTACGAGGCCGCCGACATCGTCTACCACCTGCTCGTCTTGCTCTCGATGAAGGAAATGAGCCTCGAGGACCTCGAGGCCGAACTCGAGGCGCGTCGCTGACGTCCACCGTCTCGGCTTCCGACTGACGGGACCCGTCTGGGTCCTCAGCGCCGACGTCAGTTGCTGGCACTCCCTTGCACTCGCTCAGCCCATCTTGATGTTCGCGTGGAGAGTCGATCCCCCGTCATGGCGCTAGCCCAACTCGAGCACGCCGACGACCACATGCAGGAGTGTATCGACAACTGCCTCGAGGCGGCCCAGGTCTGTGAGTGGTGTGCGGACGCCTGTGCCGACGAGGAGGGGATGGCCCGCTGTATCCGGCTCTGTCGGGACGTGGCCGACGTCGCGTCGCTGCACGCCCGCTGGATGGCCCGCAACTCGGGCTACCACGAGGAGCTGGGCGAACTCTGTGCCGACCTCTGTGAGGAGTGTGCCGAGGAGTGTGCCCAGCACGACCACGACCACTGTCAGGCCTGCGCCGAGATCCTGCCGGCGTGTGCCGAGAGCTGTCGCGAGATGGCCTCGGCCTGACCGGTCGTCGACTCCCCGTTTCTCGACCCAGCCGACCGCATCCCGGCGAGCACCGCCGAGCGCCCGCTCGAGACGATTCGGAACGTCCGCTGCCGGTCGGCACGCCGACTGCCGGCTCGGCCCGACCGGTCGCCGAGGTGGCCCTCGGCTTCGACTCGAGGTCGACGGATCGGGCCGTGACGGTAGCCTTTTGGACGCGAGCGCGCCACGCTCGTGTATGGACGAGGACGAACTCGATCGAGCCGCTACGGCCATCCGGGGCGGTGAACTGGTCGTCTACCCGACCGAGACGGTCTACGGGCTCGCCGCGGACGCCCTCGATCCCGCTGCCGTCGAGCGCGTCTTCGACGCCAAGGGACGGGACCGCGACAAACCGATCTCGTTCGCGGTGCCGACGTTCGAGACGGCCGTCGAGGAAGGCTACGTGGAGGCGACCGACCGCGAGCGTGCGTTCGCCGACGACTTTCTCCCGGGCCCCGTAACGGTACTCTGTGCGCGCCGCGACCCGATTCCTGACGCCCTCGTCGCGGACCGGGATCGCGTCGGCGTGCGCGTCCCCGACTGCGAGCCCGCCCTCGAGCTCTGTTCCCGTGCCGGACGGCCGATCACGGCCACCAGCGCGAACGAGAGCGGGCAGCCGAGCGCCCGCCGCGTCGACGAGGTGAGCGAGCGGGTTCGGGAGGCCGCGGTCGTCCTCGACGGCGGCGAGACGCCCGGCACCGAGAGCACCGTCGTCGACGTCTCGAGCGAGACTATTCACCGCCGTGGCGCGCTGGCCGACGAGATCGACGCCTGGCTCGAGGACGGCTGACTCCCGGGCGGGACTGGCGACGTCGTCGTCGACCGGTCTGGAGGTGTTCGTCCCGGAGTTCCTCGTCCGAAACCGCTTTTCGTTGGACCTCTATCGTGTGGCTCTTTTCCAGTTCGTGCGTTTCGTCTTCGTTCTCGGATTGCATGACAAAACGGCAATCGGCCGCGGCCGCTTCACAGTCCAGTTTGTGTGTGGCTGCCAGTTCGATCACTCGGTCAGTCGTCGGCCGCGGCCGCCTGGTCCTGCAGATGGGCGCCGATCTGTTCGACCTCGTCGTAGAACACCTCGAGGTCGTAGTCCTGTGCCTGGATGAGCGCGCTGTAGCGGGGCGTGTAGCTCGCGAGGAACGCGAGTTCCGACAGCTCCGCGTCGGTGGCGCCGTGGAGCCTGGCGGCCTCCCTGTGGAAGTGCCTGCAGTACTCACAGCCGATCGCCGCCGCCATCGCGAGGCCGACGAACTCCCGGACTTTCGGCTCGAGTGTCGTCTCCCCGAAGAGGAACCGTTTCAGGTTCGGCCACTCGTTCACCAGTTCCTGATCCGGCAGGGCGTCCAGGTAGCCCGGCACCATACCGAACGCGTCTTCGATCTCCGTTATCGTCTCGTCGTACGCCGTTTCGTGGGTTGCCATTGGAGTGCCTCCACTCGAGGCTCCACCAGCTGGCAGTATAACGTCACGCGACGACCGAACCACACGGGGCGACGACGGCCTATACCCCGTTCACACCGGATTCGACGATCACAGTGTGAACCCGTCGCAGTCGGCCGCCACCTCCTCGGTCGCCGTCCGCGTTCGCCGTTCCGCTGTGGTCGGTCGCCGTGTCGCCGTCCTCGACCGCTCACGCGACGAGCCGTCGGTTCACCTACTCGTCTTGCGACGAGACGTTCAGCTATCGCCTCAATGCAGACTCTTTACCCGTCGTGTGGTAGCTGATGACATGGGTGGGGCATACGACGACGTCGCGTTTCTCGCGAACTCGGCGAATCGGGTGGCGGTGCTCGAGGCGCTCGAGGCGGGGCCTCGCCACCGTGACGAACTCATCGCACAGGTCGACGTCTCGCGGGTGACGCTCTCGCGGATCCTCGCGGACCTCGAGGACCGACGCTGGGTCGAACGGGCCGGCCAGGAGTGCTGGCTGACCCCGCTGGGGGCCTGGGTCCTCGAGGAGTTCACGGACTTCCTCGACGTGATGGCGACCGAACACCGACTCCGGGAGGTGATCCCCTGGTTCCCCTCCGAAGAGGTTCCGTTCGACGTCCGCTGTCTCCGGGAGGCGACCGTCTGCGTTCCGTCGTCGACCAACGTGTGGGCACACGTCCAGCGCGGCGCCGACTGCTTTCGGTCGGCCCGGTGGGCTCGCGTCCTCTCCTCGCAGACGGCGCCGCCGATCATCGAGGCGACCGCCGTCGCCGTCGCGGAACGCGGCCAGGTGTTCGAGGCCGTTCTGACCCGGGACTTAGTCGAGACGATCCTCGACGATTCGACGATGGGGCCACAGTTCGTCGAGATCCTGGGGGCTCCGACCGCGAGCGTCGCCGTCTACGACGAGCCGTTGCCCGCCGTCACGTTCATCACCGATGGCACCGTCGGCATCCCGCTGACGGACGACGAGGACATCGCTCGCGCGCTGATCCTCAGCGACGACGAGTCGGTCTACGACTGGGCGGAAACGACCTTCGAACACTACCGCGACCGAGCGGCGCCACTCGATCGTGACGTTCTGGCGGTGTAGCGTCGACGACAATCCTGCGGCCCCGTCCCGACGGCAGGTCGCTGTCAGCCACCCCCTGACGGGGGCGTTTGATACTCGTGGTCCACGTCCGTGCTGTATGTCCAGGCTCGGCGACGGCAGTGAGCCGACGATTCTCGTCTGTTACGGCTCGAGCGAGGGTCAGACCGCGACGGTCGCCAGACGCATGCGAACCGTACTCGAGAACGAGGGACACGACGTCACGCTCGTCGACGCCGCTGCCCGCCCGGCTGATCTCGAGGTGGGGTCGTTCGACGGCGTCATCGTCGGCGCGTCGATTCACGGCGGAACCCACCAGCGGTCGGTCGCGGAGTTCGCTCACGCCAACGCCGACGTCCTGAACCGGACCGCCTCGGCGTTCTTTTCGGTGAGTCTCACCGCGGCACACGAACGGCCCGAACAGCGGGCGCCGGCCCGGGACCTCCTCGAGGAGTTCCTCGAGACGACCGGCTGGGATCCGGACGCCGCGCTGGTCGTCGCCGGTGCGTTGAAATACAGCCAGTACGGGCGGCTCAAACGGCTCCTGATGCGCTGGATCGCCGGCCGATCGGGCGGTGACACCGACACCTCACGGGACTACGAGTACACCGACTGGGACGAGGTGGAGTCGTTCGCACGCGAGTTCGCCGTCCACGTCGCGTGAGTGTCGAGCCGCCTGCGGCTCGAGTCACATCGGGATCGATTAAAGTCAGCTGAATCTGACTGAAGCGTTGCTGATCCGGCTGAAGTGTCTGCTCGGTATAAATACCACACAAATATTACTTGGCCGGCGGGCAGCGTCGGTATCTCGCCGAGAGGTAGATAGAGTGGCT
The DNA here is from genome assembly GCA_001563805.1 of Natrialbaceae archaeon B1-Br10_E2g2. Classification (GTDB taxonomy): domain Archaea; phylum Halobacteriota; class Halobacteria; order Halobacteriales; family Natrialbaceae; genus Natrarchaeobaculum. The sequence continues at coordinate 17,352 of LKMK01000015.1, forward strand.
GAGCGGCCGTATTGTGGTCGATAGGAATCCGGGAAGAACGGTTCGAAGTCTTATCCTTCTGGACGGCTCTCCGGTGCAGTTGCCCTCACACCGCTTCTCCTCGGCGGTTGAACCCACCGGATCCGACTCCTGTAAGAGGGCCAACAACAGATCCGCCCTAACAATTGGGTTCGGCGAGGAATCCGGCCCGCATGGGACGCGTAGTACTCTCGATCGACGCCGAACTCGCCTGGGGGTTTCACGACCTGCAGGAGCCGCCAGCAGACCGCCTCCGGGATCCACGGGCCGCCTGGCGGAGACTCGTCGAACTGCTCGAGGAGTTTTCGATTCCCGCGACGTGGGCCGTGGTCGGTCACCTCATGCTCGAGGAGGGCAACGGCGACCACGCTGACCATCCGCTGGCGGGGTCCGGGTGGTTCGACGCGGATCCCGAGTGCGACGCGACTGCGGCCGGCCACTGGTATGGGCCTGACCTGGTCGAGGAGGTCCGATCGGCAGCCGCCGACCACGAGATCGGCTGCCATGCCTTCTCCCACGTCGTGTTCGACCGTGATCGGATCGACGAGTCCACCGCGACGGCGGAGGTTCGACGCTGCGTCGAACTCGCCGACGAGTGGGACCTCTCGCTCGAATCGTTCGTCTTCCCGCGGAACGTCGTCGGCTTCAGGGAGGTCCTCGCCCGGCACGGCTTCAGGGCCTACCGCGGGAACACGCCGTCACGATGGTACGACGACTCGGCCGCGTATCCGCTCGCGAAAGTGGCCGACTTCGCGGTTAGCGACAGCCCACCGCCGATCGTCTCGCCGAAGATCGACGAGCACGGACTGGTCGACGTGCCGGCATCCCTCTGTCTGTTTTCGTTCGAACGGGGAGCGCCGGTGCTCGAACCCGTCATCGGCGACCATCCCGTCGTACGACAGGCGAAGTTAGCGATCGACGAGGTTGCTGACGGGGACGGAATCGCACACTTCTGGCTGCACCCGAACGACCTCGTCCACGAATCGGACTACGACCGACTCCGCGAGGTGCTCGCGTACGTCGCGACGCGCCGAGACGAGGGTCGGCTCACCGTCGAGACGATCGGCGACGTCGCCCGCCAAACGCTCGACCGCCGCGACGTCCCCGAACGAACCTATGGCTGAGCAGTACGAGGTCCGGCCGTTTTGCGCCGCGGACCTCGAGGCCTATCTGGATCGCTACGAGGAGGTCTTCGGCAAACGAGTCGACGAGGCGTGGTTCGACTGGAAGTATCGGACCAACCCGTACGTCGATCACGTCCCGATCTACGTGGCGACGACCGGCGGCGAACTGGTCGGCGCCCGGTCGTTCTTCGCGCTCCCGATCCGCTCGGGGCAGCGAACTCACCTCGCGTTTCAGCCCTGCGATACGTTCGTCGCGTCGGGCCATCGCCGGCGCGGGCTGTTTACCCGGATGACGAACCGGGCGCTCGAGCGCTATCGTGCGGGTGAGCCCGAGTTCTGTTTCAACTTCCCGAACGCGAAGAGCCTGCCGGGGAACCTGCAACTCGGCTGGCGCGTCGTCCGCGAGCAGGAGCTCTACTACCGGATCCAGGAACCGAGCGCGCTCGTCGACGCCGACGGCAGCGGGCTGGGGGACCTCGCGGTGACGGTCGGCTCGCGGTCGGCCGACGGCGTCCTGCGGGCGTGCGATTCGCTCGCCGGCGCCGACCACCCCCCCATCGAACGGTACGACGGCGTTCCGGCCGACCAGTTCGCCTCGCTCTACCGGCACCAGGTCCCCGACGCGTTCCACGCACCCAGAACCGACCGCTTCCTCGAGTGGCGATACGACAACCCTCGGACGGCCTACGAGACGTTCGTCTTGCGGCCCGACGGCGATCCCGTCGCCGCCATCGTCGTCGGCAGGCGCACCGAAAACGGGCTGACGACGGCGAAACTCGTCGACGGCGTTCCCCGGGCCGGCGTTCCACCCGACCGATTCGAGGTACTGCTCGACGCCGCACTCGAGCGGAGCCGGGAGGTCGACCTCGTCGTCGCCCGGTCGACCCTCTTCTCGCCCGCGTCGCTGCTACGACGGGGCTTCGTGCCCGACGACAGACCGCCGCTGTCGCTCGTTACGGAGACGACGACGCTGGTCGCCAGACCGCTCACCGACGAAGGGTGGAGGGCCACCGGACCGGCGCTCGACGAGCCATCGAACTGGGCGACGACGTACGTCGAACGCGACACGGTGTAACCCTCTCGAGGGGGCCGTGGCGTGAGCCGTCGGATCGATCGTCGCCGCCCGTCGACCGACTCAGGGCGCGGCGGCGGTCGGCAAGCCGGCCGTCGCCAAGGGGCAGGCTTTTCCTCCGCAATCGGGTAGCTGAAGCCAATGAGTTCTTTCGAGACGCCACACGAGACAGAACGCGGGTTCGGTCTCTCGAGTCGCGAGGTGCAGGTGATCGGCGGGGCGAGCGCGCTGATGGCGATCAACGTCGCGTTGATGTACGCGTTCGTGGCGACGCCGCTCGCGACGATCAACGACCTCCTGTTCGGGACTGCACCCATCCTGGGGGTACTCGTCTACGGGGCGGCGATCTTCGTCGGCGAACTGGTCGCCGAACGCGGCGTCAAGGGCGGCGACATGGGCGTCGCGTTCGTCGGCGTCGTCCTCCTCCAGCTGGCGTTCGGGATCTTCGGTGCGGGCGTGCTCTCGTTCGCCCCCGCCGAGACCCACCTCACGATCCTCGGGCTGACGGCGATCGTCACCGCCGTGATGACGGCGCTGATCTCGGGCTACGTCTACGCCCGTTCGACGACGTTCGAACACTGGGGCCGCTTCGCCAATTTCGCGTTCCTCGGCGGCGTCGGCGTGATCCTGGTCGGCTCGTTCGTGCTGCCGACCCTGCTGCTCGTCGGCTTCGTCCTGATCTTCCTGGGCTTCCTGCTCCGGCTCGGCTACGAGATCTGGGAGGTCCGGGACAAGCGAAACGCCTCGATTGGCCTGCAGACCATCGGCGTCTACATCGCCGTCGCCGGTGTCTTCGTCCACGTCTTACAGCTCGTGATGCGCTACGTCCTCTCGCAGGATTGAGTAAGCGAACTCGTTCTCCAGCGGACGGCGATCGGTCGTTTTCGGGTGGTCAGCGGCTATTTCTCGTTCTCGGGTGGTCAGCGGCTAATCGTCGGCTTCGGCCTCGAGTGCTTCTTCGCCTTCGGCGTCGACGACTTCCTGAAACGCGTTCAGAATCACCTGCTTCGTCACGGCGCCGCGGGTGACCCAGTGGTTCGCGTAGTCGAGCATGTCGTCGTAGATGTCGGGCTTACAGCCCGCGGCCTTGGGGTGGCCGCCGCCGTTGACCTTGCCTGCGACCTCGTGACAGCGGTCGAAGGCGTCCGTGCCACGGATCGACGCCGAGCCGGCGGGTTTGACGACGACCGACGCGTCGGCGCCCTCCTCGCGCATCGCCTCGGCGACCTCGTTTTGCGAACAGCGCCCGTAGGTGACCCCGACGGTGTAGCCGCCGATCTCGCGGAACTCCGCGCGAGTGACGGCTTGGTCGATCAGCGCCTCCTTCTCGACGCGTCGCTCCCGGATGAACTCCTGGGCCCACTCGGGGAGGTCGACGCCGTACTCGCGGACGACCTCGACGTACTCGGCGGGGTCGGTCCAGTAGGCGTAATCCGCGAGGTCGTCGCTGCGAGGGTCTTCGCGCAGCCAGAGGTCGTGGTCGCGCGTCACTGCCGCCAGCTCCTCGTACATCGGCCCGAACTCGAACTCGAGCGAGCGGTAGACGACGTCGGCCGAACACTCCTCGTCGGAGTCGCCGACGACGAGCTCGACGCCCGCCTCCCGGACCGCGTCGGCCACCTCGTCGTCCCACTGGTGGTGGTCGTACCACGCGACGTGGGCTGCGGTCTCGAGCGCCGCCTCGAGTTCGTCCGCGACGTACTCGTATCGGTCCGGCGCGAGGTCACAGACGTAGCAGTCGATCCCCTCGTCGCCGTACTCGGCGACGCGAGCGAGCGCGTCCTCGACGTCGTGGGGGCTCGCCGGGATGAGTGCGACGGCGTGGGGCGTCGGCTCGGGGTCGGCGAGCGGTGCGTCGGCCTCGAGGGAAACCCCGCCGGCGTCGACGTCGTCGACGGCGTCGGCCGCCTCCCCGTCGCGTCCGTCGACTGCGTCTCCGTCCGGCTCCGGGACGTGCTGGACGTCGCCGTAGGCCTCGCGGATCAACGCGACGCAGGCCAGCCCGTCGGCGTCGGGGTCGGCGACGACCGCGACGTCGGCCCCCTCGAGCGCGGCGGCTGCCTGCTCGTCTTCGACGTCTTCTTCGAGCGAGTCGGGGAGAAAGAATCCGGTGCCCGGCAGGACCGACTTGCGGGCCAGCGGGAGGTCGCCGCTGTCGATGAGCTCGTCGTACATACCCGTTTCTGCGGGGCCCCGAGGGAAGTACCCCCCGGTCTCGAGATTCCGTCGGTTCCGTTAGACGTCGGCCTCGTCGGCGGCCTCGAGCTGGCGCACCGTCAACACCGGTGCTGGCGACGTGCGGACGACGCGTTCGGCGACGCTCCCGAGGAGGAGGCGATTCTCGCCGTGGCGCCCACGCGTCCCGGTCGCGACGAGGTCGGCGTCGACCTCGCGGGCGTACTCGCAGATCTCGTTGGCTGGCCGCCCGTCGCGGACGGCGGTAATGACCTGCTTGTCGGTGCGCTCTTCGACGGTGGCGAGTGCGGCGTCGGCGGTGGTCTCGAGGGCGGTTCGTAACTCCTCGCGCAGCTGCTCGGGTGAGGCGTCGACCTCGCTGGCGTCGACGACCGAGAGTGCGTGGACCTCGGCACCGAAGCGGCCGGCGAGGTCGAGCGCGACGTCGACGGCCCGTTTGACGCTCTCCGAGCCGTCGGTTGCGACCACGACCGTATCGAACATGGCCGAGGGTTACCCCCGCGGGGGCTTAAACACCTGCGGTGGCCGTCGGGCAGGTCGCTCGAGGCCGTCCGTCCTCGGGGGGAGGCTTTTTTGCACCGGACGACCCACTGGCGCGTATGGACGACAGCGTGCCGTTTACCGTCGATACCGTACTCGCCCCGGTCGACGGCAGCGACGAATCCGTTACCGCCCTCGAGTACGCCGTCGCGATCGCCGACCGGTACGACGCGTCGGTTCACGCCCTGTTCGTGCTCGGCCGGGGCGTGATCCAGGGGATGAACGCCGGGACCGTCGAGGAAGCCGACGTGGCGACGAACACGCGGGAGTTCTTCGACGGTATCAGGCAGGTCGCCGCCGACGAAGACGTGCCCCTGATCACCTCGGTCGACGACGGCTTCTCGCAGAGTATCAAGACGCGACATCCGGGGAACGTCGTCCTCGACACCGCAGACGTCGTCGACGCGGACTTCATCGTTCTTCCGCGCGAGTCGGTGACCGACACCTCGGCTGACGTTCTCGAGCAGGCCGCCGAGTACGTCCTCTCGTATGCGAGCCAGCCCGTCCTCTCCGTCTGACCTGTCCCGTCTGTCTCGCGGGTCGTCGCTCCGAACGCCCGTCGCCCGGCGCTACTCGTCGCCGAGCCGGATCGCCATCTCCTGTTCGAAGCTCTCGGTTCCACTGGCCTCGAAGCCGACCCGCTGGTAGAGGGCGATTGCCGGGTTGTTCCACCGTTCGACGGTGAGCCAGACCCGCTCGATCCCCCGCTCGACCGCGTGGCCGAGCAGCCCCTCGAGCAGGTGCGTGCCGATCCCGGCACGCTGGTAGGCCTGCAGGACGAAAATCGCGAGTTCCCACTCGAGGTCGCCCCGGTCGTCGATCGACGACGGGTCGTCGGTCTCGGGGACGAGCACCGCGTGGCCGACGACCTCGCCGTCGTGGCGGGCGACGACGTTGACGCTGGCGTCGCCGATCGCCT
>LKMK01000130.1 GCA_001563805.1 Natrialbaceae archaeon B1-Br10_E2g2
CGTACCCCGGCAGCAAGGCGTACGAACAGGGCGAGAAGAACGTCGTCACTCCCATCGCGAAGGCGAACGTCGCGGCACCGAGTAGTTCTCCACTCATGATTGTGGCGTTCAATCGTCGAGCTGGCTCCCGATCGCGCTCTGCAACCCGTCGGCCGACGTCCGGCCGTAGTTCGACCAGGTGACGACGTTGTTCTCGTCGAGGACGAAGCTGTACGGGACGCCCGCGGCGTCGAGCGTCTGGGTCAGCTCGAGGTCTCCGTCCATCGCGACCGGCCAGCGCCCCTCGTGAGTTTCCCACCAGTCGACGACGTCGTCGCGGGTGACCGTGTTTCCGATCGGCTCGTTGGTGACCGAGACGAACTGGAGGTCGGTCTCTGCGTACTCGTCGAAGACGTCGCCTTTCGTCGGCATCGTCTGGGCGCAGACGTCACACCAGGTCGCGAACAGCTCGAGGAAGGTGACCCGTCCCGGCTCGGGGACGATCGCCGTCCCGGCGTCGCTGCCGGGGGCCTCGAGCGTCTCGAGTTCGAACGGCTCGATTCCGCCGTCGTCGGAGACGTCCACGACGCCGAAGGCGTACGCGCCGCCGGCTGCCGTGGCTGTGAGCGCGGCGGCCCCCGCCAGGAGGTCACGCCGGCGCATGTTCACCACCCCTCGACGACGGTCTGGACGTCCTCGATTACGTCGGCCGGCGTGGGGACGTCGGGGTGGTAGGCCCGCTCGACGTAGCCGTCCCTGTTTACGAACAGTATCAGGTTGGTGTGGGCGTAGTGGACGCGGTCGCCGTCGTGGCCGTTGTCGTCGTGGCCGTTGTCGTGGTCGTCGTTGTCGTCGTGGCCGTTGTCGTGACCATTGCCGTGGTCGTCGTCGTCACCATGGCCATGGCTTTCGTCCTCCTCGAAGGCCACGCCGAACCCATCGGTCACGAATTCCTCGGCCTCCGCCGGCGTCTCCGGACGCAACGAGTAGAAGTTCCCGACGTCCTGGTCGATGCTGTAGTCCCGTTCGTACTGGTCTAAGACCTCGGCCGTGTCGTACTCCGGGTCGAACGTGACGTTGAGCAAGACCAGCTCGTCGTCGTAGCCCTCGTTGATCGAGTCCTCCTGGGCGTGTCGGAGGTTCGCCATCAACCCCGAACACGCTTCCTCACACCGCGTGAACACGAAGGTGTACATCGAGTGACTGTCGCCGACGAACTGCGTCGTCGTGACGTCCACGTCCCGGATCGGGTCCGGCGCAGCGAGCTCTGGTACCTGCTCACCGTACGTCGGGATCGCCATCTCCTCTGCGACGACCTCGTCGTAGTCCTCGGGCGGCGGGAGGACGACGTTGTCCGTGCCGTCGTCGTCACTACCGGCACAGCCAGCGACGGCGACCGTCGCCCCGGCGACGGCCGTCGCCTGCAGGAACGTTCGCCTGTCGACCGGTCGTGGATCGGGTGTCATGGGTGCTCTCGAGTGGTCCTTGCGGGTGAGTCCGGTAATACTCCTCTCGGATTCTCGATACACAGGAAGGCAGGTGAACTGGTTCGGCAGCAGGTTAAGTACCCTCGTCGGGAGCACCGCGACGGTCTCGAGCCGAACCCGACCGCTCCGCGTCGACGAACGAGAACGCGACCGATCCGGTTCGCCCCCGTCAGGCGATCACGAGCGTCTCGAGGACGATCGCGACGAGGATCGCCCCGAGGTAGTAGTTCGAGACGTAAAACGAGCGCAACGCGGCGTCGTCGCTCTCGGTCCGGTACTGGCGGACGACCGACCCGAGGAAGACGGCACCCAGCGCGACCGACGTGACGGCGTAGAGCCAGCCCAGCCCGGCGAGCCAGCCCAGCAGGCTCGCCGCGAGCAGCGTCGCACCCAGGTAGAGCATGACGTGCCGGCGCGCCGCGAGCACGCCGTGGGTGATCGGGAACATCGGGAAGCCCCCGCGGGCGTAGTCCTCCCGGTAGGCGATCGCGAGGCTGTAGAAGTGTGCGGGCGTCCACAGGAAGATCACGGCCGCCAGCACGAGCGCCGGAAGGCCGACGGACCCCGTGACGGCGACCCAGCCGATGAGCGCCGGGAGCGCGCCCGCGCCGCCGCCCAGGACGGTGTTCCAGGCCGTGTTCGGCTTCAGGAGAACCGTATAGAGGACGACGTAGTAGCCGATCGCCGCGAGGGTGAGCGCCGCCGCGAGGAGGTTCACCCACGTGACCACGATCGCGACCGAGCCGACGGTCAGCACCGCCCCGAACGCGACGGCGTTCCGGACCGGCACGAGGTCGTGGACGAGCGGCCGGTCGTTCGTCCGGTTCATCTTTCGGTCGCGGTCGCGCTCGTAGACGTGGTTGAACGTCCCGCTCGCGCCGATCGCGAGTACGCCACCGGCCAGGGTCGCGACGGCCACCCCGGGCTCGAGCGCCTCGCCGGTGAGCGTCGCGAGCCCCATCCCCGCCAGCGCGACGAGACAGAGCAGCCACATCAGCTTCGGCTTGGTGAGCGTCAGGTACGCCCCGGCGACCAGCCGGAGCCGCGAGAGCCGGCCGGTGGCCTGTCCGGGTGGGTCGGGCGTCTCGTCACCCGCTCCGTCGGCGGCAACCGACGGCGCCGGTGCGTCGGCCGACGGCTCGTCGCCACCGACCTCGAGCACTTCGTCTTCGGTCGTCCCCGCCTCGAGCGACTGCCGCTCGAGGGTCACGACGAGCGCGAACAGCAAGCCGGCGAAGATCACCATCGCGAGCGCGAGGTGGACGACGCCGGCGATCGAGGGGCCGCCGACGACGATGACGGCGCCCAGCGCGACCTGAACGGGATAGAGGACGACTGCGAGCCAGACCGCAGCCGTCACCCGTCGGTCGACGTCGAGTCGCCAGGCGGCGACCGCGACGGCCGCGACCAGCACGCCGGCTACGAGCGCGGCGGCCCGGTGGCCCCAGAAGAGCAGCCCGTCGCTCGTCACGGGGCCGAGTGCCCACTCGCTCGAGCAGCTGGGCCAGGTCGTACAGTTCGCGCCGCTACCGGTCGTCGAGATGGCTGTACCAAGCGCGATCAGGACGTACGCCGCGAGGGTCGTCGCGACGAGCAGCCCGGTGAACCGTCGGCGGTCGAGTGGTGAAGTCATGGGTTGGATCTGGTCGGTGATAGTCGCGACGTCGGTCACTTCCGCCCGGGTGGTCGGCGAGAGAGGCGGTCTCGAGCCCGACTCGAGTGCCGCTCCCGTCGGACCGTCCCTGCAGTGTCGGGCGCAACAGTGGCCATACTGCTCGTTGTGAGGACGCGGCCCTATCTCTCCTCCCGAACCCGTTCGGATGGCGTCGGTTCGCTGGCCGACCACGGGATCGGCCGGCGGTTCCGCTCGAGTCGACGGGTGTCGATCGGTCGGCACACTCGCGTGCCGAGAGACGGCACGACCTTCAAGCAGTTCCGTCCCCTACCTTACATCATCCACATGTCCCGCGCGGCCGACCTCGCGTCCGTCCTCGAGACGGCCGAGTCGCTGGCGATCGTCTGTCACGACAACCCCGACCCCGACTGTCTCGCCAGTGCGCTCGCGTTAGAAGCCATCGCGCACGAGCAGGCCGTCGACACCGTGACGATCGCCTACGGTGGCGAGATCTCCCACCAGCAAAACCGGGCGTTCGTCAACATGCTCGACATCTCCTTGCGGACGGTCGAGGAGACGGAGATCGAGGCGGCAGACTGCGTCGCCTTCGTCGACCACAGCCAGCCGGGTGAGACGACCGAACTCCCCGAGCGCGTCGAACCGGACGTCGTCGTCGACCACCACCCCGGCGAGGCCGTCGGCGCACGATTCGAGGACATCCGGACCAGATACGGGGCGACGGCGACGCTGTTCGTCGAGTACCTCGAGGACCTCGAGGTCGAACTCACGACGCGGCTGGCGTCGGCGTTACTGTTCGCCCTCCACCGCGAGCGCCTCGACTTCGTCCGGGGCCCGACCAGACGCGAGTACGAGGCCGCGCTCGCGGTCTATCCGGACGCGGACCTCGAGACCTTAGAACAGCTCTACGGGAGCGCCTTCTCCCCGGGGACGCTCGACGCCATCGGCCGGGCCATCGCGAGCCGGAACCGCCGGGGCTCGTCGCTCGTCGCGAGCGCCGGCGCGACCACCGAAACCGACGCGCTGCCACAGGCTGCCGACTACCTGCTCAACCTCGAGGGGGTCGACACCGTCTTCGTCTACGGTATCGTCGAGAACGCGATCCGGTTGAGCGCCCGGTCGATCGACCCCCGCATCCACATTGGCCGGACCCTCGAGGACGGTTTCGACGAACTCGGCTCCGTCGGCGGCCACCACGACATGGCCGGCGGCCGGATCGAACTGGGGCTGTTCGCCGACGACGCGGACGACAGCGAGGAGCTCCTCGAGTTCGCCGGCGACCGGCTCACGCGTCGCTTCTTCGAGGCGGTCAACCTGAACGAAAACCAATGACGAGTCAGCCGTCGCTCCCCAGTGGCTTCCCACGCCTGAACTGATGTGTCGAACCAGCTGGCGGGTGTCGGTTCGACTCACCAGTCGACGTCTGGGAGGGTACTAGTCGTCGATCTCGATCGTTCGTGCGGCGTCACTGCCGCCGAGTTTCGTGAGCCGGATCGTCAGCACGCCGTTGGTGACCGAGGCGTGGACGTCGTCCGCGTCGACCGGCTCGGGCAGGCGGAGCTGCCGGCTAAACGACGAGACCTCTCGCTCCCGGCGCAGGTAGACCTCGTCGTCGTCCTCGCGTTCCGCCGTCCGCTCGCGCTCGCCCGTGATCGTCAGCGTCTCCCCGGTGAGACGGATCTCGAGGTCCTCGGTGTCGTAGCCGGGGACGTCGACGGTGACGACGAACGCGTCTCCCTCGTCGGCGAGGTCGAGGCTCGTCCCCGACCGTTCCGTCGAGAGGTCGAGTCGACTCCGGTCGTCGACGGTCGTCTCCCACGAGCGTGCCGCGGACTCGAGTTGTCTCGTCACTCTGTCGAGTAGCTCCTGAACCTCGTCGAACGGGGTGGGTCTGTCTGCCATGCGATCACCACGCTCTCGTAGGGCACCGACGACAAAAAGCGCTGCTCGCCACCCGCTCACGACGTCACTCAGCCCTGAGGCGGGAGCAGGCCCGACATCTCTGTCCGCGGGCGATCTCGAGGCGCCCACGCGCGACCTGTCGACCGGCGAGAAGGCGGCAGAACCGAGGGGTGGTCAGGGCGTTTTAACGCTGGCGGTCGTACGACCCGTTATGACAGAGGCGCTGTTCGTCGTCAGCGAGGAGGGTTACTGGGGAGAAGAGTGCGTCGAACCGCTCGAGACGCTCTCGGATGCGGGCGTCGAGATCACGGTGGCGACGCCCTCCGGCGCACCGCCGACGATCGACGAGCGGTCGATCGATCCCGAACAGGTCGGCGAGGAGACCGCCGAACACGTTCGTGCGGTCCACGAGAGCGACGAGCGGTTGAACGATCCCATGCCCGTCGCCCAGGCCGACGCGGACGCCTACGACGCCGTCGTCTTCCCCGGCGGACACGGCACCGTCTGGGACGTCAACCAGGACAGCGACGCCCGACGACTCCTGCGCGATACCGTCGAGGGTGACGACGGAACGGCCCTCGTGGTCTGTCACGCGGTCGGCATCCTCGCGTTCGCCCGGGACAGCCACGGTGCGTTCGTCGTCAACGGGCGCAATATAACCGGCTTCCCCAACGCCTGGGAGGAGGACATCGTCGACGAGAACGACCTGATGCCCGATGGGCGGAAACTCCCCTACTGGGTCGAAGACGAGGTGATCGCGGCCGGCGCGAACTGGGACGCCGACCTCGAGGACGACACGAGCGTCACCGTCGACGGCGACCTCGTCACTGCCCGGGGCCCAGCCTCCTCGAGTGCGGCCGCCGAAACCCTGCTCGAGCACCTCGACGTATAGCAGTCGCTCGACGTGACTGTCATATAAATTGAAACGTAGGACCGACTGACTTAAACCCACAGCTTCCTGAAGACGCGTGTGGTCCCTGCCGAACCGACTCCACCGGATCGAATCGACCCTCTAGAGAGTCGAAGCTACCGAATCACCGTCGATGACGGCCGCGATTCGTTCTACGCGCTCAGCATCGAAGACCCGGCCTCCGAGGAGGCCTGGGTGATGTCCGATACCGTTCTCGCACTCGAGAACATGCGGTAGCGCAGTTTTCGACACCCCGTCCCGGAAGACGTCAGGCTCGCCGAGTGCCACGGAAGGAACCCTCGGCGAACGCACGCCCGGAGTTGGTCGTCACGCGTATCGACCGTAACCGGGGGCACGCACGTGTCGTCATCGCCGAAAACGGAGCGACGTTCGGAACCCGACCGCCACCCGTGACGGATTCGGAGGGTCGGGGCCCGCTATAGTAACAACTGCAACGAGTTACACACTGATCGCCGAACCGTCTGGCGATCAGGTGTGCAATGACGTGCAGTGGCTACTATAGAATTCACCTGCCCCCAGCGGACGGTCGGCCCGGCCCGCGGTGGCGTCGTGGCGTGATACGGACCGCTGTACGTCAGTTCCGGCGCGACCGCGATTCGTCCAGCGGTCGCACCGGTAACTCGGTACAGTGTTCCGTATGAATCAGTCCCTTTTTACGGACTGCCGGGGAAATCCCACTATGAGCTTCGAGGAAGACGACCGCGTGGTCTTCAACGACGAGCACAGTGAGTTCGACGGCGAGACCGGCACCGTCACCCAGACGATGGAGTCGATGTTCGGCGACGTCACCTACACGATCAGCTTCGAGGACGGCCAGGAGACCGGCGTCCCCGAGGACGCCCTCGAGGCGGCCGACGACGAGGACGAAGCCGACGCTGACGAGGAGTAACGCCGTACCGGGCCACCCGTCGACGACGACCGGCCCGCTCGAGCAGCCGCCTGGACGACCAGAGACCCCGCAGATGCCACAGATTCCGCTACACTACGTCGATTTACGGACGTTCTGTTACGCCACCGAGGACGAAAAACGCGTCGAGGAGGCGCTTCGAACCTTCCTCCCGGACGACGACGAGCCGTTCGAGATCGACCGCGTCGAGAGCGAGGGCCACTACGGCGACCGCATCCTCGTCCTCTCGGCCCGCGTCGAGAACGCCGACGACGTCCGACACGTCCTCTCGCGACTGGCCGACCTCGAGGAGTTCGAGACGCTGATCGACGAACTCGACGAGCGAGTCACCGAGAACACCGAACTCTTCTTGCGACTCGACAAGCAGGCGGCGTTCAAAGACGAGGTACGCCTGGGCGACGGCATCACCTTCCGCGCGAAGGTCGAAGCCTACCCCGCGAAGAAAGCACGGGCCGTCGAGAACGCCGAAGAAGTGCTCGAGCGGCTTCGTGACGAGGAATAAGCCCGCTGGTCAGTCGCGATACTCGTTCAGCCGCCTTTTGAGTCGCTTCGCTGCACGTCCGCTGGCCGTGGCGAACCCTTCGCCCTGATTTTCACCCGCGAAGATGATCCCGCGCGAGGAGTTGACGAGGCCGACGCCGTTCGCGAGGCCGTGCGTTATCGCAGCCTCGGCGTCGCCACCCTGTGCGCCGACGCCCGGCACGAGGAACGGGAGGTCGGGCACCTGTTCGCGCAGGTCCTCGAGTTCGTCGGGATTGGTCGCGCCGACGACGAGCCCGACGTTGTCGTTTTCGTTCCACAGGTCCGCGAGCGCGGCGACGCGTTCGTAAACGGCGTCGCCGGTCTCGAGCTCGAGGTCCTGGAGGTCGGCGCCGCCGGGGTTGGAGGTCCGACAGAGGACGAAGACGCCGGATTCCTCGTCGGCGAGAAACGGCTGGAGGGAGTCCCGGCCCATGTAGGGGTTGACGGTGATCGCGTCGACTTTCTCTAAGACTTTCGCGTACTGACGGGTCGTGTTCCCGATGTCCGCACGCTTGGCGTCGAGCAGGACGGGGACGTCCTTGCCGTGGGCGTAGGCGATGGTCTCCTCGAGGGCGGCCCAGCCGTCGGGGTCCTCGTAGAAGGCGGCGTTGGGCTTGTAGACCGCGGCGTGTTCGTGCGTGGCGTCGATGATCCGGCGGTTGAACGCCCACCGCGGGAGGTCGTAGTCGGCGAGGTGGTCGGGAATGCGTGCGGGGTCGGGGTCGAGGCCGACGCTGACGACGCTGTCGACCGTCCGGATGCGGTCGTGCAGTCGGTCGAAGAAGTTCATGCAGGCGAGTTCGCCGCGACGGTCGAAAAGGTTGCTATCTGCCTGACGAGGGCCGCTCCGCGGTGGACCTGCCCGGAGGCGGCTATCGGGGCGGCCCGACCGTGACGCTGTTCTGCAGATCGGTATTCGTCCGTGAGTAGGCCCACGGCTCGACGCAGACCGCGTTCGTTGGGCCCCGTGGCCCGGTAGCCACCGGTTCGCGCCTGTGACTTCTACACAAAACCCAAATTCTTTCACCGGTAGTTACTTTGGAGGCGTCGTGGTCGGCGTCGGTATGTACCTCCCCTCGACGACGGCCTCGAGACTGGGGCGCGTCCGAGACCACGTTCGGTCGGTGCTCTCCGCTCGAACGGACGCGTCCGCAAGCACGGCCGGCAACCGCGGCCCCGAGACGGCCGAGACGACGACAGAGTCAGACGACGACGGGCCCGGCAACCTGTTTCACTGTTCGCGCTGTGGCGTCGTCTACATCGCCGAGGAAAAACACGTCTGCTCGCAGTGTGACAGCGACGTCGAGCAGGTCCCGTCGACGCTCTCCTGTCGGTGATCGGCCCTGGTGATCAGGCCTCGAGCAACTCGATCAGGTTCCCTTCCGGATCGCGGAGAAAGCAGATCGTTGTCCCGCTGGCGGTGGTCCGTGGCTCGCTGAGTCTCGGTACGTCCTCTGGCAGGGCCGCGTAGAACGCCTCGAGGTCGGAAACGGAGAGGCCGACGTGAACCGCACCCGACTGGTTCAACTCGCTC
>LKMK01000016.1 GCA_001563805.1 Natrialbaceae archaeon B1-Br10_E2g2
AACCTCCCGGTTGTCCTCGTCGTAGTTCCAGGCGTCGCCGACCGGCTCGTCGCCGTCCATCAGGATCCCTGTCTCACGTCGCATCCAGCGGTAGAATCGCTCGTGTGTGAACCCGTCGCCGTCGGCCCACTCGTCGAACGCCGCCCGCGTGCTGACGAATCCCTCGTTCTCGACGAACCGACAGTCGCCGCCTGCCTCCTCGACGAGCGTCTCGAACCGACGGGCGGAGCCGTAGCTCGGAGAGCGCATCGCCACCAGCGTCACCTCCGGGTTGGCCGCGAAGAACGTCGACAGCGCCTCGCCGAACGTCTCGGCCTCGAGGTAGCACACGTCGTAGCCTGCCCCCTCGAGTCGGTCGCGAAACCGCCGCATCGCCGAGAAGACGAGCGTGAGCTTGTGGTGGTGATACGGCAACCGACGAGCGAACTCGTGGGCCTCGATCAGCAGTACGCGAGCGCCATCGGGGGCGCGAGCGAGTGGCCCCCATCGATCGGTCAACTGGGTTCCGAGCAGCCAGGGCACCTCGTCGTCACCGATCTCGTACGTCGGAGCGTCGCCGACCGTCGGCTGGTGCATACCGGAGCGTCGACTCGAGCCGACAAAACTCCTGACTGCAACGACGGAGGTGTTCACCCGGTCTCGGCACAAAGCCGACCGACCTCGGGTCGGCTTCTCGGCCCGACCACCGCCCCCCGAATCGGGCAGGCTAAGTGTCCGTACCCACTCCGACCGAAAAGAGTAGGAACTCGTGACGATCCGCTGGCGATACCGGGAGACGGTCCTCGCGCTCTGTACCCTCGCGTTCTTCGTAACGATGGTGGGACGGTTAGCGATCAGTCCCGTGATCCCGGACGTCGTGACGACGTTCGCCGTCTCGAACGCGACCGTCGGGCTCGCGCTCACGGGGATGTGGCTCGCCTACGGGCTCGCACAGTATCCGAGCGGCGTCCTCGCGGACCGCCACGGCGAGAAGCTGATCATCCTGATCGCCGTCGGTGGCTCGGCGGCGGCCGCGTTCGCGGTCTCGATCACGCCCGTCTTCGCGCTGTTTTTCCTCGCGACGATCCTCCTCGGCGCGGTCGCGGGGCTGCACTACAGCGTCGCGACGACGCTACTCGCGCGGACCTACGACAACGTCGGGACCGCCGTCGGCGTCCACAACACCGGCGCGACGGTCGCCGGGCTGGTGACCCCCGTCGCCGTCGCGTGGATTGCCGTCCGGTACGGCTGGCGACCCGCCGTCGCCGCCGTCGCCGTCATCGGGATTCCGTCGACGATCCTCTTCGCGTGGAAGATCAGATCGACCGAGCCGCGCCGCCCCGACGAGCCGCTCCGGGATCGGTTCCAGCTCGGCCCCGTCGTCGCGTTACTCTCGAGGCCGCCGATCGCGTTCACGCTCGTCATCGCCATCGTCGGCGAGTTCGCCTGGCAGGGAACCGCGTCGTTCCTCCCGACGTTCCTGATCGAACACCGCGACGCGTCGACGACGCTCGCCGGTGCGCTCTTTTCGGTCTACTTCGTCGTCCAGGGAATCGGCCAGATCGGCGTCGGGGCCGTCTCCGACCGAATCGGTCGTGACTGGGCGATCGCCGGCTGCATGCTCACTGGCGTCGTCGGCTTCGGCCTCCTCGTGACCGTGGCGAATCTCGTCGCGATCGTCGTCGCCGTGGCGTTGCTCGGCGTCGCCATGAGCTTCGGGGCCGCGCTCATGCCACGGTTCCTCCGTGAGTTCTCCGCCGAGGAGCAAAACGCCGGCTTCGGCCTCGTGCGAACGGTCTACATGATCTTCGCGTCGATGGGCTCGGTCGTCGTCGGCCTGCTCGCCGACCTCTTCGGCTGGGCCGTCGCCTTCGGCTTCCTCGGGGCCATGCTCGCCGCCGTCTTCCTCGCGCTGGTGGTCAATCACACGCTCGAGCTGGGGTACTGAAGCCCGACGCGCCGTGCGCACTGGTTTCAAGCCCCTCGAACGACTACCGAGGCTATGAGCGTCAGCGGCCTCTGTCAGATCTGTGAATCACGACCCGCTCGGGACCGCTGTGATAACTGCGGCACGTTCGCCTGTCGCGTCCACTACGAACCCACTGTGGGCCTCTGTGTGGACTGTGCGGCCCGGGTCGACACCACAGGCCGCGACGAAGGCGTGGACGGCACCCAGTCCTGAGGGCGCCCTGGCGTCCATCCGCGACCCGCTCGAGTTTGCTGTCGGCCCCGGGCACGTCGTGTTTGTGCCCCACGTCGTGATGACGGCGTCGTCAGATCCCACGCCCGGTGGACGGATCCGGACCCCGGTCAGTCGACGACCTTGAAGTAGCCGAGCATCGACGCCGGGTGGGGCTCACAGAGGTACTCGTGCATCTCGCTCGTCGCCTCGAACTCGAGGGTCTGGGTCTCGCCGCGGTCGCGCATGTTTTGGGTCCTGAGGTCGCCGACGACGTCCCGGTTCTCGTCGCGGATGGCGATGTTGTGGACGCCCCCGTCGCCGTTCTCCCAGGTCAGCTCGTACTCACGACCCTCGAAGAGGAGGATCGCGGGGTTCCGGATGTCCGTGATGAGGTCGGGTTCGACCCCATAGAAACCGCGGGTGAACCCCTCGAGGTAGATCTCGTCGACGTCCTCCCAGTCGTCGGGATCGAGTCCCTGGCGTTCGTCCCCGTCGTCGTCGCCATCGCTGCCGGTACACCCTGCAACCGTGACCGAGAGCGCCGAACCCGAGAGGGCGAGCGCCCGACGGCGACTGAGTCGGTTCGTATCCACCATACCACGCCCTGGCAGCCATCCCTGATAAACCCTGAGGGAGGGGACGATTTCGCGACGGCTCCCCGCCATTCGTCGGTTCGAGAGCGGACCGCCCCGCGCCCCCGGGCGGCTTCCGGGGCCGGCTTCAAGGCCCTCGAGCGCATACCCCCGGCATGAGCGTCAGCGGCCTCTGTCAGATCTGCGAGTCCCGCCCCGCCCAGGAGCGGTGTGAGAACTGCGGCACGCTCGCCTGCGACGCCCACTACGAGCGGGGGGCGGGACTGTGTGCGGACTGTTCGGCCCGAGCGGATCCGACCGACCACCGCGACGTCGACGTCCACCGGTTCTGATCGTGACCTCGATCCGCGACCCGTTCGACGACGTGCTCTGGATCGGCGAGACCGTCGCGGTCACGCTCGAGGAGCGAAACGGCACCCTCGTGGCCGACCATCCGAACGAGTCCAGCCCGCTCGATCTCGTCGTCGTCGACGGCGCAGAGCGCCTCGAGGACCGCCCGCCGGTCGAGCCGGTCGAGGTCGAGATCGTCGCAACCGTCGTCGACGGACGGATCGGTGCACGCGTTCTCGAGCAGTGAGCGGCTGGGAAACGGCGCTGGGAGCGGCTGACAGCTGCTGACTCGGGCTGTGGTCGGTCGGTGATGATCCGGTTCAACGAGTGCACGCCCAAGAGTTATTCCGTCAGGCCCCGTAGCCTGTACGATGGACGTACTACCACTCGCAGCCCTGCAACTACAACTCGGTGATCCGCTGTTACTCGTCGGGACGCTGCTTCTCGTCGTGGTGGTCGCGACGGTCTGGTCGATGGTCGAGATCGTCGACGCGTACAACAGGGGTGCCCTGACCGTCTTCGGGGAGTACCGCAAACTGCTCGAGCCCGGGCTGAACATCGTGCCGCCGTTCGTCTCGCGGGTGTACACCTTCGACATGCGCACCCAGACGATCGACGTGCCGACCCAGGAGGCGATCACGCGCGACAACTCTCCCGTGACCGCCGACGCTGTCGTCTACATCCGCGTGATGGACGCCAAACGGGCGTTCCTCGAGGTCGACGACTACGAGCACGCGGTGTCGAACCTCGCCCAGACGACCCTGCGGGCGGTGCTCGGCGACATGGAACTCGACGATACGCTCAGCCGGCGT
Source organism: Natrialbaceae archaeon B1-Br10_E2g2 (assembly GCA_001563805.1). Classification (GTDB taxonomy): domain Archaea; phylum Halobacteriota; class Halobacteria; order Halobacteriales; family Natrialbaceae; genus Natrarchaeobaculum. The sequence continues at coordinate 3,897 of LKMK01000016.1, forward strand.
GAGAAGATCAACGCCCGCATTCGCGAGGAACTCGACCGGCCCACCGACGAGTGGGGGATCCGGGTCGAGAGCGTCGAAGTTCGGGAAGTCACCCCCTCGAGGGACGTCAAAGGCGCGATGGAACAGCAGACCTCCGCCGAGCGCCGTCGACGCGCCATGATCCTCGAGGCCCAGGGTGAACGCCGCAGCGCCGTCGAGAAAGCGGAAGGACAGAAGCAATCGAACATCATCCGCGCCCAGGGGGAGAAACAGAGCGAGATCCTGGAATCGCAAGGTGACGCCATCTCGACCGTTCTCCGTGCCCGTGCGTCCGAGTCGATGGGCGAACGCGCGGTGATCGACAAGGGGATGGACGCCCTGACCGAGATCGGCCGGAGCGAGTCGACGACCTTCGTCCTCCCACAGGAGCTGACCTCGATGGTCGGCCGCTACGGCAAACACCTCTCGGGCAGCGACGTCCGCGAGGACGGCGAGCAACTCGAGAGCCTCGAGTTCGACGAGGAGACGCGCGAACTGATCGGGCTCGACGACATCGCCGAGATCATCGGCGAGATCGAAGACACCGAGATGGACGTCGAGGCGATGGAAAAAGAGGCCCAGGCGATCAAGGAGGGCCAGGACGTTGGCACCGAGCCGGGCGACGTCGTCAACGTCGCGGAGACGCGCCAGGACGGCGGCTCCGAGGACTCGAGTTCCGACGACTGACCGAGCCCGATCCGTCGACTGACTGACCCCGGAGCCAACGACTGACCGAGCCCGATCCGTCGGCCGACGTCGACCGCGGTCGTCGGGGCGTTTTTCACGGCCGACCCCGACCCTTCGAGCATGCAAGTCCACGTCGTCGGCGACGATCCGGTCCGCGAGGCCGTCGTCGCCGCGCTCGGAGACGTCGACGTGTCGATCACAGCCGCCACACCCGCGGACCTCGAGGCGGCCAGGTTCGCGGTCGTCGCCGACGTCGCCGGCTCGGAGACGTTCGATCGGGCAACCGACGCCGCGAGCGCTGGCGGGACACCCTGGATCGCCGTCGAAATCGGCGGCGTCGGGGGCCACCCGCTCCCCGCAGTCGACGCGGCCGTCTCGGGATTCGCTCCGGGTTCCGGAGCCGGCTGTTTCGACTGTCTCCGGGCTCGAGTCGCCTCTCACGCGGACGGCTCCAGCGGTGACCCCGCCACGGATCGAGCGACCGCGCGGCTGGCAGGCGCCGTTGCCGGCCGCGAGTGCGTGCGCGTCCTCTCGGGCGACGACCGAACCGTACTCGGTCACGTCGTCGAACTGCCGCACAGACGCCGACGCGTGCTCCCGGTGCCGGGCTGTGACTGTGCCGAGAGCGGCCGGGATCGCACGCTCGAGCGCGACGACGACGCGTACGACCTCGAGACCGCGGTCGAACGTATCGAGGCCGCGATCGACGACCGGGTCGGACTCGTCGAGAGCATCGGCGAAGTGGAGTCGTTTCCGGTACCGTACTATCTCGCGACGAGCGCCGATACGACGACCTTCAGCGACGCGCGAGCGGCGGAACAGGCCGCCGGGGTCGCCGACGACTGGAACGCGGCGCTGATGAAAGCCGTCGGAGAGGCCATCGAGCGCTACTGCGCCGGCGTCTACCGCGACGACGACTTCGTCCACGCGAGCGAACGCGACCTCGAGAACGCGGTATCGCCGACGTCGCTCGTCCGGCCCGCGGACGCTCCGGAGTACGATCCGGCGGCCGAGCACCGCTGGGTCGCCGGCGAACACCTTTCGACGGGTGAGTCCGCGTTTCTGCCCGCGGCGGCGGTCCAGTTCCCCCAGCCCGGCGAGCGACTCGTGCCCGCGATCACCACCGGGCTGGGGCTCGGCTCGTCGACGGTCGATGCACTCCTCTCCGGACTGACCGAAGTCATCGAGCGCGACGCGACGATGCTCGCCTGGTACTCGACGTTCGACCCGCTGGGACTCGCCGTCGACGACGGGCGGTTCGACACGCTCGAGCGTCGCGCCCGAAGCGAGGAGCTCGCGGCCACGCCGCTGCTCGTCACCCAGGACGTCGACGTTCCGGTCGTCGCCGTCGCGGTCCACCGCGACCCCGAGGCGACTCCCGAGGCCGTCGATCCCGACTCCGACGAGTGGCCGGCGTTCGCCGTCGGCTCCGCGGCGGGACTCGACGCGACCGAGGCGGCCGTCGGCGCGCTCGAGGAGGCCCTGCAGAACTGGATGGAGCTTCGAAGTCTCGGCCACGAACGAGCAAGCGAGGAGTCCGGTGAGATCGGTGCCTACGCCACGTTCCCCGACGCGGTTCGGTCGTTCGTCGACGTCGACGGCACCGTTCCGGCCGACAGCGTCGGTCCGGATCCCGTGCCGACGGGACTGGCGGCGCTCGAGACGGTCGTTGAGCGACTGGAAGCCGCCGGGCTGGAACCGTACGCGACCCGGCTGACGACGCGCGACGTCGAGGCCATCGGGTTCGAAGCGGTTCGGGTCGTCGTTCCCCAAGCCCAGCCGCTCTTTACCGGCGAGCCCTACTTCGGGGAGCGAGCCGAACGAGTCCCGGAGGAACTCGGCTTCGAGCCCCGGCTCGAGCGGGCGTATCACCCGTATCCCTGAACTCCGTCGGAGAACCTGATCGTCGAAATCGGCTTCCGGTCCGTCGGCGCCATCGCCCCGTTCGGCCAGCAGAAAGTGTTATCGCCACGTTCAGCAGGCAAGACGTGCCGTCGCCGCGTTCGGCCGGCAAGACCTGCCGCCGTTGGGTTCGATCGGATCCTCGTCTCTTCTACTCCGAGTCCTCGGGCTCTTCGATATCGTCGGTCGCGTCGATGTCTTCGGGGTCCTCGAGGTCGTCCGCGTCTTCGGGGTCCTCGAGGTCGTCCGCGTCTTCGGGGTCCTCGAGGTCGTCCGCCTCGCCGCGGCTCACTTCGATCACGACCTCGTCGTCGTAGAGCCGGATCAATACGAGCTGGGTTTCACCGGTGATCGAGACCTGCTGGTCGCCGATTATTTCTTCAGTTTGCGCGTCGATCCGGGCGACGCGGAGGCGCTGGTCGGTTGCACTGAGGTGTGGCGGGCCGACCGACTCGTCCGGGTTTACGGCGATGCCCTCGTCGTAGGTCTGTTGTCCCGTCTCGCGATCGAACGCCTCGATGTGGAGGTTGTGGGGGTCGTCCGATTCGCTGTGGATCTCCATCGGTACGACGCCCTGAATCTCCCCCTCGAAATGGTCGCGAACGCCATCGAGACAGCCCGCAAGCGAGACGCTCCCGAGGACCGCGACTGACTGGAGTAGCCTCCGACGTTTCACAGGCCTCGATGGGGGCCGAACGAAGGTAGGCGTTGCGTTCTCTCCCCGTGGCAGATCTGACGTGACTGCCCCACACGACTCGACTGGAGACGCCGTCCGCTCGCCGCTCGAGTGACACCGGCTGCTCGCGACCCTCCTCTGAGACAGACAGTCACTGCCACGAATGTTTTGACGCTGGACGTGAACATCGGCGTATGGAAAAGATCGCGGTCGACGACGTAGCAAACGAGCCCAGCCCGATGGACGTCCACTCGGTTCGACGGCCGATCTCGACGGCCCTCGGATTCACTGACTTCGCGATGAACTACTTCGAACTCGAGCCCGGCGAGTCGTTCTCGGGCGGGCTCCACACCCATCACGACCAGGAGGAAGTCTTCTACGTCCTCGAGGGAACGGCGACGTTCGAGGTCGGGACGAGCGACGAAGACGGAGACGAGGTGTCGGTCGAGGCCGGCGAGGTAATCCGGTTCGCGCCGGGTGAGTTCCAGTACGGCTACAACGAGACGGACGAGCGCGTCGTCGGGTTCGCCTTCGGCGCACCGGGTGCGACCCACGAGTGGGACGAGATCGAGGCGATCGTTCACTGTCGCGAATGCGACGACGAACGGGGCCACGGCCTCGCGATCACCGACGACGGTGCGTTCAGGATGACCTGCCTCGAGTGTGAGACGGCCTTCGAGATCAGCTGATCGGCCGCCGGTCGCGGGGCAGTAGCTCGAGTGGTGGGAGTGGAAGCGCTGGCTGGGAGTCCCGCGCGTAAGTGAAGTCGACGGCAGCGGTGACTGCAGTACTGAGCGTCGACGCCCCGTAGTGGTATCGACGTGGAACGTACGACGGAAAACGACCGCCTTACTCGCCGTTCGGCGAGTAGTTCGGCGCCTCGTCGGTGATGACGACGTCGTGGGCGTGACTCTCGGCCTGGCCGGCCGAGGAGATGCGAACGAACTCGCTTCGGTCTTTGAACTCGGGGATCGTCTCGGCGCCGACGTAGCCCATCCCCGACTGCATCCCGCCGGCGAGCTGGTGCAGTTCGGACTTGAGCGGCCCTTTGTACGGCGTCGCGGCCTCGACGCCCTCGGGGACGTACTCGTCGTCCTCTTCGGGTTCGTCTTTCAGGTAGCGGTCGCCATCGCCCGATTTCATCGCGCCGACGCTGCCCATCCCGCGGTACTGCTTGTACTTCTTGCCGTTCATCGTGACGACGCGCCCCGGCGCCTCGCCCGTGCCGGCGAAGTACGAACCGAGCATGACTGCGTCTGCGCCCGCGGCGATCGCCTTGATCGCGTCGCCGGAGTACCGGATCCCGCCGTCGGCGATGACGGGAACGTCGTGTTCTCTCGCGACGTCGGCCACCTGGGCAACGGCGGTGATCTGGGGCATCCCTGCGCCGGAGACGACGCGGGTCGTACAGATCGACCCCGGACCGATGCCGACCTTGATGCCGTCGGCGAACTCCACGAGGTCGGCGGCCGCCTCGCGCGTCCCGACGTTCCCGACGACGACGTCGGCGTCGACGGTCTCTTTGATTTCGCGGGCTCCGTCGATCACGTTCATGTTGTGTGCGTGGGCGGTGTCGATGAACAGCACGTCCGCGCCAGCGTCATCGGCCGCCTGCGCGCGCTCCATCTCGAAGGGGCTGACGGCGACGCCGAGGCGGAGTTTGCCGTCCTCGTCGCGGACGGCCTCGTTGTACTCCCGCCGCTGGAGGATCCCCTGCATCGTCACCAGTCCGACCAGCAGGTTCTCCTCGTCGACGACTGGCACGCGCTCGATCTTGTGTTCGTACATCAGATCGAACGCGTCGCGTGCGTCGACGTCCTCGGACGCGGTGATGACCTCGTCGGTCATCGCTTCGGTGACCGGGTCGTCCTCGTTGACCTCGAGGTGCGGGCGGATGTCCGTACTCGAGATGATTCCCAGGACCTCACCGCGCGTGTTGACGACGGGTGCGCCGCCGACGCCCTCGCGGGCCATCTGGTCGTCGACCTCGCGGACGCTCATCTCGGGATCGGCAGTGACGACCGAATCGGCGGGGATGATCAGTTCGTCGGCGCTCTTGACGCGATCGACTTCCTCGACCATCTCGTCGATGGTCATGTTTCGATGGAGGACGCCGAGGCCGCCGTGGCGAGCCATCGCGATCGCCATCTCGCTCTCGGTGACGGTGTCCATGGCCGCTGAGAGAATCGGGACGGACACCTCGACCGATTTCGAGACCCGCGAGGTGAGATCGGCCTGGTCGGGTTCGACGCGGCTCTCTTTCGGTCGCAAGAGGACGTCGTCGAACGTTAGCGCTTCCGGTACCTGTAGTTTCGAAGAATAGGGCTCGTGCTCGGGAACGTCGTTCGCCATGTAAACCGTCCGAAGCCGCGGGCAAAAAGCGTTGCGAGATAGAAACCGGGTGTGACAGCGTGACGTGACCGTCGGCGGGGGATTCACTCGAGATCGGACGTCACACGAGGAGTCGCCGACCCGACCGCTCGAGCGAGCAGTCGCGACCCCGAGCGACCGAGACGCTCGTGGGCCCGGCAGCCGCTTAGAGTTCGTCGCTCGGGTATCGGGTTCGACAGTTGAGACACTGGTATCCCCCCTCGATGTGCTCGTAGAGGCGTTCGCCGCAACTGTGGCACCTGCCATAGGGGTGCTTCATACTGGTCGATTACTCGGGACGAACCGGAATAAGTGCTTGCCTTCCATCGTGTATTGTTCACCTTCCAACGTGTAGTGGCGGCCTACGGAGGTCAGATCGTCCGATGGCGTTACCGGCGAGGGGGCCCACGATGGAGTATGGACGATCATACGGCCGATCCGACCGTCGATCCGCCGCCGGAGCCGACAAATCCGAGCGGCTGGCGACCGGCGGAGGGCCGCTGGGAGCACGCGACGCTCCGGGCGGCGACCGTCCACGGAGTCCGGCTGTTCAACGACGGCGCCTACCACGAGAGCCACGACTGCTTCGAGGTCGAGTGGTACAACTACGGTCGCGGCTCGCGCGAGAGCGCCTTCTTACACGGGATGGTACAGGTCGCCGCTGGCGTCCACAAACGGGTCGACTTCGACGACGACGGTGGACTTCGATCGCTCTTTCGGACGGCCGCCCAGTACCTCGCTGGCGTCCCCCCGGACTACTACGGCGTCGACGTCCTCGAGGTCCGGACGGTCCTCGAGACCGCCCTCGAGAACCCCTCCCGGGTCGACGGGTGGCGGATCCCCCTCGACGGCGACCGTCCGGTAGCGCACCCGGTCGACTACGAGTACGTCGAGGCGCTCGAGGAGTGACGGAGGTGCTGTAGTTAGTTCCGGCACACGCTCAGCACGGACCGCGGGTGGCCTGGACAGTCGGTAGCCCCTTCGCACGAGCGGGCGAGCGGACGAGCTGTGAGGACCTCCAACACCAGCAACGAGGCATCTCGCCTAAACCGAATTTCATTTGAACGCAGAGACCAATAGAGAAACAATGAGAGTCGCACAGCTCGGGTCGGGAACGCCCGAGATCGCCGTCGTCGCGGGCGTCCACGGCGACGAACCCTGTGGCGTCCGAGCCGTCGAACGGTTACTCGACGATCCACCACAGGTCACACGGCCGGTCAAACTCGTCGTCGCCAACGAGGCCGCACTCGAGCGCCGCGTCCGGTTCGTCGACGAGGACCTGAACCGAACGTTCCCTGGCGATCCGAACGCGAAGACCCACGAGGGACGGCTCGCACACGAACTCGCCGCCGAACTCGAGGACTGTCTCACCTTCTCGATGCACTCGACGCAGAGTCACAGCGAGCCGTTCGCCATCGTCAACGGCGTCAGCGAGACGACTCGTGAGCTCGTACCCCAGCTCCCGGTGACGTCGATCGTCGAGACGAGCGAGTTCGCCGAGGGCCGGCTGTTCTCGACGATCGACACGCTCGAGGTCGAGTGTGGACTTCAGGGGTCCGAGGCGGCCGCCCAGAACGCCGATCGATTGACGCGGGCGTTCCTGACCGCGGTCGGGGCCCTCCCCGGAGACACGATGCGGCGTTCACTCCCCGTCTACCGGCTCACGGACGTCATCGACAAACACCAGGCCGACACGTACGAGGTGTTCGTCGAGAACTTCTCCGAGGTCGACGCCGGCGAGACGTTCGCCGCGGCCGACGGCAGAAAACAGATCGCCGACGAATCGTTCTACCCGGTGCTCATGTCGCCGTACGGCTACCGCAACGTCTTCGGCTACGCCGCCGAGAAGATCGACGTGCTGGCGACCCAGTCCGCCGCCGACTGACGCCGTCGCCCGCTGTTGATTGTCGCCACCGTCCGCTGGTAACTGTCTCCGCCATCCGCTGTTGATTGTCGCCATCGTTCGCTGGTAACTGACACCGTCGTCCGCCGGTGACTGTCGCCGCGGTGAGCCGGCGACGAGAGACGATTCCCGCGACCAGTCGGTCGACTCGGTTGACAAATCGGCCGTTCGTCCGAGATACGTACAATTTTCCCCGAGGCGAAAGCCTTCATACGTCGGGGTTCCCTTGGGGCGGACAATGACAGCACCAGGGCTCTTCGTCGCCATGATCGCCGAGCTGTTCCCGAACGGGATCAGCCACTACGCGATCGGGGGGCTGCTCGTCGGGCTGGGGACCGTCGTGATCTACCTCGGCACTGGCATCCCCGCCGGCGCCAGCACGTTCCTCGAATCGACGCTCTCGTACGTCTCCGGTCAGTCACGATTCCAGCAGTATCGAGCCTCGCGCGACTGGCGCGTCGTCTTCACCCTCGGTATCGTCCTGGGGGCGGCAATCTACGCGCTGACGTTCCAGTCCGGGCTCGTCTCGAGCGGCCTCCAGCCCGGGGCGACGACCGGCGAACTCCGCGAGATCGGCGGCGTGACGATCTGGCTGACCGAGGTCCAGCCCTGGCGGCTGTTCCTCGGCGGCATCCTCATCGGCATCGGGACCCGACTCGGCAAGGGCTGTACGTCGGGTCACGGCGTCTGTGGCGTTGGCTCGGCCTCGAGCGCCTCGTTCGTCGGCGTCGCGACGTTCCTGTTCGTCGCGATCGGCACGGCACAGCTCGTCCAGGCACTGGGGGTGAGTCCGTAACATGCAGCCCCAGCACGAGCAACACCCGCTGTTCATGCCGCTGGTGTTCGTCGGCGGGCTGATCTTCGGCTTCGGCCTCGGCTTTAGCCACATGGCCCAGCCCGAAGTCGTCCTGCACTTCCTCCAGTTCGCCGACTTCGGCCTGCTGTTCGTCATGTTCGGCGCAGCGGTCGTCACCGGCATCACGTTCTTCGGCGTCAAACGCCTCCGCAGCGAGGCCCCCCTGACCGGCGCCACCTATGCTCGCCGACTCAAAACGCTCGACCGCAACGTCGTCTTCGGCGGCGGCATCTTCGGTATCGGCTGGGGCCTCTCGGGCATCTGTCCCGGCGCGGCCTACGCCAGCCTCGGCGTCGGGAACGTGATCATCCTCTACGGGATCGCCGGCATGTTCGTCGGCGCGTACCTCCAGGGTGCCTGGCGCTCGAGTCTGGCCGACCACGATTCGACCGCGTCGAGCGCCGACTGAGTCGATCGGACGGCTGACGGACCTGAGCCCGTACCCCCAGCTCGGAGACCACCGGCAGCGATGACGCAAGGGCTATCCCTCTTCACCGACATATGGCGGATATGGACTTCCCACCGAACCAGGGCCTCGACCAGGAGGAGGTCAACGAACGCGTCGACGACGCCATCGAGAACAACGAGGTCGTGCTCTTCATGAAGGGGACGGCGCTCATGCCACAGTGTGGCTACTCCCGGCGTGCGCTCGGACTCGTCGACCAGCACCGCGACGAATACGAAACCGTGGACGTCCTCGAGTCGCTCGACGAGTTCCGCGTCGCGCTGAACCGACACAGCGGCTGGGAGACGACCCCCCAGACGTTCGTCGACGGCGAATTCGTCGGTGGCTCGGACATCCTGGCCGAACTCGAGGAACGCGGCGAGTTGGCCGAGACGCTCGCAGCCGAGTAACGACCGCCGATCCGCGGTCGATTCGGGTTTTTCGGACGTCGAACGCCGAGCCCTCGGGCTGGCGATCGAACCGGTGATACGGTTTACTGTACGTCAGTTCCGGCGCAACCGCCGCCCGGGTCGCGGTTGCGCCGGTACATCGGTACAGGAATCCGTATGAGTCACGGAGATCGGTTCCGCCCGGTCAGATACACCGGCGTCGAATGGTAATTTATCCGAACCTGTCTGCGACGGAGCCAATAGCAGATCATATAAGTCACGCACCCGTAGTAGGACGCAACGACGTACCGAACGACCCTCGTCCCACCCATCCCCACTATGTCAACAGAGGAATCCAGCCACGTATATCGGTTGCACTCGACGCTCGAACTGCCACTCGAAGACCTTCGCGATCACATCGACGAGGCGGAGTATCCCGACGGGATCGAAGACGTCGAGATCACGCGACGAAACAACACGCTCATCCTCAAAGCCGTCGCCGAGGACAAGTCGGTCAGCAAGTACACGCCGACGGCACAGCTCAAAGCGAGCGTCACCGAAAATCGGGTCTACGAGGAGGACCCGGACGAGCGACGCAACTCCTTCCGCTGGGACGAAGAGGACGAAGAGGAGATCGAGTCCGAACTCGTCGAGTTCGCCGCGTTCAAAGGCGACCGCGAGACCGTCCTGCAGAACTCGCTGTTGCAGTACGAGATGTTCCTCGTCCTCTGTGAGATCGCCGAAGCCGCCGAGAAAGGCACGCTGACGGCCATCACCGACCGCGGTGGGGAACTCGAGGCGACCCGAATCGTCGAGGGCGAACCACGTCCGGCCAATATCGAGGTCGTCGAGGGGCCGCGCGATCAGGGCGCCGGCGAATCGGGCGTCAACTGGCGCGATAACAAGTTCATCAGCGACTGAGACCGGTCGCCTGACGTGCCGTGCAACCGCAGGACGGTCTCGGTCACGCCGGAACTGGCTGACAGCAGAGCCAACGAGCCCTTGCTCTTTCTCGCTACGCAGCGGTTGGTCAAACGCAACGAGAGTCCCCGCACTCAGTAGCCGAGCCGGAGGACGTGGTTGGCCGCGAGCGCGAGGAACGACGCCAGAAAGAGGACGGCGAGCGTTCCGAACGCGACGGGCCAGCCGAAGAGGTCGGCGGTGAGGCCGACGCCAGCGGAACCAGCGGCCCCGATGACGGTGTAAACCGTCCGGACGAGGCCGAAGCCAGTGCCTCGTTCCTCGGCCGAGAGGACGTCCATGAACCGCGGATCGATCGCCGAAAAGAAACTCGAGCCGAGCCCCGCGAGCAAGACGCCGCCAGCGACGGCGACGAGGCCCGGGCCGAACACGACGAGGGGGAGGCCGATGGCACCCGCAAGCATCGAGCCGCCGATGACGGCGTCGCGGCCGTAGGCGTCGGAGGCGCGACCGAGGACGACCTGGCTGGCGGCCCTGACGACGAAGAACGCGGAGAAGGCGATGCCGGCTGCCGTAGGGGAGTACCCCCGGAACTCGACGAGAAAGGCGGGCAGAAACGACAGGAGTCCCTGGACGACGTACGTCCCCGCCATCGCAATCAGGAGCGGAAACGCGATGGCCGGCCGCGAGAGGAGTTCGACGAGCGCGCCCAGCTCGAGCCGGTCGCGCATCGGCTGGTCGGGCCGCCGTGGCTCGGTCGGACGGACGCGCCAGACGAACAGCGCGAAGATGGGGATGCCGACGATGGCCGTCACGGCCACCGCGGGACGCCACCCGTAGCGGACGCCGACCCAGGCTGCGGCGACCGGAGCGACGAGTCCCGCCAGCGGGCCGCCGATCGAGTGGATACCGACGGCCGTCCCGAGGTCCTCGAACGTCCGGGACAACAGCGTCGTCGCGACCGCGTAGTGGAGGCCTGCGACCCCGCCGAGGACGACGACGACGAGAACGAAGACGGCGTACACCGGCGACAGCGCGAGCAGGAGGCTCATAACCGTCGTCCCACCGACGGCGATCAGGATGATCGGCTTCTCACCGTAGCGGTCCGCGAGAATCCCGCTCGGGAACTGCGCGAGGCCGTAGGCGAGCCACATCCCGGTCAGCGCGACGCCGATCAGGGTGTTCGAGATCTCGAAGTCGTCGGTGATGAAGGGAACGACCGGGCTGATCCCCAGTCGGGCGAAGTAGGTGACGAAGAACGCGAGCATACACAGCAGGAGAACCGTATATCGGTAGTGCCAGTTCATTGTCGACGGAGTTCACGTGAGCGACTCGAGCGGACAGCCATGAGCGTACTGATTCCGGCGAACGGACGCCGCCTGCCGACTGGCCGCTTCGGTCCCTCAACGACACGTCGCCGTCGAATTGCAGCAGTGGCCGGTCCGTGGTAGCGACCGGTTTCTGCTCGAGCGTCGCTGACGGTCGGTCGAAGCCGGTCGATTGCCGCAGAATTGTTACCGGCGTTAACATCCCTGCCGGACGGACAGGGAGTCGCTTCGATGGGGTAGCCGACTGATAACCAAATGGCATCTTCTAGAAGGACTGACTGCCATGTTTCACGAGGTGATCGTGCGTGCAGCGTCCCTCCAGTAACTCGACGTCACCCCTCGAGCCGTCCCCCACTCCCGCTCCCCAGTCTTCCACACCCGAGTTCGTTCCGGCCATCGTGCCTGCCGAGAAGCGACCGGAGAACGCGAGCGGCAAGCGTCGTCGGCGACGGCGACCGACACCGGTTGCGAACGTGGTCGACGGCCACCGCGATCGACTCGAGGCGGGCGCGTCGGGTGGTCGATGATGCGGGTCTGTTCGATCGTCGGCGCACGGCCCCAGTTCGTCAAAGCCGCCGTCGTCTCGCGGAAGCTCCGGGAGGCGGGCGAAGAAGTGCTGGTCCACACTGGCCAACACTACGACGAGGAGCTCTCGGACGTCTTCTTCGAGGAACTCGACATCCCGGAACCCGAGTACAACCTCGGCGTCGAGTCGGATACACACGGGCGGCAGACCGCGACGATGATCGCCAGACTCGAGCCGATCGTCGAGACGGAAGACCCCGACGCCATCCTCCTCTACGGCGACACCAACTCGACGCTGGCCGGTGCCATCGTCGGCTCGAAACGGGACCTCGTCGTCGCGCACGTGGAAGCCGGGCTCCGGAGCGACAACCGGTCGATGCCCGAGGAGATAAACCGCATCCTGACCGACCACGCCGCCGACCTCTGTTTCGCCCCGAGCGAGGGGGCGATCGCGAACCTCGCGGCCGAGGGCGTCACCGACGGCGTCTACTGGACCGGCGACGTGATGTACGACGCCATCCTCGAGGCCAGAGAGCGATCCCGGCGCGAATCGACGATCCTCGAGGAACTCGAGGTCGACCCCGACGAGTACATTCTCGCGACGGTCCACCGGGCGAGCAACACCGACGACCGGTCGAACCTCGCCGCGATCGTCGACGGCCTCGCCGACGCCCCCCGTCCGGTGATCTTCCCCGCCCATCCGCGGACGGTCAGCTCCCTCCGCGAGTACGGGCTCTGGGACCGTGCGACCGAGCACCTCGAGGTGATCGACCCTCAGGGCTACCTCGACTTCGTCCGGCTGATAGACGGGGCCGAACGCGTTGCGACCGACTCGGGAGGCGTCCAGAAGGAGGCCTTTTTCCTCGGGACCCGGTGTCTGACGCTCAGGGCGGAGACCGAGTGGGTCGAAACGGTCGACTGCGGCTGGAATCGACTGGTCGGCCCGAACCGCTCGCGCATCCGCGAGGGACTGCTCGAAGACTGGAAACCGGCGTCGGACCCCCATCCCTACGGCGATGGCACCGCCGGCCGACGCATCGTTCGGCTGCTCGAGGAGCAGCTCCAGCCCGACGAGACGGCGCCCGCACTCGAGACGGCGTCGCTCGACTGATCGCCGCCGGCGGTTCCCGTCAGAGGTTTCCGGTCCCCCAAAGCGTTTTACCGTGGTAATTATATCTAATTACAGACTATGTCCACGAACTTCCCCGAATACGTCGGCGTCGACTACGAAGACGGCGAAGGCGAATCCCCAGCCGACTACCCACACATCCACGACAAGATCGAGAAAGCGATCGAGGTCACCCGGCAGGGACTCGAACAGTACGAGAACCCGGCGGTGATGTGGACCGGCGGGAAGGACTCGACGCTCGTCCTCTACTTCGTCAACGAGGTCGCCGACCGCTACGACCTCGAGGTGCCGCCGACGGTCTTCATCGACCACTTCCAGCACTTCGACCAGATCCACGACTTCGTCGAGGAGTGGGCCGACGAGTGGGACCTCGAGGTGGTCTACGCCCGCAACGAGGACGTCGGCGAGTACGTCGACGAACACGACCTCGAGCCGGGCGACGACATTCCGATCGACGACCTGAGCGAGCAGAACCGCCACCACGTCCGCAACCTGCTCGAGTACGAAGAAGACACGTTCCCGTTCCTGCTCGACACCTACGTCGGGAATCACCTGCTGAAGACGGTCGCGCTCAACGACGCCATCGAGGAGTACGAGATCGACGGGATCGTTTCGGGCGTTCGCTGGGACGAACAGGAGGCCCGTGCCGACGAGACGTTCTTCTCGCCGCGTCACGACCCCGACATCTACCCGCCCCACGACCGCGTCCAGCCCATCCTCCAGTTCGACGAGGCGGCCGTCTGGGAAGCGTTCTGGAACTTCGTCGTCCCCGATACGGTACCCGAGTTCCCGGACGAGGGCTACGTCCCGGAGAACAAAGACGACCTGCCGAACGACCTCGAGCCCGAAGACACCCCCGTCTCGCCGAAGTACTGGGAGGGCTTTCGGTCGCTCGGCAGCGAGATCAGCACGGAGAAAACCGAGGACGACCCCGCCTGGCTGCAGGACCTCGAGGGGACGACCGAACGCGCCGGCCGCGCCCAGGACAAAGAGGATCTGATGGAGCGGTTGCGCGATCTCGGCTACATGTAGGTCGTCGGCCTGAAGTGCTGAATCAAAACCGGCTCGCTCTCAGTTCGTCGCGCGATACTCGCCGTGTTTGACGCCGATCGCGAGCATGATGGCCCCGAAGATCGCCATCGACGGGAGCACCATCATCATGATCGTCTCGGTGGTCATCGGCGCCATCGGCGTCACTTCCGGCAGGAGATACAGCGATCCGATGCCGACGACGAGCACCAGTACGAACGCGCCAACCGTTTTCGCTACGTCGAGTCCCATAGCGGGGCGTTGGCAGTGACGGCAACTAAGTACCTCGAAACCGGCAGTCGTTCACGGGTTTCGAGAACTCCACCACCGCCTGGAGCAGCTTACGTTTCTTCCGAAGGGCGGACCAGGTTGGCAAGCGCCACGAGGCTCCCCAGGAACCAGCCGAGCGGGAACGAGAGGCCGACCCACATGCCCGCGTAGGCTGCGCCCTCGAGCTGGAAGTTACCACGGAGCCACTCGTTTGCGCCGCCGACGAACAACACGTTGTCGAGGATCCAGACGGCGAAGTCGTAGCTCGGGTCGAGGACGTGGGGCTCGAGCGCGGGCGTCACGAGCGCCGCGACGACCGGCGGCAGGAAGATCGCCGTCATCGCGAACGGATAAGCGAGCAGGACCGACGTCACGCGACCGCCGAACTTCGAGAAGATCGCCGCGAGAGCCGTCGAGATGACGGCGACGAGACTGGCTGCGGCGATCGCGAGGAAGGCGTCGAACGGCAGGCTGATGTAGGCGCTGACGGTCAGCGCACCCCAGACGAGGACGGCCAGTGCCGTCACGCCGACGATGCCGAGTCGAGTCCGAGTCGAGTCGAGTTTCACCGCGTAGTAGCGGGTGGCGAAGCCGACGACGGTCAGCGGATACAGGACGAGCAGTCCGAGCGTTCCGAGGAGACTCCAGACGTAGTAGGCGAGCTTCTGTGGAAGCGTCTCCGGCTTCCACTTGCCCATGACGGAGTGGCCGCGGCCACGCTGGCGGGGAAAGACGATCTCCATCCACGCCCCGTGTAACCGCTCCAGGTCGGTCTGAACCGCACCGACGATGCCTCCTCGGTTGGCTCTCCGAGAGCGGGTAGACATACGCGAGCCAAAAAGCCCACGTACTGTAAGCTTTCCCTCTCTTTCTCGTTCGAGAACAGGTCCGACGACGAACACTCGAGTGACGGCGTTCCCAACAGCCTCCTGCAGTAGGTCAGTTTCTGCCGAGACACCATGGGCTAGGGAACCGATAGCTACCGAATCCTACTGATTCCAGGGGCCGAAGTCGGGATCGACGGTCCGCTCGCGGTCCTCGATCGCGTCGATAGCTGCGACGTCCTCGGGGTCGAGCTCGAGTGCCAGCGACGCCCAGTTGTCACGAATGTGCTCGACGCCGGTGGCTTTGGGGATCGCGACGACGCCCTTCTCGCGGAGCCATGCCAGGCTGACCTGGGCCTCGCTGACGTCGTGTTTGGCCGCGATCTCCTGGATCGTGGGCTGTCCGAAGACGCCACCGCGAGCCAGCGGCGAGTAGGCCACGACCTCGACGTCGTGGGCCGCACACGCCTCTCGCAACTCGGGCTGGGGAAGCAGTGGGTGGAGTTCGACCTGATTCGCGAGGATCGGCGCGTCACAGCTCTCGACGGCCGCCTCGAGTTGCTCGGGGAGGAAGTTACTCACGCCGACGTTTTCGATCAACCCCTCGTCGTACAGCTCCGAGAACGCCGCGAGCGTCTCTTCGGGGTCGTACGTTCTGGCCGGCCAGTGGACGTACAGCAGGTCGATGGCGTCGACGCCGAGCCGGTCGAGGCTCTCGCGGGTCGTCTCGAGGACGTCGTCGGGCGCGAGGTTCGAGATCCAGACCTTTGTCGCGAGAAAGACCTCGTCGCGGTCGACGTCGGCCGTGGCGATCCCCTCGCCCACGGCGTCTTCGTTATCGTACGCCTGCGCGGTGTCGACGTGCCGGTAGCCCGTCTCGAGGGCCGTCCGGACGCTTTCGGCACACTGGTCGGCGTCCGTGTTCTCCCACGTGCCGAGGCCGAGCATCGGGACGTCGCCTGCGGTCGGACACGCCGTCGGCTCGAGTGCGTCTGGATCGTCTGCTCCCATGCCGGAACCGTCGGCAACCGGCCGAAAGTGAGTTGTGGAAGCGGCCAGCCCGGTGGGCTTTCGGCGGATCGGCGCTCGAGGGGTGTAGCTCTCGCCACCGTGTGGCTACTGGTACATCCGCAAGGGCTGGGCCTGCGTGCTCTCGTCCTGCCCGGCCTGTTGCATCTGCTGGGCGAGGCGCTCGCGCTGGTCGCGGATCTCCTCGGCTCGATCGAGGAGGTCCTGGACGTCGACCTCGAGGCCCGTGAGCGGGCCGATCGCGTCGTCGATCAGGACGCCCGCCGCCTCGGGGTCGGGAAACTGCGAGTCACACTCGATGACCAGCCCGATGCTGTCGTGGTCGGCCTGGGCAGCGCGGTTGAGCAACGCGCCGGTCGGGCCAGTCACGAGCCCGTCTTCCGGCGGGATCGGGACGTCGTGGGCTGCGAGCGTCTCGCCTGCGTCTCCGGTCGCGATCCCGTAGAGCTCCGGTCGGCTCTCGTCGCGTTCCGTCGGAAGTCCGCTCAGGTAGATCGGCGTCGCGTTCCGGTCGACGATCCAGTTCGTGAGACAGGTCGCGACGGTCTCGACGGCGTCGGCGGCGACCGGCGTCTCACACTGGAGCGCGAGCAGGTCGTGTTCCTCGCTGACGTAGAGGCGCACCGGCGGGCGTGCCGTCCGGTCGTCGCCACGGTAGACGCCGACCATCGGGAGTCCCTCACAGTGGACGCTCGCGTAGTAACGCATGTCGAGGTGCTCGACGATGTGGTCCGTCGCGATCTTTCCGACGAGTCCGACGCCCGGAAATCCCTCGACCAGCCGCGGTGACTCGAGCGATGCCTCGGGTCCTCTGAGACGAATTTCTGTCATGCGTGACCTTGGCGCGGCGGTCGCATAAACGCGCTGGCAGCGAATCCGTGGTCCGTGCTCGCTGGACCGTCCGTCGGGTGCCGGACTGGGCGTCCTGTAGCGAAGACCGAACTCGCGGCGTGAGCCGCGGCCGGCGCTTCGAAACCCACAAACGCGGGGGGTGCGAAGCCGCCTGCAATGGAGCCACTCGAGCGGTATCGACCGATCATCGACGACTTCGAGGCGTTTCTCGAGGCCTGCAGGCGGCCGCTGGGCAACGCCGTGCGGATCAACACGATCGCGGCCTCGGTCGAGCGGACCCTCGAGGTGCTCGACAGCGAGGACGTGGCCTACGAACAGGCCGACTGGAACCCGCGCGTCCTGCGCCTCGAGACCGACTCGCCGGGATCGACGTGGACCTCCTTTCACGGCATGACCCACGGCCAGGAGGAGGTGTCGGCGGTGCCGCCGGTCGTGCTCGACCCCCAGCCGGGCGAGCGCGTCTGGGACGCCTGTGCCGCCCCGGGCGGGAAGGCGACTCAGCTCGCGGCGCTGATGGACGACCGCGGCACCGTCGTCGCGAACGACAGCAATCTCGGGCGCATCTCGGCGCTGCGGTTCAACGCCGAACGGCTCGGGGCGACGAGTCTCGCGGTGACCAACCGGGACGCACGCAACTACTCGATGAAGCCGTTCTCGTTCGACGCGTTCGATCGGGCGCTCGTCGACGCCCCCTGTTCCTGTGAGGGGACGATCCGGAAGAACCCCGACGCCCTCGACGACTGGTCGGAAGGCTACGTGGACAGCGTCTCTGGTATCCAGAAGGGCATTCTCCGGCGGGCGATCCAGACCACCCGTGAGGGCGGCACCGTCGTCTACTCGACGTGTACGTTCGCCCCCGAGGAGAACGAGGCCGTCGTCCAGCACGCCCTCGACGAAGCGGACTGTCGCGTCGTCGACGTCGAGGTCGGCCTCGAGCACTCGCCCGGCCTCACCGAGTGGGGCGACGAGGAGTTCGACGCGAGTCTCGAGGACGCGATCAGGATCTATCCCCACCAGAACGACACCGGCGGGTTCTTCGTCGCGAAACTGGAGGTGACCGCCTGATGGCCGACGAGAGCGACGCCGAGGAAGCGGTGGCCAACGGCGCAGACGGCGACCTCGAGCAAAACGTCGGCCAGCGATTCGACCGCCTGCCGGCGACCCCCGCCGAGCGAACCGTCGAGGGCCGCGTCAGCCGCGAGGAGGTCGTCGACTACTTCGCGGATCGGTTCGGCATTCCGCCCGAGACGTTCGACGACTACACGTTCTGGGAGAAAGGCGCCGGCAAGATCTGGATTTATGCCGGCGAGGCCCCCACGCCGCTGTCGATCGAGTCGCTGGGGATGACCTGCCTGCGGACCCGACAGGAACACTGGAAGCCGACAACGGACTTCGTCCAGCGCGTTGGCCGCCACGCCACCGACTGCGTGATCGAACTCGAGCGCGAGCAGGCACGAGCGTTCGCGGCGGGCGAGGACCAGGCCCTCGAGTGGGACGGCGACTGGGGATATCTCATCGCCGCCCACGAACTGGCCGGGGGCCTCGAGCCGCTCGGAATCGGCCTCTACGTCCACGGCGAACTGCGTTCGATGGTGCCGAAAGGACGCCAGCGCGACCTCTGATCAGCGAATCTCTTCTTCGGGCTGGCTGGAAGCGCGGGCCGTCTCGCGCTCGAGAAACCGTTTCACGCTGGCGTCGAACGCGGCCTTCTGCTCGAGGAAGACGCCGTGACGTGCTCCCCGGAACATCGCGAGCTGTGAGTCGGGGAGCCCGGCGTGAGTCTCCCGGAGGATCGACTCGGGAAAGAAGGGGTCCTCGTCGGCGCCGATGACGAGCGTCCGAGTGTCGATCTCGCCGAGGTGGTCGGAGCCGTCGTAGTCGCGGACGGCCTCGAACGAGACGATCACGTCGCGTCCGTCGGCCGGCGTCGGCGGGCGGAGTCGCCCGAGGGTTCGCGAGAGCGTCGGGTAGAGCCGCCGACGCGTCCCGGTGTACATCTCCT
>LKMK01000131.1 GCA_001563805.1 Natrialbaceae archaeon B1-Br10_E2g2
GAGGCTGGTGGGTCGTGTCTGGTAGGTCTGTTTCATAATTGGAATCTTCGAGACACGACGGTCTCCGTTCGACCGCGATTGGGTTCGTGTCGTCGAACGGAACTGCCACGTCACACCTAAACCCCGGTCGAAAGGGCGGCGGTGATCGGGAAGATGGGGGACCGTTCGACGCCGTGTTGCTCCCACCGGGGCCCCAACGGCCGGTGCGGTCACCGTCCCGTCGTCTTGCCGTGACGTAGTCACCGTCCCGACGTCTCGCCATGCCGTAGTCACCGTCCCGTCGTCTCGCCGTGGCGGTCTGGACCACGACAGTCACTCGGCGTGGTCGTCGAGAAACGCTCGAAGGAGACTCCACACACCCTTCCGGAGGTGTTCGTGGAGCGTCGACGAGGAGACCCCCATCGATCCGGCCAGCTCCTCGGCGGTGATCTCTCGAGGCCAGTCGTAGTAGCCCGCGGCGTACGCCGACTCGAGCGCCGAGCGCTGTCGCTCGGTGAGCGTGGCGTCGACCGTCCGTCGAAACTCCGTCGCGGTCTCGACCGATCGGTCGCGTTCTCGTTTCGCCACCAGTTGAAGCTCCGAGAACTGCTCGTCGAACAGGGAGACGATCTCCCGGACGTCCGCCGTCCCCGGGGCCTCGAGGACGAGGCGGGCTCCGCCGTCGGCGGCGACCGCGGACCGCAGGGTCGCCCCCACCTGCAAGGCGGCGTGTGCCGTCGAGTTCGACGTCCGCGTCTGTAACAGGAGGCTGTCGTCGCCGTCGCTGAGGACACGCGCGTCCTCGATCTGGTCGGAGTCCGCTGCAGCTGCCAGCACTGCTTCCGGGTCGGTGCCCGTAACCGTGTGGTAGTTGAGGATTTTTCCCTCCTCGATCGGGACCGAGCGTTCGAACCGACACACGCAGCCGGGCGCTTCTGTCAGCTCGAGATAGAACGTGTCCGGATCGCTGACGGTGAACTCGAGTTCGATCACCGAGTCGGAGAGCAGTAGCCGCCTGTTTCTGATCGCGTTGATCGCGAACCCGGTGACGTATCCGAGCGAGTCGAATCCGCTGACCGTCTCCTCGCCGAAGAGGGACTCACCCGATCCGCTGACCACCAGCACGCCGAACAGGTGGTCGCCGTAGGTGAGCGGAATCGCCGCCGTAGAGAGGACGTCCGCAGCGGTAGCCTCGGAGTCGGGGGCCGAATACTCGCCGGATCGCTGGTAGGATCTGACGACCTCGACCGAACCGGTCTCGAGCATCCGTTCGACCGTCCCGTGTGCGATACTCTCGATCGACATCCCCTCGATCGCCTCGAGGTCGGCGCTCGAGATCCCGAACCCGACGCGGGTCCGCAGCCGGTCGCTGCTCGCCTCGACGTCGCCGATCCACGCACTGTGGTACAGATCCGTCGCGACCAACCGGCCACAGATCGTTTCCTCGAGTTCCTCGCGCGTCGTCGCCTCGAGGAGCTGTCGGCCGATCTCCTGGACGAGCTCGTTGATCTCGGTGTGCGTTTCGAGCTGGTCGCGCTGGCGGCGCATCTCGCGATCGTGGGTTTTGAGCTGGTGGACGCGCTCTGCCCGAGTGATCGCGGTCCTCGTATTGACGGCCAGCACCTCGGTCAACTGGACGGTGCGCTCGTCGAACTCAGCGTCACTTTCGACGAGCACGGTGAGAACGCCGTGTGGCCCGATCGGCACGTGCAAACTCGCGTAGTCGACGCCCGATCGGTCGCGGGCGGCGTCGGCCGATCGGTGATCGACCACTGTTTTCGCTTCCCGGAACGCGCGACCGGCGAGCGTCGACTCGAAGTCGTACACCGTGTACTGCTCGAGTACCCTGTCGGCGCCATCGGTAAGCGCCGCGTAGTCGAGACGGTTCGTCTCCGGATCGAACAGTCGGAGGCAGGCACGCTCGAATCCCAGGACGTCCTCGACGGCGTCGATACTGACCTGACTCACCGCCTCGCGATCGTCCGCCGTCATCAACTCCCTGAGTCCGTCGTTGAGCGCCTCGAGTTGACGTTCCTGGGCCTTTCGCTCGGTGATGTCGCGGGCGATACAGATCCCGGAGCCGTCGGCGAGCAGCGAGAGCGAAATCTCGAGAGGGATCTCGGCCCCCATCGTGGTCGTTCCGACCGCCTCCCCTAGCCACGAGCCGTGCTCGGAGATGGTCGGGAGGACCTCGGACTCGTAGCGGTCGACTTCGGACGGCGCGAAGAGAGCTTGCCAGTTCGTCCCGACGAGTTCGTCCGAGTCGTCGTAGCCGAACAGCCGGGCGTAGACGTCGTTTACGTACGTGAACTCGCCCTCGTCGGTCGTGATCGCCATCCCGTCGATGGCCGCGTCGATAGCCGCCGACTGCTGGTGGATCACGTGCTCGCGCTCGAGGCGGTCGAGCGCCGCTCGCGTGTTCTTCCCGAGGATCTCGATGAGTTCCTGTACCGACGTGTCGATTCGTTCGTCACCCGACGAGCCGACTCCCAGCAGTCCGTGGTCCCCGAGCGGGACGAGAAATCGCTCCTCGAGCCCCATCTCCGGGTGTGCCGGGTTCGCTACCGCGTCGTACTCCCCGATCAACGCGGGGTCACCGTCCTCGAACACCGTCATCTCGATGGTCGTCCCGGTGACCGGCGGCATCGGTTCGGCCGTCGATCCGCCGGATGCGCTCGTCGCTTCGTCACTCGCCGCGACGGCGTGCAGGGCCTCGTCCTCGGTCGCTTCCCAGACCGCCGTCAGCGACCGTCGTAGTACCGTCTCGACGACGTCGATGGTTCTCCGGGCGACTTCTTCGACCGTCCGCGCAGCCATGAGCTGGCGACTCGCCCGGTTGAGCGCCTTCAGTTGGCGTTCGTACTCCGGTCGGTCGGGAGACGAGGAGTCGCTCGCCCCCCGTTCTCGAAAGGTGACGATGTAGAGGTCACGATCGTTCGACGATTCTGCGTGTACTGTGAGGGAAACGGGGACCTCACGACCGGCTCGATGCACCACTGTCCCGTCGACGGGCGTCCGTTCGTCGGGTGTCACTCGGCGCGAGCGCCGGACGAGCCCCGATCGCTGGTCGTCAGCGAGCAGTTCGTCGACCGATCGCTCGAGCAACTCACCTGGCGTATAGCCGAGTAGCTCCCGTGCGGCCGGGTTAGCGAAGACGACGGTCCCATCGGCCTCGAACGCGACGATACTGTCGGTGATCGCATCGGTCACCGTCTCGAAAACCGTCGCGTCGACTCGAGGCGAATTGGTGCTCATCAGGGTAATTTAACTCCACCTGGAGGTATAAGTGTGACATCTGACATCATGAAACAATGTGGTTGGATTAGCGTCGGAACATCGTAACCAGTCGACACGTGGGTGCTGATCATTGACAGACCCTACCCAGGGACAGTGTGTATTGATGGCCACCTCGCGGTCGGCCCCGTGGGCGAGTGGGCGACGACGTACATTGGCTGTGCCCGACCGATGCCCATAGGTACCAGTGGTAGGAGTGGCGCGCCCGTTCGTAGCGTATGGCATCCGAAACGGCCACACCGACTGAGACTCGAACACAGCCGCGTTTCGAACCGTGGCAAGCAGGACTCGCGGGCGGACTCGCCGGCGGGCTCGCGTTCGGCGTGCTGATGATGATGGCGATGGGAATGGTCATCGAGATGGCGATCCCTGGCATGTACGGCCTCGGGCCGTCGCTCGCGCTCGGGTGGGCGATCCACATGTTCCACTCGGTCGCCCTCGGCGTCGTCTTCGCGCTCGTCCTCCAGCAGACCGGACTCGAGAACCGACTGGGAAGCAACGTCGCTATCGCGGTTGCGGGACTCGCCTACGGGCTCGTCCTCTGGCTCGTCCTCGCGTCGTTCGTCATGCCCGCGTGGGTCGGCGCGATGACCGAGATGGCGCCACCCGTGCCGGACTGGAGCGGGGCGAGCCTCCTGGGTCACGCCGTCTACGGCGTCATTCTGGGACTGCTGTACGCACTGCTCGCACGGTAAGGGACGGGACCGGACGACTGCTCCAGTCACCTACGCGGCTTCTCTTACACCCACGGGGGACCCGAGGGTGACAAAACTGACCGACAGCGGTCCGTCTCACTCGACCGTCGGAACGTCGACCGTTCGACCGGTTGCAGCTGCATCGTACGTCGCTTCGACGGTCGCGATATCTCGAAGGCCATCCTCGCCGTTCGGTTCCGGCTCGGTGCCGGTGAGCACGCAGTAGCCGAAGTAGTCGAACTCCTCGAGCACTTCGTTGCTCGGCACCCCCCGGTACTCCATCCCGACGTCGCCACACTCGACGTAAATGTCGTGTGGGACGACGCCCCCGAACGGGGAGGAGACCGACACCATTCCTTCGGTTCCGACCACCCTGAGTCCGCTGGTCGCGTGTGAGTTGTAACTCGCCGTACAGGAGGCGGTCACGGCGTCGGGAAACTCGAGCCGGAACGCGACGTGTTCGTCGACGTCCGCGAACGGCTCGTCGACCGAGTGCGTCGTCGCCGAGACCGCGATCGGATCGCACTCGAGCAGGAATCGGATCGTGTTCAGCGGGTAGACCCCCAGGTCGACGAGGGCGCCGCCGCCGGAGAGGTCGGGATCCAGTCGCCAGCTCCCCGCGTCGGCGCTCTCGAGGAGGGGATTCGAGAACCCGGCGTGGATCTGGACGACGTCACCGATGACCCCGTCGTCGATCAGCTCACGGGTGCGTCGGACCGACGGCTCGAGCTGGAGCCGGTAGGCCGTCATCAACGTGACGTCGGCGTCCTCGCAAGCCTCGAGAATCGCTCGAGCGCGGTCGACCGTGGTCTCGAGCGGCTTTTCACAGATGACGTGGTTGCCACGGTCGGCTGCAGCGATGGCGTACTCGCCGTGGGTCGCGTTCGGCGTCGCCACGTAGACCGCGTCGTAGGCGTCGCTCGCGTGGCCGTCGAGAAATTCGTCGTAGCCGATCACCGTTTCGACGTCGAACCGGTCGGCAGTGTCGGCGACCGAATCGGGCGAACCGGTCACCAGAACCGTCGACTCACAGTAGTCACCCGCTTCGATCCCAGGGAGGGCGCGGTTGCGTGCGAACCCGCCGATGCCGACGATCGCCAGTCGGACGGTCCCGTCGGGATCGGCCGTCTGCCAGTCCCGACGATCGAACGCTTCGAAGTACGATTCCAGTCCCATACCGATCGTACACCGCCCAGCAAAAAGGACCTGTATCCGGTGTGAGCTGAGTGTCTCGATATCGAGAACGGCGTTCGGTTCCGTCGACGGGATCCGCGCTACCTGCCCGATTGACTCGAGGACTCACCGACGGTCCCCACGACGACTGAGAGGATTCCTCTACCGATCTACCGGCCCGACCGAGCGCTCCAGTGATTACCGGTGATTCTTACCACCGTTTTACCAGATAGTAGTACTGTCAAGCATAGCGTGTAAAGAACAGGGAATAAGCGTAGTAGGACGGCTTCGTTTGTTCTATCTAGTGGCAAGTGAACTACTCAACCAGTATATGTGCAAACTGAATGGTCGAATATATTCCAATAACCCGGCAATTTTTTCACTCCACCGAGTGAAATGGTATCATGGCTCTTGACGACTTGCTGTCAAAGTTCGGTAAGGTGCTCGAGGGAGACGATCTAACTGGAACACAGGCACTGATGATAGGTGTTGCATGGATGGGGGCGACCGCTCTCTTTGGGCTGATCTCATACATTATCGTCTTTGTGATTATAGGGTTCTAATCTGTATTACTCGCGCTGTCTTTCACCTGAACTGACCGATCGTTACCCCCGGAGATCGCCTCTCAATCCGTGTCTCACCCTCTCCGTGACCAACCGATCGCTGGTCATCAGTCATCTTCTGAGTCGTCACCGTCTCCGTCGCTGTCGTCGTCATCGCCACCGTCACTGTCGTCGTCAGCGTCGTCTTCGTCCTCGGCTAGGCCGTCCGACTCGAACGTCTCAGCGATCCGGGTCAGCAGTTCACGCCACTCGAGGTCCCCCTCGAGGTAGGCCTCGACCCACTCGGTGTCGATCGTGAAGGAATCGAGCGCGTCGTCGCGGTCATAGGCGGTGGCGTCGAGAAACGCGGTCGACGACCCCCGGTCGATACCCGTTGTGTACCCGTCGGTGATCAGCTCGATCTCCGCGGCGACATCGTCGTCGCTCGTCCCAGTTGCGTCGTACCGCAGTTCGAGTCCGTCGTCGGCCTCCTCGACGGTCACGCCCTCGAAGCCGCGGTCCTCGAGTCCCGTCTCGAACTCCGCGCGGAGCTCCGACTCGCTCGGCTGATCGTCGTCCGGGTCGCTCTCTCCGTCCGCTCCCTCGTCCGACGCCGAGCGGTTTTCGGGCCCGTCGTCCGCTGGCCCTGCACTGGGGGTTGCAGTCGAACACCCGGCGATCATCACTCCAGCAACCGCTGTCAACAGCGTTCGGCGTCTCATAGTCGTCCCTCCCCCGACAGCCTCGTCAATGCGGGCGGAAGGATGACCGCGAACGGCGAAGCGACGGGTGGGTACCTCTCCCCGACGGCCTAAAACGGGACGCCGAACCGCTACTTCCAGGGCGTGCCTACGGCTTCGGCCTGGACGTCGTGACCGACCCGGAGCCGGCAGTCGGTCCGTGGCGTCGCGATACAGCCCAGTACGAATCCCCGCTCGAGCGCGTCAGCGTTCAACGCCCGCGGTGGCTCGCGGTGTACGAGGTTGCCCTCGAGCAGCCTCGCGGTGCAGGTGCCACAGGCCCCGTAGAGACAGCCGTACGGAACGGCCACGCCGGCGGCATCGGCGGCGTCGATGACGGTCTCGCCGGGGCCGACCTCGAGGTGGGTCTCGCCGTCGGCTCCGCGGACGAGAGTGACGGTGTGGGTCTCGTCGGGTTCGTCCGTCCCGGCCATCACTGCCAGACGTCGCTCGTGCAGTCGCCGCCGGGCCAGCGGATCTCGTGGGCGCGGGCGGGACCGCCCGGCGCCTCGCCGAAGTCGACGAGGAACTCCTCGTCGAGTTCCATCCGCCCCTCGTCGGGATAGACGTCGGCTTTGAACATGAGCGATCCGTCTTCTGCTATCTCGGGGTAGAACTGGTTGTCCCACGAGGAAAACAGCGAGGTCGTCCAGTAGAGGCGCCGGCCGTCCCGCGAGAGCTGGAGCATCTGTGGTGCGCCGCGGATCTCCGTCCCCTGGATCTCCTGGCGGTCGCCGAAGAGGCCACCGGCCCAGATTCGGTCGACCAGCCGCGGGTTACCCATGTCGCTGACGTCGTACATGCGAACGTCGCCGTGGAGCCAGTTCGAGAAGAACAGATACTGGTCGTCGAGCGACAGCAGGATGTCGGTGATCAGCGGCGGCACCGGCATCTCCCAGTCGGGGTGTTCCCGGGGCTCCTCGTCGATCACGACGTCCCAGTCCCAGTTCCCGTCGCCCGTCTCGTAGAAGTGGATCATGGTCGAGGACAGCGCCGCCCCGACGTAGCCCTGGGTCTCCTCGGGGTTGTGGCTCATCCGCACCTCGAGGGGGATCTGACCCGCCTCGCCGAACTCGAGGGTCTGGACGTGCTGGCGGGACTCCCAGTCCCAGATGTGGATGCTGTCGCCGTACTTGCCGGCCTCGACGTCCTCGAGGTCGAAACCGGGATAGTAGGTCTCCGGGGCGGCCCACTCGCTCGAGATCAGGATGTCGTGCCGTGGCTGATACCAGTAGTCGTAGTTCATCGCCATCTCCCCGGAGTCTGCTTCCCAGCGACCGTCGATACTGAAGTCCTCCTGGTCGAGTTGCAGAAACCCGCCGGGAAGCTCGCCGTCGGCGTTGCCGAGCATGCTGATGACGATCTTCCCGCCCGGGACGCAGTGGACCGTGTGGGGAGCCGAGAGGTCGTACTCGAAGATCTCCTCGGGCTCGAGCACCCGAACCAGTTCGGGATCGCGCGGATCCTCAACGTCGATGACGTGGATCCGCGAGGATCGCTGGCCGGGAACGACGAGGTACTGGCGCGTGAGGCCGTCGACGTGACAGGACGACGAGCAGGCGTTCCAGCCGAAGTGATGTAACTCGTCGCCCCTGTTCGGCATCTCGACGACGTCGAGCAGTTCGCTGTAGGTCTCGGAGTCGGGATCGAGATCGACGATGCCGATGGCGTCGTGGCCCTCCTCGGCCATCCCGACGCGGGGTGCCATCACGTACGCCGTCTTCTCGCGTCCGGACTCCGTGCGCATCGCCGCTGGCGTCGGGTAGCCCGGCCCCTCGGTATCCGAGTGTTCGTGCGTGCCCTCGTGGTCGGTTGCGTGATCGTGTGAACTCATAGCTGACCGTTCCAAGAACCACGTTACCAGGTATCAAGGGCTTTTTCGCGACCCGGCGAACTGTATCGATAGTAGACGTGTCTCGACGCGATCCCGTTACGATCAGTCGGCGGCAACGCTGTATCGCCTCTCACCCGAGGAGTGCTCGAGTCGCCTGTCTGACTCACCGTCGTCTACGGTGCTGACCGTCGGCACTGCCACTGGCACAGCCGGCACCCATCACAGCGACGCCGACCGTCCACGGTCCCGAACAGTAGACGTGGGGCCGTCGCCGGAACACACAAAGCGGACGCACCTAAAGACTCACGCACCTGTATGTCTACATCCGACGACGATATCTTGAGCAGGATGGGGCATCGTGCCGACGAACTCACTCTCAAGACCCAGGCGATGGACGAGGCACCACTCGGAATTACGATTGCTGACCTGACCCAGGAAGACGAGCCGCTGGTGTACGTGAACGCGGGGTTCGAAACACTCACTGGCTACGCTGCCGAGGAGGCTGTGGGCCGCAACTGCCGATTCCTGCAGGGTGAGGACACCGACCCGGAACAGGTGGCCCGGATGCGGACAGCCATCGAAAACCGAGA
>LKMK01000132.1 GCA_001563805.1 Natrialbaceae archaeon B1-Br10_E2g2
CTGCCTTGAAGAAAAGCGCCCACCAGTCGGTCTCGAGCCCCGAGAGAGCGATGTCGGTCGCCGTCTGTGCCGTCGCCGCGTCGAAGACGCCGCCGTGTGCGAGCACGAGCGCGCCGACCGTTCCCCCGGCCAGGTTCCCCAAGAGGACGATGGCGTACATCCGCAACATCGCCGGGATACTCGCGACCCGATCGAGAATCAACGCGACGGGCGGGAGGGTGTTCTCGGTGTACAGCTGGTAGTTACCGATGATGATGTAGATAAACCCGAGCGGGTAGAGTATCGCCCCGAGCAGGGGGATCCCGTCCGTCGCGTGCGTCCCCGACGTGTACAGCAAGAACGTAATGGAGATAGCGAAACCCCCGGCCAGGGCACTGAAGAACAGCTCTCGAATCGATCTGTGCATCTCCTCGTCGGCTTCGACCACGACTCGCTCGTAAATCTCGTCCGTCGAGAGGCGGTTCCTGAATAGTTTTTCGTTGCTCCCGTCGCCCATCACCTGATTGTTGGATTGGGGTGTGATGTATTTGCTGCCCAACAACGTGAACCGATCGAACGAGCGAGGCCGATCGTCGAGTCCGGCACAGCACTCGAGCGAAGCACTGCCAACGCGTGGCGTGGTTCTCTCTCCGGGCTGACGGACGGTCTCCAGTCCGACGTGGCTATCTCGGCGGGCGCTTTGTGGCCCGATACGGCTCCGCTCACTCGAGATAGCCCAGCCCGCGGAGCTGTTCGGTGATCTCCTCGAACTCGGCTTCGGTCAGCTGGCCCTGTTTCTGGTGCTGGATGACGATGCTGCGAAGGAGAAAGCGGACGAGGTCGCTCGTGCTCTGGAAGCTCGTCCCGTCGATCGTCTCTTCGACGCGTTCGGCGAGGTCCTTCGGGATCGAAACCGTGGTGTACTCGGTCATATACGATACTCCGCCGCCGCCCCCAAAGGCGTGTCGACGGCCGACACGACTCGGGCAGTCTTCGTAGCGGTTTTGCTACCCGACGACGAATCGGAGTCTATGGGAGTGCGGCCACCATCGAGCGGAGACGACGAGGAACCGAAGAGCGTCGAGTTTGGGATCGCCGCCGTCGACGCCCGCCTGCGGGACGCCGATCTCTCCTTTCCGGCGACGAAAGACGACGTCGCGGCGGCGCTCGGTCACGAACGCATCCCCTACGACGTCCACGGCAACGACGTCGCGTTAGGGGAGATGCTCGCGGAGGTCGACACCGGGGAGTTTCGATCCCGACAGGAGCTGTTGAACGACCTGCACGAGCCCTTCGAAGCGTATCGGCAGGCCAACTCCGGCGGCGTCTTCCAGCAGGTCCGGTCGATGCTCCCGTTCTGAGACGGACCGTCGTCCCGTTCGTCCGCGCCGACCGACTATCCTCGCACACCGATCGTCTCCGACGGCCGAGTGAGATAGTTCGCCGTCAGCGGCACGTACCTACTCGTCGTCGGGCTCGCGCGCCTCGCGCGTGATCTGCTCGAGGCGGCGTCGCTGTTCGCGGTGGAGCGTCACGAGCATGTCCGACAGAACGCCGAACATCAGGAGCTGGACGCCGACCAGGATCGCGGCGGCGGAGACGAGCGCGAGGATCTCGTGGCCGATACCGTACTGGAGCCACCGCCAGAGCACGTAGAACGCGAGGAAGCCGCCGGTGAGGATCCCCGTGAGGCCGAGGCTGCCGAAGTAAAACAGCGGGTTGTTCGTCTTCGCGAGCGAGTACAGCGCGAGGATGATCGTCCCGCCGTCCGCGATCGGGTGGAGGTTCGTCTCGGACTCCTCGGGGCGGGCGCTGTAACTGATCGGGACGACCGTCGTCTCGACGCCGTGTTTGACACACTCGACGGCCAGTTCGGTCTCGATCGTAAAGCCGTCCGAGTCGAGCGAGAGGCGCTCGAACGACTCCACCGTGAACGCACGGTAGCCCGAGAGGATGTCGTCGTAGTCCGCGCCGTGGATGAACCGGAACGCGCGGTTGATCATCCGGTTGCCGAAGCCGTTCAACGCCTTCATCGCGTCGTCGTCCATGTCCGCAAAGCGGTTCCCGATGACGTGTTCGTAGCCCCGCGAGAGGGGCTCGAGCATCGTGTGGGCGTCGGCCGGATCGTAGGTCCCGTCGCCGTCGACCATCAGGACGTACGGCACGTCGAGATACTGGACGGCCTCGCGGACCGCCTGCCCTTTCCCGTCGCCGGACTGGACGATGACGCCGGCACCACGCTCGCGAGCGATCTCCTGGGTCTCGTCCTCGGAGTCGCCGTCGACGACGACGACGTTCGTGAACCCCTCCTCGTGGAAGCCGTCGATCACGTCGCCGATCGTGGCGGCCTCGTTCAGTGTGGGGATGAGGACGCAGACGTCCTCGGCCGAAATTTCGCGCGTCTCGTCGGTCATCGTGAAGACCTCGCCGCCGTCTCCACGGAGCCGCGGGCCAGCGCGAACCGCGTCGTGTTCCATCGAGCGAAGTGTCTCCCCCGTGCCCGCAAAAGACTACTGATTGACCGGCGCACTCGACGGAGCGGGCCGATCGACCGGTGGGATCGACGGAGCAGGGACATCCTCACGCTCACCGGCTCACCAGGTCAGCCCCTCGTACATCTCGAGGTCGGCCGCATCGACGTCGATCCGACGGCCGTCGACGACGACCCGACGGGCCATCCCCGCAAACGAGCAGTCGTCGAACTCGGGCCAGTCGGTCGCGACGACCGCGCCGTCGGCCCCCTCGAGCGCCTCGCTCGCCGACTCGGCGTACGCGGCCGGCAGGTCCGGATAGCGCTCGCGGACGGTGTCGACCGCGACCGGATCGTAGGCGACGGGCCGGGCACCCCGCTCGTCGAGGTGGCGGATCACGTCGAGCGCGCGGGACTTTCGGACGTCGTCGGTGCCGGGCTTGAACGACAGCCCGAGGACGGCAACCTGCGCCCCTTCGAGGTCGACGTGGCCGGCGAGCAGGTCGACCAGCCGTCGTGGCTGGCCGTCGTTGACCGCGACGGCCGCGTCGAGCAGTTCGGGCTCGTACCCCTGCTCGCGGGCGCCCGCACGGAGCGCGTCGACGTCCTTCGGGAAACAGGAGCCGCCCCAGCCGAGTCCCGAGCGCATGAAGCGTGCGGAGATGCGGTCGTCGAGGCCGACAGCCTCGAGCACCTCGTAGGCGTCCGCGCCGTACTCCTTGGCGACGTTGCCGAGTTCGTTCACCAGCGAGACCTTCGCCGCGAGGAAGGCGTTGTTGGCGTACTTGATGAGCTCGGCCTCGCGGAGGTCCGTCTCGACGAGCTCGGTCTCCCCGGAAGACAGGATGGGATCGTAGAGCGTTCGCAGCGTCGCCGCGGCGTCGTCGCTCGTCGACCCGATCACGATCTTGTCGGGCGCTAAGAAGTCCGAGACGGCCGTCCCCATCCGCAGGAACTCGGGGTTCATCGCGAGCTCGAGTCCCTCGCCAACCCCCGTCCCGGATTCGGCCTCGAGGATGGGGCCGACGACCTCCTCGGTCGTGCCGGGGAGGACGGTCGACTTGACGACCACGAGGTGGTCGTCGTCTTTGGCGGCGAGCGCGCCCCCGAGCGATTCGGCCCCGGCTCGCATCGGCCCCAGCTCGAGGCCCCCGTCGTCGGTATTCGGCGTCGGGAGACAGAGGAAGGTGACGTCGGTGTCACGGACCGCGTCGTAGTCGGTCGTCGCCCGGAGTCGCGTGCCGGCGTGGTCGGCGATCCGCTCTTCGAGCCCCGGTTCGTGGATCGGGGCGTCGCCGGCGTTGATGGCGTCGACGACGTCCCGGTCGATCTCGACGTTGACGACCTCGTGGCCGAGGTCGGCGAGACAGGCGGCGATCGTCGTGCCGACGTAGCCGCTGCCGACGATAGAGACGTTCATACGGACCGAAACGACGGCGGATGGTTAGTCATTTTTGGGTTCTGTCCTCGAGCGGGTCGCCCCCTTACCGGACTGGCGGGTCGACCGTCGCGGGCCACGCCTGACTCGAGGGCCAAGCCCCCTCGTAGAGCGTGTCCGACGAGCGGCGCTCCGGTCCAGGGTGGCTTCGGGGTGGGCCGTACACCAGTGATAAAATTACTGTTACGAAGGGGTCGTTTTGACTGAGAAAACTGTTATCGTGCGGGCATATGTACGTTCACTATGGTAACCAGTGGCATACAATCAGTTCCATCGGACTCCCCGATCGGAGACGTCGCGTATCTCGCGCGGTCCGAACACCGCGTTCCGGCGCTCGTCGCGGTGACCGACCGGCCGCGGAGCCGGTCCGAACTCTGTGAGCTGACCGACGTTTCGTCGTCGACGATCCGACGGACGCTCGGGGAGTTCGAAGACCGGTCCTGGATCCGAAAGGAGGGATACCGGTACACGGCGACGCGTCTCGGCGAGGCGATCGCGGCCGGGATGACGGAGCTGCTCGAGCTCGTCGAGACCGAACGGAAGTTGCGTGACGTCTGGGAGTGGCTCCCCGAGACGGTCGGCGAGTGTCCAGTCGAGACGTGGACGGAACTGACGGTGACCGTCGCCGAGCCCGATTCGCCGTACTGCCCGGTGAATCGCTTCGAGTCCCTCCTCTCGCGGACGAGCGAGTTGCGATTCCTCAGGCCAGAAGTTGCCCTCATGGAGCCCGTCCTCGACGAACTCTTCGGGCTGGTCGACGACGGCGCGGCCGTCACGCTGGTCGATCGACCGAGCTGTCACACGTACTTCATCTCGACGTACCCGGAGCGCAGTTCGGCGATGCTGAGCCGGGACAATTTCACGGTTCTGGAACACGAGGGGCTCCCACCGTACGGAATCGGGCTTCTCGATGACTGCATCGTCATCAGCTGTTACGAGCGAGCCAGCGGGACGGTCCAGGCAGTGATCGATACCGACGTTCCAGCGGTCGGCGAGTGGGCGGAGTCGGTCTACGCGTCCTTCGAGTCGGACGCTCGACCACTCGAGCCCTCCTCTCTCGAGGAACACCACTCCCTCGAAGACCCCCCAGAGTGAGCGGATGACGACGTAGCCCACGGCGTTCTCGACGGTCTTCGCGGTAGAACCAGCGGCGGCGCGCGAGACGGGGACACGGTGCGGTGGGATTGCAGCCGATGGCGTCCGTGCAGGGAGTGAGCGGACGGCACCACCCGCCGAAACACCACTGAGTAGCTACACTGGTTACGACCCCGTACCGCCTTCTGCGAGGACGATACGAATGTCTGACGACAACGCGATCACACACGGTGTAGACCTCGAAACACTCGAGGAGTTCGCCAGCCACGCGGCCGACCAGCCCGAGGCGGTCCAGCTCGGACTCGAGGCCTCGGCGACCTACGAGGGGACGTGCGCCCACAGCCTGGCGAAGATCGACAGCTACGAGCTCGGTGGCGAATCCATCGCCCGCGAGACGCGCGAGTACACCATTCCGTACGGCGGCTGGCGGGAGGTGCTGGACGCCGGCGGCTGGGTCGGTGCGACCGACCGAATAGAGCCGGTCGAAGCGGCGCTCTCCGCGCTGGCTGCCTGTATCAACGTCGGCATCAGCATCAATGCCGTCGCCAACGGCGTCGACATCGAACGGCTCCACACACACGTCCGGGCCGACTTCGATCCGGCGGTACTCTTCGGCCTCGAGGAGCTCACGGAGGCCGACGCGGTCTTCCGGAATCTGACCGCCGAGATCGAGATCGACGGCGCGGACCTCGACCCGGATCTGATCGACGAGTGGGCACGGCGAGCACCCGTCTATACGCTCGTCTCGCTCGACCAGGACGTCGAACTGAGCGTCACGGGCCCCGCCCAGGTGGCGGGCGACGACTGAGGTGAGGCCGAATGCACGATTCACTCGACACCGACAGACTCGAGCGCGAAGTCAAATCGATCTACGGGGACGTTGCGACCGCCGCCGACGCGGAATTTCACTTCGAGACGGGGCGCGAGCTCGCCGACCGCCTCGGCTACGATGCCGACGACCTCGAGTACGTTCCGGCGGCGGCGATCGACTCGTTCGCGGGCGTCGGCTACGCCTTCGATCTGGCCGAATTAGAGCCCGGAGAGGACGTCCTCGACCTCGGGAGCGGCTCGGGGATGGACGCCTTCGTCGCCGCGATCCACGTCACCGAGACCGGGACGGTGACGGGGGTCGACATGACGCCCGGGCAGGTCGAGAACGCCCGCAGGCTCGCAGCGGATGGCGGCTTCCACAACGTCAGCTTCCACCAGGGATACATCGAAGCGCTCCCGTTCGACGACGCGTCGTTCGACGCGGTGCTCTCGAACGGCGTCATCAACCTCTCCGCCAAGAAGGATCGGGTCTTCGAGGAGGCGAGCCGGGTACTGCGACCGGGCGGCCGGCTGGCGCTCTCGGACATCGTCAGCGAAGCACAACTGCCCGAGCACATCAAAACCGACGCGGACCTCTGGGCGGCCTGTATCGGTGGCGCCGAAGCGGTCGACAGCTACACTTCGATCGTCGAGGACGCAGGCCTCGAACTCGAGACGGTGCGGGAGAACGCCGAGTACGAGTTCATCTCCGAACGAGCGGCGAACGCGTGTCAGCGCTACGGCGTAAAGAGCATCTCGCTGCAGGCGCAAAAGCCGGTCTGAGCGACGGCCGATCCGGCCGTCGTGACTACTCGAGCGCAGCCGGCAGGTCCCCGGACAGCCGCTGATTGCAATCGGCGGGTCGCCGAATCGTGTCGCCGACCCACCTCGAGTCCGTCTCGAATCACCACGAACGTGCCGTCTCAGGTGGGGAAACCGATCGAAATATCCATACTTGTGGAACCGTGGATACCGGTATGAACCGCGCGGAGAAGGCGGCCCTCCAGTTACGGGCCGTCGACGTGTTGCGGATGTTGAAAGAGACGCGGACCTACGACGAACTCGCGGCCGAGACCGGGCTTCCAGCGGGGGACCTGAACCGATACGTCAACGGGCACGTCCTCCCGGGGACCGACCGCGCGCGAGAGATCGTCGAGGACCTCGGCCGGGACGCGCTGGCGACGGAGCTCGAGGCGCGGATCCGGGTCGACGACGAGGGCTACGTCGACAACACCCGGACGGTCTTCGACCAGCCGTTTCTCGACCTCGCCGCGCCGGTCGTGGCGAACAGCTTCGCGTTCGAGCGACCGGACGTCGTGCTCACCGCCGCGACCGACGGCATCACGCTGGCAGCCTCGCTCGCGAGCTACTACGGAACCCGGTGTGCGTACGCGAAAAAGCGCAAGGAGACCGCCGTCGAGGAGTTCATCGAGGCCCGCGAACGCCTCGAGTCCGGTATCCAGCTCACCTACTACCTGCCGGCGTCGGCGATCGAACCGGGGTCGTCGGTGCTCGTCGTCGACGACCTGATTCGATCGGGTGAGACCCAGGAGCTCTTACTCGACATCGTCGAGACGGCGGGCGCCGATGCCGCAGGGGTGTTCGCACTCATCGCCGCGGGCGACGACGGAATCGAACGCGCACGCGAGCGGACCGGTGCACCAGTCGGCGCACTGACGTTTATCTGAGCCACGGGCGCCGTCGAACTCGATTGTAATAATTTATCATACACGACCGCTCGCGAGGAGATGTTCAACTCCCCACCGTCGTTTCGATTCAATCCGTCCGAAACTATTCGCTCGAGGTTGCCGTTCGTCGACCTAAACGCCGCCCACAGCGGCTGAGAATCGTGTGAACGACTAGCACATTATTAATCATTAGGTTTATGGTGGTGCCGACTGTTCGTGACAGTACGCGCATGACCAAGACAGTCATCCTCGGCGTGATCGGTTCCGACGCCCACGTCGTCGGAATCACCATCCTGGAACGGGCGTTTGAGGCAGCCGGATTCGACGTCGTCAACCTGGGTGTGCAGACCTCCCAGGACGAGTTCGTCGACGCAGCAATCGAAGCCGACGCCGAGGCTGTACTGGTCTCGTCGCTCTACGGCCACGCCAAACAGGACTGTCAGGGCTTCCACGAGCGACTCGTCGACGCGGGTCTCGAGGACGTGACCACCTACATCGGCGGCAACCTGGCCGTCGGCCAGGACGACTTCGACGAGACCCGGCGGTTCTTCCGCGACCTCGGGTTCGATCGCGTCTTCGACTCCGAGACCGATCCCGAAGAGGCGATCGCGGCGCTCCGGGCCGACCTGGATATGCGCTCGTCGGAAGCCGAACAGGAGAGCCAGACCGTCCGCGCCTGAGCGGACGAGAGGAGGTCGCTTTTCGCGGAGGTCTGTCGGTAGAAGCCGTTCGAGTCGGCGACCCGAAACGAGTGAGAAGCGACGGTTATCGGACGATCGCGACCGGCACCGGCGAGCGGCGAGCGACGGTCTCGGCGACGCTCCCCAGGAGAATGCGACTCGCGCCGGTCCGACCGTGGCTCCCGATCGCGATGTGGTCGACGTCGTGGTCGGCCGCGTAGTCGACGATCGCGTCCGCGACGACGCCGACGGCGTGGTCGGTCTCGATCTCACAGCCCAGCTCGGCCGCCTGCTCGCGGGCGTCCTCGAGGAGGGCCTCGGCTCGCTCTTTGTTCTGTGCCTCGAGTTTTTCGTAGTTCGTTTCGGCGGTTCCCTCGATGTTCGTCATTCCGTAGAAGCCGCGCGGGTCGAGGACGTGCAAGGCGGTGATCGTCGCGTCCGGATACTCCCGGCAGGCGAACTCGAGGGCGTCGGTCGATTGGTCGGAGTCGTCGACGGGGACGAGTACGTGCTCTGGCATACTCGCTACTCTTTCGTCGGGACCCGTAAGTTCGTTCCCCTCTTCCCACGGGGAGGGAACGACGGCCGATGGCTAGCGGACGATCGTCACCGGCACCGGCGAGCGGCGAGCGACGGTCTCGGCGACGCTCCCCAGGAGAA
>LKMK01000133.1 GCA_001563805.1 Natrialbaceae archaeon B1-Br10_E2g2
ATCAGGGCTTCGTAGGCCGTTTCGGCGGCTTCGTCGAGCAGCCGGTCGCCGGTGGTCGCGACCATCACGGGGTCGACGACCAGCGGGAACGCGAACTCGGCGGCGTCTTCGGCGACGAGGTCGACGATCTCGGTCGTCGCGAGCATCCCCGTCTTCGCCGCGCCGACGTCGAAATCCCCGAGGACGGCCTCGAGCTGGGCGGCGACCTCCTCGAGCGGGAGGACGAACGAGGAGTCGACGCCGCGGGTGTGCTGGGCGGTCACGGCGGTGATCGCCGAGGTGCCGAAGACCTCGTGGGCCGCGAACGTCGCGAGATCGGCCTGGATGCCGGCGCCGCCGCCGGAGTCGCTGCCCGCGATCGTCAGCGCGACGGGCCGGTGCTCGGGGGCTGGGGCTCTCATACCGAAGTCTATCATGCGGTTATACAAAGCAGTGATGGTCGGTCGCGAGTCGACCCGGGACGCTCGACCACAGTCGAGACGTCGGGTCGAAGGCTTACGCGATTCCGAGCAGCGAGAGCCCGTACACCGAGCCGGCGACGAAGACGACGGTCCAGATGCCGAGGCTGACGGTGGTCCACCAGGCGACGGCTCGAGCTCTGCTGCCAGCGGCGAGCCCGACGAGTGCCGCGATGTGAATGCCCGTGACGACCGGACCGGCGAGTGCGAGCCCGGGCAGTCCGTACCGGTCCCAGATCCGCCGGGCTCGAGCGTGTCCACCCGCTCCGTCGCCGTCGGCCACGGTCCCGCGTCGTCGACGCCACCAGCCGGCGAGTCGGTGCTGGAACGCGACGAGCAGGACGACCGAGGCGGTGTTGCCGGCGAACGCGGCGACGCCCGTCGCGAGCGGGTCGAGGCCGAGTCCGATCGCGACCGGGATGACGACGAAAATTTCGACGATCGGGATCGCCGCGAACAGCGCCACCAGCCCGTACTGGAGCAGCCCCGACGTCTCCTCGAGTTGCGTGCCGACCGCTATAAACAGCTGTGTCGTCGTCATTCGTGCTCACTGCGGTGGGGGCTACCCTCGAGCGCGAGGGTGTCCTCGCCCGGTCGATCGCAGTCAGTGGCGGTACCCGATCCGGGCACAATATTCATTCGGTTGCCAGGTCTGCGTACGCACTCCACGACGGGTCGACGCCCGGATGCTCGAGCGGCTCGCCGTCGACGGAGGCGCCCGGCTCCGAGTCCGACGCGGACTCGACGCGGCCGACGTCGGCGACGACCGTCCCCCGGTCCTCGAGCGCGGCGACGACGTCGTCGGCGCCGTCGGGGTCGACCGCGATCACGAGCGAGCCACAGCTCGTCGCCGCCCAGGGGTCGATCTCGAGGGACGCACAGACCTCGGCGACGCCGGGGCGCATCGGGACGGCCGCCCGATCGATCGCGAAGTGGACGCCGGCGCCGGTCGCCATCTCGTTCAGCGCGCCGGCGAGGCCGCCCTCGGTGACGTCGTGCATCGCCGTCACGGGACCCGCGGCGGCCGCCGTCAGCGCGTCCCGGACGCAGTACACCTCCTCGAGGCGGTCCTGGGCGTCGGCGACGACGTCGTCGGGAACCTCGAGCTGGTCGGGAAAGAGCGTGCTCAGGAGACCGACGGATTCGACTGCCGGACCGGTCGTCAGGAGGAGTCGGTCCCCCTCGCGTGCGCCGTCGGGACGGACGACTTCGTCGTGGTCGCCGACGCCCATCGCGGTCGCGCCGCCGACCCACGGGTAGGACGGGTCGGTGTAGCGGGCCGTGTGGCCGGTGACGATGGCGACGCCGAGGTCCGCACACTCGGTGTGGATCGTCTCCCAGACGGTGGCGAACTGCTCGTCGGTCAGATCTTCGGGCAACGTAAAACAGATCGAGAGGTGTGACGGCGCGATTCCGCTGACGGCGACGTCCGCGAGCACGAGGTCGAGGGCGAACCGGGCGGCGCGCTCGAGGCCCAGCGGCGGGAGGATCGAGATCGGGTCGGTCGCAGTCACGAGCGCGCGGCCGCCGACGTCGACGACGCCGAAGTCGACGCCGTGGGTCGGCCCGAGCGCGACGTCGTCCCGGTCGGCGCCGAGTCGCGGGGCGATCGTCCGCTCGAAAACCGTCCGGTCGATCTTTCCGAGGTCGGTCATGGTGCACGACGGTTGCCGAGCCGTCTTAGGCGTGCTGATCACGGCTCCCCGTCGGCTCGGTCCACCACTCTTCGACGCGCCGCGGATGGCTGCCTGTAATCGCGACCGTTCCCGCGGGACTGCGGGAGAAACCACTCGAGGTTTCTGCAAACAGTAAAACCTCTCGAGCAAATACTCTCACCAGATGGCGTACTCGTTCGGTTCTACGGCTGAATCAGGCCTCGAGTTCTCCACTCGAGAACTCACGGGTGCGCTAGGGGATTCGGTTACGGTCCTTCCGCTGATAGTCGCGTTAGCGATGACGACGAGCGTCTCGCTGCCCCACGTTCTGATCGGCTTCGGACTCTTCCAGATCGTCTGGGGGCTGTACTACGGGATGCCGCTGTCGGTCGAGCCGATGAAGGCCCTGATCGGCCTCGCCATCGTCGGGGTCCTCTCCTATCCCGAACTCGCCGCGGCCGGCCTGCTCGCCGGTGGCGTCTTGCTCGTCGTCGGCCGACTCGGCCTCCTCGGCAGGCTCCAGCGCGTCGTCGGCGAACCCGTGGTCAGGGGCGTCCAGTTCGCCGTCGCCTTGCTGTTGCTCGAGGCCGCCGTCGGACTCTCGCTCGAGAACGTCTCCGTCGCCGTCGCGGGCTTCGCCGTCGTCGTCGCCCTCGCGCTCGTGGGCCGCCAGCGGACGAGCGTGCTCGTCGTGCTCGGGCTCGGTGGCGTCGCTGCCGTCGCGTCGGCCGGCGTCCCCGCGCCTCGCGTGCCCGAACTCGCGCTGTTCCCCGCCGGCACGCCGACGCTGTCGACGGCGGCGCTCGAGGGGACTGCCGCCCAGCTGGGGATGACCGTCGGGAACGCGGCCATCGCGACCGCCCTGTTGTGTGGTGACCTCTACGACCGGGATATCTCGGCTGACTCGCTCTCACAGAGTATGGGCGTCACCTGCCTCGCGGCGGTTCCGATCGGCGGCGTCCCGATGTGTCACGGCAGCGGCGGGCTCGCGGGCAAGTACGCCTTCGGTGCGCGAACCGCTGGCGCGAACGTCCTGCTCGGAATCGGCTACCTCGCGCTCGCGCTGGTCGCCGCCGGCGCACTGCTCGCGGCGTTTCCGATGGCCCTGCTCGGGGTTTTGCTCGTCGTCGTTGCACTCGAGCTCGGTCGGGCCGCGTTCGCCCCCGTCGACGACGGCCGCTCGCTCGCGCTCGTCGTCGGCGTCGGGGTCCTCGGACTCGCCGTCAACGTCGGCCTCGCGTTCGTCCTCGGCGCCGTCGTCTTCTGGCTCCTCTCGCAGCGCGACTAGATGCCGAATCGGCGTTCTCGCCCCCGGCTGGTCGAGTAAAACGATACGAACACCCGGATGACCACTGCAACAGGAGACGAGCAGTCGTCGTCGAACGCGGTCCGGACCGACTAGCGGCCGAGCTCTTCGTGGGCGCTGGCGAGGTGGCGCGAGGAGAGGGCGCCGAGCAAGGAGAGCTCGCCGGCGAGTGCGCCGACGGCGATGACCTCCGCGAGCGCGTCGGCGTTCGAGCCGGCCGGATCGCCGCCGCCTCGCAGGCCGAGGATCTCGAGCGCCTCGACCTGGGTCGGGAGTTTCGTGCCGCCGCCGACGGTGCCGACCTCGAGGGAGGCGAGCGAGACGGAGGCGTAGAGGTCCGACGGTGCGTCGGGGTCGTCCGAGTCGGGCTCGCGGGTGTCCATCGTCGTGATGGTGTTGGCCGCCTCGACGACCTGGGCCTCGTCCTGGCCGGTCGCGAGGAAGGCCGCGGCGACGACGTTCGCGGCGTGGGCGTTGAAGCCGAGCGCGCCGGCTTTGGCGCTCCCGGTCAGGTTCTTGCGGGTGTTGGCCTCGGCGATGGCCTCGGCCGTGGTGTGGAGCCGGTCCTCGACGAGGTCGCCGGGGATGACGACGTCGGCCGTCACGGAGCGCCCGCGACCCTCGACGGCGTTGATCGCGGCGGGTTTCTTGTCCGAACAGAGGTTCCCCGAGAGCGCGACGAGCGAGGCGGGGGTCTCCCGTTCGACGACCTCGCAGGCCTCGCCGGTGGCGATGGTGGCCATGTTCATCCCCATCGCGTCCTTGGTGTCGTAGGCGAAGCGCAGGTAGACCGAGTCGCCGACGACGTAGGGTTCGACACCCAGCAGTTCGCCGTGGCTGGTGGTCGCTTCGGCGGCCTCCCGAAGCGTTTCGAAGTTCTCCCCGACCCACTCGACCGTCTCGGCGGCTTCGGCGACGCCGTCGACGCGGAACACCGGCGCGCGGGTCATCCCGCTTTTCGTCACGCGGGCGGTCGCGCCGCCCGCAACGTCGATCACCGACAGCCCGCGGTTGACCGACGCCAGCAGCGCCCCCTCGGTGGTCGCAAGCGGCAGGTAGTACTCGCCGTCCGCGGCACCGCCGTCGACGGTCGCGGGGCCGACGACGCCCATCGGTACCTGGGCCGCGCCGATCATGTTCTCGATGTTGGGCTCGGCCTCCGCTGCCGGAAAACTGTAGTCGGCGATCGTCTCGAGGTCGACGCCGGTTTCGCGTTCGACGACCAGCTGCCGGGCCTCGGCGGCGGTGTCGTGGTCGGCGTGCTCCTCGAGTTCGTGGATGCGAAGCTCGCCGTCGCGGACGCGGTCGGCGAGGTCGTCGGCGGTAGTCATGGGTCAGCAGAGACAGCGCCCCGTCCTAAGGATTGCTGATTCTGGGCGACCGTCAGGTGCTCACGACCCTACCGCGGTAGCCAGCGACGAACTCGTATACTGTCGGACAGAACTACTGTGAGAATTCGTCACGCCGTTCGACGAATTCTCTTCATTGACTTCTGTCCGACAGTATAACAGACGAGGCCGACGAGCGAGCCGACGGCGACGACGACGAGCACGGCGTGCTGAAACATCTCGAGGTCGGCGAACAGAGCCGTTCCCTTGCTCCAGTCGACTGCGCCCGGTTCTGCGAACATCAGCGCAAAGATGGCAGTCACGACGACGGCGAATCGGACCCGCGTTCGCGGCGAGACGTCCTCGTCGGTGCGTGCGAGGTACACCTGCGGACCGAGGACGGCCAGCGCGGCGAAGAGGACGAACGCGGCCAGTGGCTGGTCGGACAGCGCTAGTCCGAGTGCGTCCTCGGCCACCGGCAGGACGAACAACACCATCACGAACAGGAGGGCGAGCGAGGCGCCAATGATGCGGTTTTCGCGGGAGATCATACGTTTCGGTCGCCCTACAGGTACATCGGCATTTCGCTCGAGCGAACCGAACGGTTTTGCCGCTCGCGCGAGCCACCTCGAGTATGACAGAGGCTGCCGACCTGTTGTTGACGAACGCGGAGGTCCACTCCCTCACGGAGCCCGATACCGTCCACGAAGCGGTCGCGATCCGCGACGGCGGGATCGTCCGGGTTGGGCGGACCTACGAGATCGAGTTCCTCGAGGGCGTCGAAACCGAGGTGCTCGACTGTGAGGGCCGGACTGTCCTGCCCGGCTTCATCGACGCGCATACCCACGTCGAGAACCTGGGGCGGTATCTGGTACACGCGGATCTCTCCGGGGCGACGAGCGCCGAGGAGTGTCTCGATCGGTTGGCCGCTCGAGCCGACGAAACCGACGACGATGCGTGGATCCAGGGCTTTGGCTACGACGAGAGCGAGTGGGACGGGGCGGGTACCTACCTCACCCGCGACCAGCTGGATCGGGTCAGCGACGACCGGCCCGTCGTTGCACTCCGGGTCGACATGCACGCCGCGTCGTTGAACTCCGTCGCACTCGAGTCCTTCAGCGACGAACTCCCCGAGGCTGACGTCCGTCGCGGCCCCAGCGGCGAGCCGACCGGCGTGGTCGTCGAGGACGCCGCCGAAATCGTCCGGAAGGGGATCGCGCCGGGCTACGAGGAGACCCGGGCGCTGGTCACCGCCGGCCTCGAGTACGCCGTCGAGCGCGGCGTCACCGGCGTCCACGACATGGTTCGCAACTCCGCGGCGCCGCGGGTCTACCGGGATCTCGAGGCCGCCGGCGAGCTGCCGACCCGGGTGCGGATCAACTACTGGGCCGACCACCTCGAGGCGGTCGCGGAGGTCGGACTGGCGACGAACGCCGGTAGTGACCTGGTCCGGACGGGCGCGATCAAGACCTACACGGACGGCAGCATCGGCGCCCGGACGGCGAAGCTGTTCGAGCCATACCGAGGGGACGGTGCGGAAGCTGACGAAGAAAACACCGGTGAATGGGTCGTCGAGCCCGACGAACTTCGAGAAATCGTCGATCGAGCCGACGCCGAAGCGTTCCAGGTGACTGCCCACGCCATCGGCGACGAGGCCATCGAGGAGGCGATTGCGGCACTCGAGCGAACCCGCGACCCGGCGGGATCGCGCCACCGGATCGAGCACGTCGAACTCGCAACCGACGAACAGCTCGAGCGCATGGCAGCAGCAG
This sequence comes from Natrialbaceae archaeon B1-Br10_E2g2, assembly GCA_001563805.1. Classification (GTDB taxonomy): domain Archaea; phylum Halobacteriota; class Halobacteria; order Halobacteriales; family Natrialbaceae; genus Natrarchaeobaculum. Next base: position 6,520 of record LKMK01000133.1, read on the forward strand.
GGATTGTCGCCTCTATGCAGCCGAACTTCCACCGCTGGGCCGCGGCAGGCGGCCTCTACGATACCCGACTCGGAGATGATCGACGGCGGCGGACGAACCGACTTCGGCGCGTTCTCGAGGCCGGCGTCCCGCTTGCGTTCGGCTCCGACTGCATGCCGCTCGATCCCCTGCTCGGTGTCCACCACGCCGTCACCACGCCGGCTGGCGACCAGCGGCTGTCGGTCACCGAGGCCCTGCGAGCGTACACGCACGGCGCGGCCTACGCCGGCTTCGACGAAGACCGGCTGGGGACCGTCGAGGTCGGCAAGCGCGCGGATCTGGTCGTCCTCGAGGCATCCCCGTGGGAGGCCGACCGGATCGACGAGATCGACGTGGCGGCGACGATCGTCGATGGCGAGCCGGTTTACCGCCAGTCCGACGCCTAACCATCGCTCGAGGCCCGCGGACGTCTCCTTGCGAATTCCAGTCCAGTAGCTTTTGCTCGAGCCCGTTTGCGGCCGATTGCCAGCACTGATTCATCATGGGGACGAGCTACACGGAGTTCATGGGCGGGGTACAGCACCGCATCGAGGCTCCCACGCAGGCGGAAGCCGTTCGAACGACGCGTGCCGTCCTCGAGACGCTCGCGATCGGATGACCTACGGGGATCTCGACCTCGAGACGTCCTTCGGCCGACCGTCCGACGTCGACGAACCTGAGGTCGTATTCCGGATCAAGGCGGTCCTTGCCCTGCTGAGCGAGCTGGTTCCGGGCGGCGAGCTCGCTACCGTCGAACACCAGCTTCCACCGGCGTTCGAGGACCTGTTCGAACTCGTCGACGCTGAGACCACCGCGTGGGAGCAACGCGCAGGGTAAGCCGGCCGGACGTCCACCGTCCTCCGGCGTCGCCCGGTGTCCTCCGGCGTCGTCCGTTCGTCGACGGCACCGTCGTCCGCTCGTCGAATTCGCCGTCGTCGGCCGCTCGAGAAGGTGACTGTCTCCCCAACACCGAACAACCGACGTTCTGTTTTCGATACGCCCACCACCCGATAGTACCTCGACGGTATCGACTATCGAAGGAAAAAGTTATTCAATAGTGGCCTGTGATGTGTAATCAACCACAGGGTCCGTGATATGGTCACAATGGAAACCGCAGAGCTGGAGACCGACTTGAGTCTGTTCAAATACGACACCCTCGAGCAGCTCCCGGCGTCGTACCGGGGGCTCGAGGAGGGCGAACGGACCGAACGCATCGAGGCGGCACTCGCCGAGCTGGGCGATGACGTCGTCGTCCTGGGCCACAACTACCAGCGCCGGGAGATCGTCGAACACGCCGACTTCGTCGGCGACTCCTATCAGCTGTCGGTACAGGCCGCCGAGGCCGACGCCGAGTACGTGATCTTCGGCGGGGTGACGTTCATGGCCGAGAGTGCCGACATCATCACCGACGACGAGCAGACGGTGATCCTGCCGTCGATGGAGGCCTCCTGTCCGATGGCCGGGATGGCCGAAGCGCTCCAGGTCGACGCCGCCTGGGCCGAGCTCACCGACGCGGCCCCCGACGCCGACATCATCCCGATCACGTACATGAACTCCTACGCCGACCTGAAGGCGTTCTGTGCGAGTCAGGGTGGCCTCGTCTGTACCTCTTCGAACGCGGCCGACGCGTTCGAGTGGGCCTTCGAGCGCGGCGACACTGTGTTGTTTCTCCCCGACAAGCACCTCGGCGAGAACACCGCCTCCGAGCTGGGGCTGGAAGACGAACTCGCCAGGTGGGACCCCTGGGACCCCGAGGGCAAAGACGGCGAGGCGGTCGCTGACGCCGACGTCATCCTCTGGGACGGCTACTGCCAGGTCCACGAACGGTTCCGCGTCGAGCACATCGAGACGATTCGAAACGAGCACCCCGGGGCCCAGGTCGTCGTCCACCCAGAGTGTCGCCGCGAGGTCGTCGAGGCTGCCGACGTCGTCGGCTCGACCGCGACGATCTGCGAGACGGTCGCCGAGGCCGACCCCGGCGAGACGTGGGCCATCGGCACGGAGATCCACCTCACCGAGCACCTCCAGCGCTGGCACCCCGAGGTCGAGGTCCTGCCGCTGTGTGGCGACGCCTGCATGGACTGTAACGCCATGCGTCAGATCGACCCCAACTACCTCACCTGGGTGCTCGAGGAGCTGGTCGCCGGTCGCGAACGCAACGTGATCGAGGTCGCCCCCGAGGAGAAAGAACTCGCGACGGTCGCACTCGACCGCATGCTCGAGCTCTAAGATGACCGA
>LKMK01000134.1 GCA_001563805.1 Natrialbaceae archaeon B1-Br10_E2g2
AACGCCGGCTCCTACGGCTACGAACTGGCCAGCCAGTTCCACTCCCAGCCCCGGCCCGCCGAGGTCGCCCTCGAGGACGGCGACGATCGCGTCGTCCGCCGACGCGAGACGCTCGAGGACGTCACCCGCGTCGAGCGGGAGTCGTAGATGTCCTTCGACCTCGCGGCCTTCCACGCCGACGCCGTCTCGATCCCGTCCCACGAGGACGTCACCGAGATGCGTGAGTTCTTGCTCGAGACGCTCCAGAACGCCGGCCTCGAGCCCGAGGTTGACGACCTGGGGAACGTGCTTGCCACTCGCACGGGCGAGGCGGATGGCCCCCATCTCGTCCTGAACACGCACATCGACACGGTCGCACCGCACGTCCCATACGAGCGCGACGGCGACATCGTCCGCGGGCGCGGTGCCTGCGACGCGAAAGGCCCCCTCGCCGCCTTGCTCGCGGCCTTCCTGCGGGTCGACCCCGAAGCCGGCACGCTGACGCTCGCGATCACCCCCGACGAGGAGACGCTGATGACCGGCGCGGCGGGACTTCAGGAGCGGCTCACCGCCGACGGCTTCATCGTCGGCGAACCGACCGACCTCGACGTCTGTATCGCCGCCCGTGGCCAGTGTGAGGGGACGATCACGATCTCCGGCGAGAGCGGCCACGCCGCGAGCGTCCCCGCCGAGCGAAACGCTGTCTTCGCCCTCTCGAGCGTCCTCGAGGCCCTCCGCAACTACGACGCCGAGGCCGGTCCGGGCGCCGACGACGTCCTCGGGGCGCCGAAACTGACGGCGACGATGCTCGAGGCCGGCGAGGCACCCAACCGCGTGCCCGACGCCTGCCGGCTCACGTTCGACCGTCGTAGCGTGCCCCCGGAGACGAGCGAGTCGTTCCGCGACGACCTCGAGGCGTATCTCGAGGGGCGCGTTCCCGACGGACTCTCGGTCTCGGTCGACCTCATCCGACCCGACACGCCGTTCCCGCCGGCGTTCGTGACCGACGCGGACGCCGATCTGGTCGGGACCCTGCGGGAGGCAAGCGGCGGCGAGGTGCGCCCGTTCGGGGCGGCGACCGAGGCCGGCTTCTTCGCGGCCGATGCCCCGACGGTCGTCTTCGGACCCGGCGTATTGGCCGACGAGGACGGCGGCGTCGCCCACGCCGAACGCGAGTACGTTCATCGCTCGGCCGTCGAGGACGCCGCCGACGCGCTCTCTGTGACCCTGCGAACGATCGTCGGCTGACGCGCTGATCGAGAGGTCGGCGTTCCTCTCCTGTCGGCCGCTGGTTTCGAAGCTCTCTTTCGGTGAATCGGCTGTCTGTTCGCTGCAAACACCGTTTCGGTTCTTCGCTCGATTTCGTTGGCTGCACTCACGGCGTGGGCGTTCCCCCTCGATTCCTTCGCTCGAGGTCCGCCCGTCGGGCCTACAGCTATGACCAAACTAGCTCCTTTCGGTTCGACCGTCCTCAGCGTTCCGGCCCACCCGAGTCGGAAACTTCACAGATTTATGAGAAAAGTGATAGGGTGTACCATGGTAGCTATTACACCGGGAAAATTGCGTTGTGAGGCGATTTCAGGTCGTGTCTGTTGGTAACACGCGTCAAAACATATTTGTAATCTGAAAGTTTATGGTCGTGGAGGATATACGGATTATATACACACGAGTCACAGCCACCAATGACCCAGAACACCCACACCCCAATCGGCGTCCAACCGACAGCAATCGCCTTCAAATCGTACTTCGCACTCTTCGCCATGCTCTATGGCACCCTCCTCGTCGCCGCGTACCCGACGCTCGGGCTCGCGACGCTCGGAGCCGTCGCCGCCGCCGTCGCCACCTACCAGCGGCTTCGGTAACTCGGCACCACCAGGGTGGCCGATGCGGCGCTCTGTCCCTTCTCACTCTCGTTTCGCTCACCGATCCGATTTCTCGCAGCGTTTCGGAGCCGACCCAACGACTTTGCGGCCGGTCGAGGTAGGTCGGTTCGATGCTTCCGCTCGGCCATCTCGGCGTCGCGTACCTGCTGTACTCGCTGTACGCACACGCCCGGTTTCGCCGTCCCCCGCGGCCGGCGGCGGTGCTGGCGGTCGTCGTCGGCTCACAGTTCGCGGACCTGATCGACAAACCGCTCTGGCTGCTCGGCGTCTTCCCGACCGGGCGCGACCTCGCCCACTCGCTGCTGTTCGCCGTCGTCTTGCTCGCGGCCGTCTACCTCGTCGCGATCGTACTCGAGCGCGTCGAGACGGCGACCGCGTTCGCCATCGCGCACCTCTCTCACCTCGCTGCCGACCTTCCACCAAGGCTCGCGCTCGGCTACCCGTTCGGCACCGAGTTCCTGCTCTGGCCGGTCGTTCCCCACCACACCTTCGGCTACAACGAGCGACTGTTCGACCCGCCTGCCGTCGTCGAGACGGTCGTGACGCCGTTGACCGATCCCGTCACCTTTCTCGCGTTCGAGTTCGTGCTCTTCGGGCTCGCGGTCGGACTCTGGCTGCTCGACGGTCGGCCCGGCCTCGAGTACGCTCGCACTCCGTTCCGTCATTGACGTGTCTGCCCACGCGTGGCCGTCGCGACGGACGGTGCCGGTCCGTCGTCGGTCGACCAGTCGCGTGGCATACATTTACTACCGTGTGCATCACTATCACGTGACATGAGTTCGACGACGGTCGACCGGGTATGCAACGGCGACGCGGACAGGATGAACGCGGACGGCACGTCCGACCACGCGACGCTCGAGCGCGGGGTGAGCCATGGTCGACGCTGAGGCGCTCTCGAGCGACGACCTCGCCGTTTCGGTCAGCGACGACGACCTCGTGGTCAGGGCGACGATCGACCGGATCGACCGACGGAACGCGCTGAACGACGGCGTCATCCGGGGACTTGCAGACGTACTCGAGGCGGCCGACGCGGGTCTTGCTCGCGTGGTCGTGATCCGCGGGGCCGGGGGGACCTTCTGCTCCGGCGGTGACCTCCAGGAGTTCCCGATCGGCCATGGAACCCAGGCCTACCGCCAGAACTTCGGCGCGCTGTCGGGGCTGATCGAGCGACTTCAGGCGACGAGCGCGCTCACGGTCGCCGCCGTCGAGGGCCACTGTCTCGCCGGGGGCCTGGGACTCGCGACGGCCTGTGAGTTCGTGCTCGCGAGCGAGGACGCGCGGTTCGGGACGCCGGAGGTCGAGGTCGGCCTCTTCCCGGCGCAGGCGATGGCGCCGATCACCCGCGCGACGACGGAGAAGGCCGCACTCAAGCTGCTGTTCACCGGCGAGCACGTCGATGCAGCCGAGGCTCGAGCGATGGGGCTCGTCACCGACGTCGTCGCGGCCGACGCGTTCGAGGCCGAACTCGAGGACCTGGTCGACACCCTCGCGGCGAACAGCCCCGTCCTGATCGAGATGGGCAAGGAGGCCTACTACGAGCAACGGGACATGGAGATGGGCGCGGCGCTGTCGTATCTGAAGGAGATCATCGCCATGATCGCGATGAGCGAGGACACCGAGGAGGGTATCGACGCCTTCCTGGCCGACCGCGAGCCGGAGTGGCGGGGGCGCTAGTATGACTGGAACCACCGAGTTCTACGCCCGACAGGCTTCGACGAAGGGGAACGACTCCGAGACGGTCGTCGTCTCGGCAGCGCTGACCGGCGCGTTGACGACCCGCGAGCAGTGTCCGGCGATCCCCTATACGCCCGAGGAGATCGCCGAGGAAGCCGCCGCCGCACGCGAGGCTGGCGCCGCCGTCGCACACATCCACGCCAGAACCGACGAGGGCGCGCCGACGTTCGACGTCGACACCTACCAGGAAATTTACGACGCCGTTCGCGAGCGAACCGACATCGTGCTCAACTTCTCGACCGGCGCGATCGAGACGCCGCTCGAGGACCGCCTCGAGTACGTCCAGTCTGTCGGTCCCGAGATCGCCGCGCTCAACATGGGCTCGATGAACTACGCGAAGTACTCCGACGCCCGCGAGGAGTACGTCTTCGACATGGTCTTCGAGAATCCCTTCTCGGAGATCCGCGACCTGCTGGCGGGGATGAACGAAGCCGGCGTCACGCCCGAACTCGAGTGTTTCGACACCGGTCACGTCGGGAACACGCGGCCCCTGCTGGAGGAGGGTGTGCTCGAGCGCCCGTTCCACGCGAGCCTGATCATGGGCGTCCTCGGCGGCATTCCTGCGACGGTCGAGAACCTGGCCCACCAGGTCAGGCAGTTGCCCGAGGACTGTACCTGGCAGGTGATCGGCATCGGTCGCGATCAGTGGCCGCTCGTCGCCGCGGCGCTCTCGATGGGTGGCAACGTCCGCGTCGGGCTCGAGGATAACTTCTACCGACCCAGCGGCGAGATGGCCGAAAGTAACGCCGACCTCGTCGCCGACGCCGTCGAGCTGGCCCGGCAGGTCGGCCGCGAGCCCGCGGCGCCCGACGAGGCCTGCGAGATCCTGGGGGTCGACCGATGAGCTTCGAGGAGACGCCACCCTCGACCGACCTCTTCGCCGACGACCTGTTGGCGGGGGAGACCGCCCTCGTCACTGGCGGCGGGACCGGCATCGGGAAGGAACTCGCGCTCGCGTACGCCGACCACGGCGCCGACGTCGCCATCGCCAGCCGCTCCATGGACCACCTCGAGCCGGTCGCCGAGGAACTCGAGGCCCGCGGCGCGGCCGCCTGCGCGACGACGGTCGACGTTCGCGACCGCGAGGACGTCGACACCATGCTCGAGACCGTCCTCGACGACCTCGGTGACGTCTCGATCCTCGTCAACAACGCGGGGGCGAACTTCCTCTGTCCGGCCGAAGAGCTGTCGGCCAACGGCTGGCGCTCCGTCGTCGGGACGATCCTGGACGGCACCGCAAACTGCACGTTCGCCGTCGGCGAGCACCTGATCGACCGCGGCGGCGGCGCCATCGTTTCGATGGGCGCGACCAACTCCGTCCGCGGCGCGCCCTATCACGCCCACTCCGGCGCGGGGAAGGCTGGCGTCCACAACCTGATGCAGACCGTCGCCGCCGAGTGGGCCCGCCACGGCGTCCGTGCGAACACGGTCGCACCGGGGGTGATCCGCACTGAGGGCGTCATGGAGGTGATGGGCGAGGCCGTCGCCGAGGGGGTGATCGACGAGGATCTGGCGGCCGACCGCCTCGGGACGCCCGCCGACTGCGTGCCCGTGACGCTCTTTCTCTCGAGTCCGGCCGCAGCGTACGTCACCGGCGCCTACTACGCGGTCGACGGCGGCCAGCTCCTGGCGCCGACGCCGATGTGATCCGCACTCGAGCCATCAGACGTCTACAGTTAACTTCCCGGCACCGAAACCCCCGGCCATGACGCTCGAAAGCGAGACGGTGATCGTCACCGGCGCAAGTCGCGGACTCGGCGCTTCGATGGCGAAACGATTCGCCCGTGAGGGGGCGACCGTCGTGGTGACTGCCCGTAGCGAGTCGGAACTCGAGACGGTCGCGGCCGAGGCAGACGGCGAGACGCTCGTCGTTCCGGCCGACGTCACCGACGAGGACGCGGTCCGGGCCGTCGTCGAAACGACGGTCGACGAGTACGGTGAGGTGACCGGCCTCGTGAACAACGCCGGCATCGGCCTGTTGAACATGTACGGCGAACGGCGCGTGCTCCACGACGTCGACGCCGACGACTTCCGACAAATCCTGGACGTCAACGTCACCGGCGTCTTCCTGTTCTCCAAACACGTCGTCCCACACATGATCGACGCCGGCCGTGGCACCATCGTCAACATCTCCTCGGGGCTCGGCCGCCGCGCGGCGGCGAAGTGGGGGCCCTACGTCGCCTCCAAGTGGGCCCTCGAGGGGCTGACCCGAATCCAGGCGGTCGAACTCGAGGCGTACGGGATCACCGTCAACGGACTCGACCCCGGTGGCCGCGTGGCGACGGCCTTCTGGGACCACCTGCCGGAGGACGAACGCCAGGGCGTCCTCGAGCCCGACGTGATGGACGACGCCGCCACGAGCCTGCTCGCCCAGGGACCCGACGGCATCACCGGCGAGTCGATGCCGGCCGACGAGTGGGAGCAGCGTCTCGACTGACTGGGTCTGCTGTCCGAAAACGGTCGTAATCTGTCCTCAGAACAGCACCGTTCCGTGGTAGCGATCCCGCTCCGTGCGACGCTTCGTCCGTAGCGTCCGTAACCGCGCTGCCAGCTGGTCGCGCAGGTCACCGGCCGGCAGGAGTTCGTCGACCTGCATCCGTGCGGCCTGCGTGCGGACGTCAATGTGTTTGTCGTACTCCGCGCGCATCCCCTCCTCGAAGGCCTGCCGTGAGTCGGGGTCCATCTCCTCGAGCTGTTCGGCGAACAGCGCGCTGACGGCAGCGTCGGGGCCCATGACGGCGATTTCGGCACTCGGCAGGGCGAGGGTGCTGTCGGGGTCGAACGAGGGCCCAGCCATCGCGTAGATGCCCGCGCCGTAGGCCTTGCGGGTGATGACACAGAGTTTGGGGACCTGGGCGTTCGAGGTCGCGTAAATGAACGTTCGTCCCTTCTGGAGGACGCCCTCGCGTTCGACCTGCGAGCCGACCATGAAGCCGGGCGTATCACAGAGGTAGACCAGCGGGATACCGAAGGCGTCGCAGGTCCAGACGAAGCCGGCCCCCTTCTCGGCGGAGTCGGGGAAGATGGCACCACTCTTCGCCGCGGGCTGATTGGCGACGATGCCGACCGGCCGGCCCTCGACCCGGCCGAAACCGGTGACGAGTTCGGGGGCGAAGTCGGGTTTGAGTTCGAACCACGAGTCGGCGTCCACGAGCCGGTCGATCACCTCGAGGACGTCGTAGCTCTCGTTCGGCTCCTCGGGGATGACGGCGTCGAGCCCCGTCGGATTCGCTTTGGGGGCGTCGGGCTCGCGCGTGGGCACCGGCCCGTCGTGGCGCTGTGGGAGGTACGTCAGCAGGTCGCGGACGGCGCTGGCGGCCGCACGCTCGTCGGGGACGACCAGGTCCGCGCTGCCGGACTCCGTTGCGTGGACCCGTGGCCCGCCCAGCTCCTGCATCGTCGTCTGCTCGCCCGTGACGGCCTCGACGACCCGCGGGCTCGCGATCGCCATCCCGCTGATCTCCTCGACCATGATCAGGTAGTCACAGAACACCGGCGTGTACGCCGACCCGGCGATGTCGGGGCCGTAGAGGACGCCGATCTGGGGCACCTGTCCGGAGTGGATACACTGGTTGTAGAACATCCGACCGCCGCGGTAGCGATCCATGTGGGTGTCGCCCGGCTCGCGCTCGTCTAAATTTAGCCGCGCACCGGTCGAGTCGATCAGCCGCAGGATCGGCGCGCCGACCTCGACCGCTCGCTCGGCCAGCCGGATCTCCTTCTCGACGCCCATCTGGCCCAGCGACCCCGCCTTGACCGTGTAGTCGTTGGCCGCGAAGAAGACCGTCCGGCCGTGGATCGTCCCGACGCCGGTGAGCAGCCCGTCGGCCGGCAACTCGCCGTCGGCGTCGTGACGGGCGAAGGTGCCGTCTTCGTACTCGATCTCGTCGAAAATCAGCTCGAGGCGGTCGCGGACGAACAGTTTCCCGAGCGCGTCGATCTTCTCGTGACCACGCTCTGGGCCGCCAGTGAGAATCTCCGCTACGTCCTCGTGGAGGCGTCGCTCGCGCTCGGTGATCACGGGGTCGTCCCAGTCGTCGCCGGCACGCACGAGCGGTTCTTCCTCGCCGTCGACCACGAGCTCGACGGACCGGCCCAGGTGGGCCGAGAGCGCGCTCGCGATCGCGCGGGCGGTCTCTTCGTCCGGCGCGGCGTCGACGCGGATCCTCATTCGGTCTCCCCTCCGTGCGTCGATCGGTCGGTCATAATGGGTTCATTGCTACCAACTCTCAAAGAAATTCGGTCTCCGTAGCCGGTTGAACGGCGTTTCCGTTGTCGACTGTGGGAAACTGTAACGTCACTGCACGATTATTGGTGACAGTAGACATGGACTACACCGAGACGGACGAACACCAACTGATCCGCGACAGCGTCCGCGAGATCGCCGGTGACTACGACTGGGGCTACTGGAAGGACTGCATCGAGGAGAGCGAGTTCCCCGAGGCGTACTGGGCCGACCTCGCCCGCGACGGCTGGCTCGGCGTCACCATCCCCGAGGAGTACGGCGGCGCCGGACTGGGCATGCTCGAGATGTCGATGGTGATCGAGGAACTCTCCCGCGGCGGCGGGCAGGGTGGGATCATCTTCGTGCTTACGCCCGTCTTCGGCGGGATCAGTATCCAGCGCCACGGCACCGAAGAACAGAAAGAGGAGTACCTGCCGGCGATCGCCAACGGCGAGATGCGATTCTGTATGGGGCTGACGGAGGCTGGGGCCGGGACGAACACGGTGAACATCGACACGACGGCCGAACGCGATAGAGAGGAGTTCGTAATCTCAGGCCAGAAGATGTGGATCAGCGGCGTCGAGAACGCAGACGAGATGCTGTTGATCGCACGCACCTCCGACCTCGACCCAAGTAATCCGACCCACGGCGTCTCGATGTTCCTCGTGCCAGAGCCCGCCGAACAGGACGGCATCTCGCTGACGCCACTGGACGTCGAGGTGCCCTGGTTCGAGACCCAGTATCAGGTCGACATCGACGGCCTGCGAGTCCACGAGGACCGCATTCTGGGCGCAGAAGACGGCGGACTCTACCTCCTGTGGGACACCCTGAACACCGAGCGGATCGCCGGCGCGGCGAGTGCCATCGGCGGCGGCTTACGCGCGATCGACCTCGCGGTCGACTACGCGAACGAACGCTCG
>LKMK01000135.1 GCA_001563805.1 Natrialbaceae archaeon B1-Br10_E2g2
CCGGACGACAACACCTACTCGTTCCGCTTCCAGAACCACGACGTGATGGAGGCGCTGGCGGCGGCCGTCGAGGCCGTCGAGGTGCTCGGAGCCGACGAGATCGACACGTACGCGGGGATCAACCCCGGCTACGCGTTCGGGTTCGACGAACACGAAGTGTTCTCGGCGGGTATCGAACAGCTGACGGGCGCCGAAGAAGTGTACGACGGCTTCCCCGACCTCGGTGCCGACGACATGTCGACGCACATCGAGGCGGTCAACAGCGAGGAGCCCGACGTCCTCTTCTCGAGTTGCTGGGGCGGCGACGCGACGCTGTTACTCGAGCAGGGCCACGGCGCCGAGATGTTCGACAACATCGAGTTGCTGGTCGGGCCGGTGCTCTACGGCTCGGCGAACGACCTGAGCGAGGACCTCGTCGACGGCCCGATCCGATCCGGCTCGCGAAACTTCTACTGGGACGATCCGGACACCGATCGCTGGTCGCCCGCGGCCGACCTCTTCGAGGAGGTCGTCGACGAGTACGACGAAATCCCGACGGCACACTTCATGAGCGGCTACGGCGCGATCACCGCGTGGGCGACGGCCGCGGAGAAAGCCGTCAGGCTCCTTGGTCGGTGGCCCGAGCAGGACGAACTCGCGGAGGTGCTCATCGGCCACGGCTTCCACACGCCCGCCGGCTACCACACCATGGCGAACGATCACCAGTGTTACTCGAACGCCCACTTCGGGGAACTCGCCTGGTCCGACGACCTCGACGCGGCGGTCCTCGAGAACGTGACCGTCTACGCCCCCGAGGAGGTCTCGCCACCGCAGGGAGAGATCTCGCTCGAGTGGATCGAGAGCTGGTGAGCAGCCAGAACACACGGTTATCGAACATGCACATGATCCAGTCACCAGTCAACCATTGGACCGCCTCAGAACGGAGGTGTACCCCGTGATCGATTCGTTCGCGGTTCACACGCTCAACGGGCTCTGGTACGGCTTCATCCTGTTTATGATCGCGTCGGGGCTGACGATCATCTTCGGCGTGCTGGGCATCCTGAACCTCGCACACGGCGAACTGTACGCACTCGGCGCGTTCGTCGTGTTCAGCGTCGTCGGCTACGCGACGGGGTTCGTGGCCAGTCCGGACGATCCGGTTTCGGCGGTGATCTTCGGCGTCGTCGTGCTGATCGCGGCGCTCGTCGCCGCCGCCATCTTGCTCCCGGTCGGGGCGTTCATCGAGGCCGTCTTCGTCAGACCCATCTACGAACGTGACGAGGTGTACCAGCTTCTGTTGACCTACGCGTTGTTGTTGATCTTCATCGACGTGATGAAGTTCGGCTGGGGCACCTCGCCGCTGGACGCCGGCACCTACGGCGGACTCAATCAGATCCCGACGACGGAGGTCGTCGGCGTGAGCTACCCGAGCTACAACATCATCGCCATGATCGTCGGCGTGGCGGTGTTCGCCTGGCTCGTCTGGTTCTTCGACCAGTCGAAGACCGGACGCATCATCCGGGCAACCGCGATCAACCGCGACATGGCGACGGCGATCGGCGTCAGCACGGATCGTACCTTCACGCTCGTCTTCGCGATGGGCGCCTTCTTCGCCGGCTTCGGCGGTGCGATGGTCAGCATCGGGCCGCAGACGGCCTTCCTCGAGATGGGGCTCGATCCGCTGGTGCTCTCGTTCGTCGTCATCGTCGTCGGCGGTCTCGGAAGCCTGAAAGGCGCCTTCGTCGGCGCCCTGCTCGTCGGCGTCATCAGCCGGTGGGCGATCTGGCTCTATCCGGCCGTCGAACTGGCCGCTCCCTTCGCCGTGATGTTGCTCATCTTGCTCGTGAAACCCGAAGGGCTGTTCGGCACGTGGGGTGAGATCGAATGAGTCGTCTCTCACCGCTCGAGCAACGTGAGGGCGAGACCGTCGTCCGCGTCCCCCTCACGAGGGGACTCACCCTGACGATCGGCCAGACCGTCCTCGCGCTGGTCGGCGTCCTCGTCCTGCTCGGCCTGCCGTTTCTCGCCGGTCTCGTCGGCCTCTCGTGGGGTCGGCTCTTCAGAGGGCTCCTGTTCGGGCTGGCCGCCGTCGGCCTGAACCTGCTGTTGCGCCACACCGAACTCGTCTCGTTCGGCCACGCCGCCTTCTTCGGCGGCGGCGCGTACGCCGTGGCCGTGCTGGCGGCTCACCTCGAGGTCTCCGAGGGGCTCCTGTTGCTCCTGGCGGCCGTCATCGTCGGCACGCTCCTGGCGGCGTTCATCGGCTACTTCGTCGCCGGCTACGTGGACATCTACTTCGCCCTGCTGACGCTCGCGTTCAACGCAGTGATCTTCGCGACCGTCTTCCGGAGCGGTTTCTTCAACTACAACGACGGACTCGCGGTCCGGGTCGGCGGCGACAACCCGACCCTGTTCGGACTCGGCTGGACCGATCTCGGCTACGACCTCGTGTTGTACTACACGACGATCGTGCTCATGCTCGTCATGTTGTTGTTGATGTGGCGGCTCATCCACTCGCCGTTCGGCCGCGCACTCGACGCGATCGGTCAGGACAGAACCCGCGCCCGGTTCATCGGCATCCCGGTCGAACGCTACGTCTGGTACTCGTTCACGATCTCCGGCCTGTACGGCGCGTTCGCCGGCGGCGTCTACGCACTGCAGCGCCTGCACGTCCAGCCCGAACCGACGCTCTACGTCTTCGTCTCCGGTGAGATCCTGTTCATGGCGATCCTCGGTGGGTTCACCACCCTCGTCGGACCGCTCATCGGTGGCGTCCTGCTGGTCTACCTGCTCGAGGCCACCCGGTTTACGTTCAACTACTACCACGCACCCATCGGGATCATCCTGCTGGCGATCGTCTTCTTCATGCCAAACGGGATCATGGGATCGTTGCCGGACATTCTCGCGGGGCTCAGACGACGGCTGTCCGACCCAGGGCGCCTCGGCGAGGACCTCCGTTCGATCCAGTCGATGGTTCGCCGGAGCCTGACTCGCGCGACGACTACCGTCAGAATCCTGGTCTTCGGGGTGAAATGAGATGCTCGAAGCACGAAACCTGCGAAAGGAGTTCGGAGAACTGCGCGCAACCGACGACGTCTCCCTCAAATTCGGGACGACGTCGGGCGAGATGGTGTTCATCGTCGGCCCGAACGGGGCCGGCAAGACCACGCTCATCAACCTCCTCACGGGGTTGCTCGAGCCCGATCAGGGCTCGGTCGTCGTCCACGAAGAAACCGGCGACGGGACGACGGTCGAACGGGAGATCACGGACGTCGACCCGGAACGCCGGGTCAACGAGGGGCTCGTCAGGAGCTTCCAGATCGTCCACGTCTTCGAGGAGATGACGGTTCGCGAGAACGTCCGCGTGGCGGTCCTCTCGCGGTACGACAAGCTGTTGAACGTTCGCTCGCGCGACGATCAACACGACGAGGTCGAAGCGACCGTCGACGACCTGCTTGCACAGTTTCGCCTCGAGGACTCCCAGCACGAGGTCGCAGAGACCCTGCCACACGGCGACCGGAAGCTACTCGACGTGGCGATGTCGTTCGGCCTCGATCCGGAGTACCTGTTGCTCGACGAGCCGACGTCGGGAGTGGCGACCCGTGAGAAAGAGTACGTCATCGAGACGATCGTCGAGGCGAGCGAAGCGCGAGGCGTGACGACCGTGACGATCGAACACGACATGGACCTCGTGAAATCCTACGCCGATCGACTCGTCGTGCTCGTCGAGGGACGCGTCTTCCGCGAGGGCGATCCGACGCTGCTCGACACCGACGACGAACTTCGCCGCGTCTTGCTCGGGGTGACCGAATGAGCGATCCACTGCTCGCAGTCAGTGACCTGCACGCCGAGGTCGAGGGGTTCGAGGTCACCCACGGGGTCGATCTCGAGGTCCGTGGGGGCGAAGCCGTCGCCCTCGTCGGCCGCAACGGCGCCGGCAAAACCTCGACGTTCCGCTCGATCATGGGGCTGACGCCCGTCACGAGCGGCTCGATCCGGTTCAACGGCGAGGAGCTACTCGACCTTCGCCCGGAGGTGATTCCCAGACGCGGTATCGGCTACCAGCCCGAGAACCGTGACCTCTTTACCGGGATGACCGTCGAGGAGAACTTCCGGCTCCCGATCTGGACCTCGGGTGAGTCCCGCGGTATCGAAGACGAGGACGCCGTCGTCGAGGACATCTTCGAGCTCTTCGGGGAACTCGACCACCGTCGCGACGCGGAAGTGCAGAACTTGAGCGGCGGCCAGGGGAAGATGACCGCGATCGGTCGTGCGCTCGCGCTCGAGCCGGACCTCCTCATCCTCGACGAACCGCTCGAGGGACTCGCGCCGGTCGTCGTCGAGAACCTGAAGTCCTACATCCGCGAGATCATCGATCGGGACATCTCGGTGCTGATCGCCGAGTCGAACGCGAGTCACGTCCCCGAGATCGTCGACCGGATGTACGTGATCGAACGCGGCGAGATCGTCGACAGCGGCGATCCCGAAGTGCTCGCCGAGGACGAACAGATCCAGTTGCTCATGCAGGGCGGCGGCGAGTGACCGTTCGAGGGGAGACTCGCCGTCGGCGACGCTTTTCGACCGGTAACGTTTTCGGCGTGCCGTTGGACTGACACCGTGTGATTCCGAGCGTCGAATCCATCGTGCTCCTGTTGCAGGCGCTCGCCGTCCCGCTCGTTCTGGTGTTCTTCTATCTCGACGGGATGGTCATCGGCAAGTTCACGCCGCCGGCGGCGTTTTACGTCGCGTACGTGGCGCTCGTGGGGCCGACGGGGGGCGAGGTGCTCGTGACGGCGGTGCTCTCGACGGCCGCGGCGACGCTCGGCCAGTTCACGCTCTACCGTGGGTTCAACGAGGAGAGCCCGGAGTTCCTCGGTATCCGCGACCGGCTCCCGTACGTCGATCGAATCCCGTTTCTCGTCCGGGAACGGGTCGGGGAACGACGAATGCGACTCGTCAGCCAGCTGTTCGACCGCTTCGGCGGCTGGGCGCTGGCCGTCACGAACGCGATCCCGGGTATCCGATCCCTGATGAGCATCCCCGCCGGGTTGAGCAACTATCCCGTTCGACGGTTCCTCGTTTTTTCGACGATCGGCAACGCACTCTACCTGGTGGCACTGACCGCGATCGCGTGGGGGCTCGTCGACCTCGCGGTCTCGTTCCCGTGGCCGTAGCCGGCCAGTCTCACCGCTGGGCGGGATCGATCGCAAAAAACGGCTCGCAGGATCTCCCTCGACGGGGGCTGTCCGAGACGGGCATCGGTCACCTCGAGCGTCGACGGGGCGCTATCACTCGTCGTCCATCCGCTCGAGTGCCGACAGCGCCCCCTGGAGTATTTTGCGTTCGCTGCGTCGGAGGTTCATCGAGACGGCGGTTTTCGAGACGTCGAAGTGGTCCGCCAGTTCCCCGAGCGTCGTCTCGCGGGGCGTCTCGTAGTAGCCCTCGCGAGAGGCGACCTCGAACGTTTTCCGTTCGGTTGCGGTCAGGGAGCGACAGCTCTGGAGCATTCCCATGGCGCTGTCGGAGTTCTCGAGCAGATCGAACAGGGTCGTCGCGCCGAACCTGTCGCGATCCTCGACGTTGAAGTCGTTGTGTCGCTCGAGTTCTGCGAGCGTTCGGTCCTCGTCTTCGTCGTCGTCGAAGCCGACGTGCCAGCGTTCCCGGCCGTTCTCGATCCGAAATGGGCCGGTGATGTAGCCGCCGTTTCGCTGGATCGTCTCCATGGCGTTCGTCTGCTCGATCGTCGTCCCGATCTGGGCGACGTTGTCCCGTTTCGAGAGGATGTAACACTCGGCCATGTTCGGGTGGTCCTGCAGGACCCGAAGCCCCTCCTCGAGGCCATCTGACCCCCCACCTCTCGCGATCAGTCGCGTCTCGAGTTTCTCGGAGCCAGTGTCGAGTTGCCACTGGACCGCCGAGAATGCGATGTCGACGTCGTCGCTGGTGTCGATAAACGGGCAGTCGTACTGCCGCATGTCGATGTCGAGGTCGATCATTAGTGTCAACAACTCTCACACGACGGCTTAATACTTACTCTATTAATATGGGGGAATTCGAGGTGGCGATCGGATGATCGGTGTCGGTCGGCGACGACCGAATCGAGCACCCCCGCTGTGCCCGAGCGGCCTGTTGATATGTTAACGCCCGTGTTTTAGCGCGTTCCACGAGCACGTATGACGTGAAATGTCTCAGGACCAGGTTACGCCGCCGTCGGTGACGCGGGCGGAGATACACCGGATCGACGACGACTCGTTCGCCCCCGACACCGTCTGTCTCGTGACGGGTGCGGGCTCGGGGATCGGGCGGGCGACGGCGCTCGCGGCCGCCGGTAACGGCCTCACCGTGGCGGCGACGGACGTCGACGAGGACGGCCTCGCCGGGACGGTCGACCGCAGCGAGGCCCTCGACCTCGAGGGGGGGATCGAGCCGATCACAGCCGATCTGACGGTCGACGCCGACCTCGAGCGACTGGTCGACCGTGCCGCCGCGCTGGGTGATCTCACGTACCTCGCGAACGTCGCCGGGCTGCAACACATCGACTCGCTCGAGGCGTTCCCGATGGACGCCTACGATCGGATGCATCGGGTGATGCTACGGGCACCGCTGTACCTCTCGAAACTCTGTCTCCCACACTTCCGAGAGACCGACAACGGGCGGGGCTGTATCGGAAACATGGCTTCGGTCCACGGCCATTACGTCACCAGCGACAAGGTCGCCTACAACGTCTCGAAGTTCGGCCTGCGCGGGCTGACCCAGTCGATCGCGGCCGAGGGCGAGGGGCTGATCCGGGCGTTTTCGATCAGCACCGGCTACGTCAAGACCCAGCTCGTGATCGATCAGCTCGAGGACACGGCCGAACAGCGCGGTATCAGCGTCGAGGAGGTGATCCGGGACGTGATGCTCGGCCAGTCGCGGGTCACCGAGATGATGGAGCCGATCGACGTCGCGAACCTCTTTCTGATCGGCTTCTCGGATCTCGGACGCCACCTCGACGGCGGCGACCTGTTGTTTGATGGGGGCATGACGCTTACCTACGAGTGATCTATGTCAGGGGATACCGCACTCGAGGACGTCGACGACGTGGTCCACGAACCGAGCGACGAGTTCGTCGCGTCGACGAACGTTTCCGCGTTCATGGAGGAGTACGGCATCGACGACTACGAGGCGCTGATCGAGCGCACGACGACGGCGCTCGAGGGCGTCGAGGAGTCGGGCGTCGACTGGTTCTGGGACGAACTCGTCGACTACCTCGGCATCGAGTTCTACGAGGAGTACGACACTGTCAGAGACGACAGCGGGGCGCGACGCGCCCCGGACAACGCGAGCGGTGAACCCACGAGCTACGGGGGCCCGCAGTTCACCGACTGGTACCCCGGCGGCGAACTCAACCTCGCACACAACGTCCTCGACCGTCACGCTGCCGTCGACGAAGAGCGCCGGAACAAAGTCGCGACCATCTGGGAGGGCGAGGACGGTACCGTTCGGGAGGTCACCTACCACGAACTCCACCGCGGGGCGAACCAGGTGGCGAACGCGCTCGAGGCCCGCGGCATCGAGACTGGGGATACGGTGGGACTGTACATGCCGATGGTACCGGAGGTCGTCTCGATCCTCTACGGCTGTTTCAAGATCGGTGCGATCGCGGTGCCGATCTTCTCCGGGTTCGGCGTCGACGCCGCCGCGACCAGAATCGAGGACGCCGAGTGCTCGGTGCTCTTTACGGGCGACGGCTTCTACCGTCGGGGGAATCCGGTGTTCCTCAAGTCGTCGGCTGACGAGGCGATCGAGCAGGCGGGACACGTCGAGCACACGATCGTCTTCGATCGGCTGGGCTCCAGTACCCCACACAGCGAGCACGAAATTCCCTGGACCGACGAGCGCGACGAGTGGTGGGCCGACGCCGTCGAGTCGGCAGCCGACGAGTACGACACCAAATCACTGGACTCGAGCCAGGAGTCGATGCTGCTGTACTCGTCGGGGACGACCGGGAAACCGAAGGGGATCGTTCACACCCACGCCGGCGTACAACTGCAGTGTGCCAAAGAGCTGCACTTCGGATTCGACCTCAAACCCGCCGATCGATTCTTCTGGGTCTCCGACATCGGCTGGATGATGGGGCCGTGGACGCTGATCGGCACCCACACCTTCGGCGGCACCGTTTTCATGTACGAGGGTGCTCCCGATCACCCCGAACCCGACCGATTCTGGGAGATGATCGACCGGCACAAACTCACCCAGTTCGGCA
Organism: Natrialbaceae archaeon B1-Br10_E2g2; assembly: GCA_001563805.1. Classification (GTDB taxonomy): domain Archaea; phylum Halobacteriota; class Halobacteria; order Halobacteriales; family Natrialbaceae; genus Natrarchaeobaculum. The sequence continues at coordinate 8,225 of LKMK01000135.1, forward strand.
TCTCACCGACCGCGATCCGTGCACTCCGAAAGCACGGTGACGAGTGGCTTTCGGGTCACGACCTCTCCTCGCTTCGCATCCTCGGGTCGACCGGCGAGCCGTGGGACCCCGAGTCCTGGCAGTGGTTCTACGAGCACATCGGCGGCGGCGAGTGTCCCATCATCAACATCTCGGGCGGCACCGAGATCTGTGGCTGTTTCCTGATGCCGATGCCGACGGAGCCGCTCAAACCGTGTACGCTCGGTGGCCCCGGCCTGGGGATGGACATCGATATCGTCGACCGGAACGGGAACTCGATCACAGACGAGAACGAACGCGGCTACCTCGTCGCCCGCGACTCCTGTCCGTCGATGACCAAATCGCTCTGGTCGGGCGACGAGCGCTACCTGAACGAGTACTGGTCGACGTTCGAGGACATGTGGGACCACGGCGACTGGGCCCAGAAGGACGCCGACGGGTTCTGGTTCCTCCACGGCCGGGCCGACGACGCGCTGAACGTCGCCGG
>LKMK01000136.1 GCA_001563805.1 Natrialbaceae archaeon B1-Br10_E2g2
AATTCCTGCGGTCGGTAGGTCGGTACGGCGGCCCGTCTCAGTCGTCTGCGGTCGCCGGTTCGGTGTGGTCGACCTCCGTCCCGAGACACTCGAGGAAGGCGGCGAGCCACTCCGGGTGGTCGGGCCAGGCCTGAGCGGTCACGAGGAGTCCGTCGCGAGTGACGTCGTCTTCCCACTTGCCTCCGGCGGCTTTCACGTCCGCCTCGAGCGCCGGATAGGCGGTGCAGGTCCGGCCCTCGAGGACGTCTGCGGCAGCTAGGATCTGAAGCCCGTGACACAGCGCGGCGACCGGTTTCTCCGCCTCGAAGAAGTGCCGGACGATCTCGAGTACCTCGTCGTACGTACGAAGGTACTCCGGCGCGCGGCCGCCGGGGACGACGAGCGCGTCGTACTCGCTCGGATCGACGGCGTCGAAGTCGTGGGTCAACTCGAAGTCGTGGCCGGGTTTCTCGGAGTAGGTCTGGTCGCCCTCGAAGTCGTGGACGGCCGTCGGACAGGTGTCGCCGGCGGACTTTTCCGGACAGACGGCGTGGACCTCGTGGCCGAGCATCTCGAGTGCCTGGAACGGCACCATCACCTCGTAGTCTTCGACGTAGTCTCCGGCCAGGAGCAGGATCTGGTTCGCTGTCATGGACATCACCGTATGAACGTGCCACAGGCGTCGGCATAACGGCTTCCCGGAGAGACACTGACACTCACGGCGGCCAACGGATCACGGGCCGTGACGAAGCGACGAGTTTCGACCCCCGGACACGCCACCCAGGCGCGGCCCGTGGCGCCGACCAGCAACGGGACGCGACGGTCCGTCGGTCAGAACGCGCGTTTGATACGATCGAAGAAGCCGTCGTTGACCTCGATCTCGTCGCCGCCGGCCTCGGCGAACGCCTCGAGGGCCTCGCGCTGCTCGTCGTTCAGGCGTTCGGGGGTGACGACCTGAATCTGTACGAAGAGGTCGCCCTGTCCGCGCCCGCGCAGCCGTGGCATCCCCTTCCCCTCGAGGCGAAACGTCTCGCCGCTCTGGGTACCCTTTGGAATCTCGAACTCGACGGTGCCGTCGAGCGTGGGAACCGAGACGGTGTCGCCGAAGGTGGCCTGCGGGAACGAGATCGGGAGTCGGTAGCGAAGGTCGTCGCCCTCGCGTTCGAACTCCTCATGGTCCCGGATCGAGACGTCGATCAACAGGTCGCCGTGGCGGCCACCCTCGGGACTCGGCGCGCCCTCGCCTTCCATCCGGAGCGTCTGCCCGTCCTGAATGCCCGCCGGCACCTCGACGGTCAGCGTGGCCTCTTTTCGGACGTAGCCCTCGCCACGACACTCGTCGCACGTTTCGGAGTAGAGCGTCCCCTCGCCCTCACAGCGCCGACAGGTCGTCGTCTGCTGGACTCTCCCGAGCGGCGTCTGCTGGACCTGCGTGACCTGGCCGCGACCCTGACACTCCGGACAGGTCCGGGCGTCCGCATCCGGCGGATGGCCCTCACCGTCACAGGCGTCACAGGTCTCGGGACGCTCGAGCGTAAACTGCTTTTCGGCGCCGTCGAACGCCTCCTCGAGGTCGATCTCGAGTTCCGTCCGGAGGTCACGGCCTTTCCGCGGCCGTCGCCGGCCACGACCCCCACCGCCGCCGAAGACCTGCTCGAAGATGTCGCCGAGTCCGCCACCCATGCCGCCGCCCATCCCGCCGAACGGGTCCCCACCCATGCCGCCGGCGCCACCCTGTCCGGCGTCGAACCCGTGCTTTTCGGCCTGTTCGTAGCGGTCGTGGCCCATCCGGTCGTACGCCTGGCGTTTCTCCTCGTCGGTGAGCACCTGCTTTGCCTTCTGTATCTTCTTGAACTTCTCCTCGGCGTCCGGATCGTCGCTGACGTCCGGATGATACTCCGTCGCCTTCGTCCGATAGGCCTGTTTGATTTCGTCGGCGGAGGCGTCACGACTCACACCGAGTATCTCATAAAAATCCTCGCTCATTCGTTAACGCCCGATACTCGGTTGAACCACTTGAAACGAACGTTCCTCGCCGACTACCGATCGGTTCGTTCGATCCAGAAACTGCTCGGCTCCGCTGTCGCCGGATCGTACGCATCGAACGCGTCGGCCACCGCAGCCGGATGGGTTTGGTGCATGTAGTTGCTCGCCCACCGGATCTCGTAGGCGTCGTTGAACGCCAGAAACGCCCGGAGAACGTACTGTTCGGTCCAGAACCAGCGCCGCTCGGTTATCCAGTACTCCGGATACTCCTCCGGCAGAAAGATATCGTGGAGATGGACCACGACACCCTCGTTTAGCCGGGGTAACACCTCGAGATACTCGTAGTGAACGTCACTACCGATCGCCAGGACGTGCGAGGAATCGATAAACAGGATATCGTCACCACCGAGCCTCTCGAACAGCGAGAGCGGAACGTCCTGTACCTTCCGTTTGAGTAGCCTCGAGACACCGGGAATACCGCTTCGGACCGTCCTGTCAGGATACGGATCGACGACGGTGTACGTACACTCCCCATCGTTTTCGCGCACCGCCTGTGCGATCAACTTCGTCGAGTGACCCGACCCAACTTCGACGATCCGGTCGGGATTTCGGTCGCGAACCATCGAATAGAGGATCTCTGCGTCGAGAGTGCCGAACTGGCGGTTGTCGCGGTAGTACTGATACTGAGTCGTTCGCGCCGATTCACGTCGAGGAAAGGTGTCGTACTCGTCGGCGTACTCGGCGGCGAACCGCTCGAGGCACTCGAGTTGGGGCTCCGGGTCGAGGTCGATTCCCGGGAGCGACTCGGATCGCGGTCGGTTCCAGACGTCACCGATCTCTCGAGTGTCAGGAATCGGCTGGTAGAAGTGGACCGGTGTGACGTGGACTCCGAGCCGCTGCCAGAGACCGAACGTTTCGCGAAGTGCAAACCGTTTGATCGCTCGAACGAACTCGGAGAGGCCGTATCGCCTGTAGAGTTCCGCACCCGCCTCGAGCGAACTGGAGACCATAATCGCCGGCCTCCTCGAGTGGCTGTAAAACCCTTCCCCTCGGTTTCGAGCGTCAGGCTCGACCTACAAGCGTCCGGACGCTACGCAGACGGTTTCTTCGGTAGCGCCCCCGAACGTTTCCGGTACCAGTGTACGGTCGGTCGACGAGGATTGCTCGAAATGCGACACCCACTCGAGTCGCGAGCCTCACACTCCCTGGCTCGAAAATACGGTATTGCCGTCCGCTGAATGTGACGCCGGTGGGCAACATCGAATTAACACCGGCCAATAATACTGATCCGGAGGCCGTAGGCCAGGGTGAGCATTCATCGTTCTTGTACTTTTTCGAGACATAATCGCTATTTCCTACACATTTCTGGTAGATAAGGCTTATAATGGTATTACTCCGAGGGGCGCTCGGTAATGGTTGATAACCGATCGAAACTGACGGAAAACCGAACAGTTAGTGACGCCGTTTCCCGACGCTCGTACGTACGATTGATCGGCGGTGCGGTGGCGACGACAGCCGGAGTCGGACTGGGTAGCCGATCGATAACCGCCGACGACGAACTCGAGGAGACCGACGTTGCCCTCGGGAACGCTGACGATCACAACCACATTGCGTTCGACGACGGGTGGGAGCGCTGGTTCACGAATACAGGGGCGGGAATCCTCGAGACCGTAGCCGACGACGACCGCGGTACGGACGTCCTTCGGGTGGCCTGGCCGACCGGGCAGTATTACGGGGCGACGATGGAGTACCACATGCTCGATCACCACGGCTACCAGCCCGACGCCGGCCACGTTCGGTACTGGATGTACTTCCCCGACGACTGGGAGTTCCATCCCGACGGGCTGGGTGGGACCAAGCTCCCCGGCTTCGCCGGAACCTACCAGACCGGCGACCACGACCCGTCGCTCGACGGCGGCTACGGGGGCCGTCCCTCCGACGGGACCAACGGCTGGTCGACCCGCCCGTTTAACGCCCGCCCGGAGCGCGCGGACGGCAACGGCCCCATCGGGATGGGAACCCAGATCTATCACGCTGGCGAGGGTGGACCACACGGGGATCACCCACGCTGGAACACCGGCCTCGAAACCGACCGCTGGCACCGGATCGATCAGTACGTCGAACTGAACACGCCCGGGGACGCCGACGGCAGCTACCGGACCTGGGTCGACGGCGACCTCGCGCTCGAGATCGACGATTTTTACGTCCGTGACGTTGGCTACGGAGATCGCATCGGGATTCAGACGTTCTGGGCCGTCTTTTATTTCGGCGGCGACTGGGGCTCGCCGACAGACCAGGAGATGCTCTTCGACGACCTCGAACTGTGGCTGTGGAAAGAGACCCCCTGACCTCGCTCGAGAGATCGGTCTGCTGGAGTTTCACAGGAGGTGATCGAGTACGTCCGGCGGCCAGAACGACCAGCGAAAATTGCCGAGAACCGGGTGCGAATCCCGGAATGGTCGTCGACGCCGAGGTGGTGATGAGTCTAATATGAGGTTACCATTGTGTTCGGCAGACACTCAGCACCCGCCGACCAAAGCGACTTACTGATCGCGGTGTTGAGCCTCCCCTATGCGGCGACGTACGTTCCTCGCTGCGGCGTCGGTCACCGCACTCGCCGGCTGTTCGGGTCCAGGGTCGGACGGCGAGTCGGAACCATCGCCGGAGGAAGCAGATTCGGATGACGACGCGTACGATGCCGATCCGGATGGCGACGCGTACGATGCCGATCCGGAACTGACTTACGAGGACGTCCCGGGGCTCGATGAGCTCGTCGATACCGCAGACCAGTACGACTACCTCCCGTTCGACGATGGGTGGGACGAACAGTTCACCGTGTTTTACGACGATTACGACCAGCGGATCGAAGACGACCACTCCGACGTCGCGTTCCGCGTCACCTGGCCAGCGGACGACCTGTATGGCGTGACGATGGATCTGTTCATGGAGGAGCTGTACGGTTTCGAACCCGAAGCCGCACACCTCCGGACGTGGGTCCGGTTTCCCGAGGGGTGGGAGTTTCACGAGGACGGCCTCGGCGGGACCAAGCTACCCGGCTTCGCCTCGCGATTCAACGGGCTCGACGAGGCAGACCAGGGTGGATGGGGAGGGCGGGCAGCCGACGGCACGAACGGGTGGTCGGCACGACTGTTCAACTGCCGACCCGACCGGCACCCCGAGGGTGCGGGCCCGATTGCGCTCGGGACGCAAATCTACCATGCCGACGCTGCAAGCGAGTACGGCGACCACCCTCGGTGGAGCGACCCGCTCGAGGCCGGGGCGTGGCACCAGCTCGACCAGTTCGTCGAGGTCAACGAGGCCGGGGAGCCGGACGGCACCTTTCTCGGCTGGGTCGACGGCGAACTGTCGATCGCCATCGACGATCTTTACATGCGTGACCCCGGCTACGAGGACATCGCCGTCGAGTCGCTGTGGTTCGTCTGTTACTTCGGCGGTGACTGGGGCTCTCCGGTCGACCAGCACGTCGATTTCGACGATCTTCAGCTCTGGCTGTGGCCCGAGCGCCCGAACGTTACCCTGTAACCGCGGCCGATCGGTGTCCGTGTCCACGCCTACTTGCGAGCATTCGACACCGACACCGATACTCACCCCCTCATTTTACCACCCTGCTCGAGGAAGGGCGATCGATGACCGCGCGCAACTGGCCCTGGTTCGTCCGCTGGCAGGCCGCATGGATGGTCGCGACGGTGTTCGGGCTGGTACTGATCGGAGCCCACTCCACCGAGCTGTTCGTTTTGGTGTCGATCCTGGGGCTGCTCGTCGGCTACGACCTGTCGGCACCGGTCGCAGTTCGCCCGCGCTGGCGGGATCGAGCCCGGGTGCTCGTCGCTCTCGGACTGGTCGGCTTTGCACTCCTCGTCGTCCGCCGCGGTCTCGAGCTGTGGGCCGGTGGCGCCGGCTGAGCGGAGCGCGGCGAACACCGGATTGGCGGTCCTGTGGCTCACTCCCGCTCGCTTTGCCACCGACACGTAACGTGCCAGGTCTCCGGGGACTCCCCACGATCTACTTCGAGCGTGATCGGCCGGTCGAGTCCGGCCGCGAAGCCGACCGCGAGAAAGGAGGCAACCGGGTGGTCGAACCGGTCGACCGGACCGAGGACGCGTTCCGTGACCGTAACCGTCGCCGTTCCCTGCTCGACGTCGACGGCCGGTTCGGCAGCCGAGACGAGTTCCAGTCCGTTCTCGAGGCCGTCGGCCAGCGCCGCCGCGAGCGGTTCCGGTTCGGAGGGCGCCTCCGTCCGTAGCAGTCGCTCGAACTCCCGGTACAGTCCCGCGCCGGTCGGCTCGAGGACGAGTCCGTCCGCTCCGTCGGCGAGGGGGTGGATCGTTCCGGCTTCCGGGGTATCGTCGCGAACAGCGACGGTGAGACGGGCGCTTGAACTGTCTGTCGGGACGTAGACCACCTCACCCTCCACGCCGAGGCCGTCGACGAGGGCCGACCCGTTCGTGGCCGTCGCCTCGTAGATACCTTCGGCGACGGTGGCGGAGATCCGTGGGGTCGGTGCCAGCGCGAAACTCAACAGGCTCGCGAATAACCCCGCAGCCGCGAGGGTAAACAGTACCTCCCTGGATCCAACAAAAACGAGGCCCCCGACGATCGCCAGCACGCCGATGACGCCGAAACCAGCGGTGAGAATCGTTCGGGTGGACCCACGAACGCGTCCCGTCGAGGATCGACGCCGATCGGGTATCCGTCGCTCTGCCTGAACCTCGGCTCCGGTCGACGTACCGGGTGAGGTGTCGAGTGAAGCAACCTCCCCGTCGGCGTCGCCGCCGGTCATACGTGGACGTCGATCGGGAGCCGACTCCGTCGCATCTCGGTCTCCGTTCCCAACTCCGGTTGCCGGCGCACTGTCATCGCCCGTGCGAACGCGGATCCGACAGTTGAATCTGTCGACGGTACAACGGAATTCGGCGCGGTAGGCCACGCTTACGGGTCCGAGAACCCCGACGGTCGACCGATTGAATCGGTCGCGACCGACGACTCTGACGGAGCCGTCCGATGGCTTTCGACGACGGAAGCAGCCGGTCTGTATGGTGCGGAAAAACTATCAGCGAACGGAGACAGTCACGATCACTGTCCGGCCGACTTTTGAGGCTCCTTCCGGTAGCACCGACCCATGGCTCCGGGTGAGGGTAGCTCGAGCGGTAGTTTCCGGGTGGTCCCGGCCGACCTCGTGGCGGTGCTCGTGGCGACGGGTCTGCTCAACGTCTCGTTGTTCGCGCCGGTGGTCCGGGAGACGTGGCTCCGATATCCGCTGGTGATTGCGTTTCTACTGTTCGTTCCGGGCTACGTGGTGATCGCGGCCCTGTATCCGGACCGCGGGTCGAACCCGGCTGTCGGCGGGGCCCGTACCGACGGCGGTGACGGCATCACGACTGGCGAACGGATTGCACTCTCGATCGGTCTCAGCGTGGTCGTCGTCCCCTTCGTCGGTCTGTTTCTGGCCAACACCCAGTGGGGCATTCGCCTGATTCCGGTCGCAGCCGCCCTGTCGGCGATCACGGTCGCGCTGGTGGCCGTGGCAACCGCTCGACGGCGGCGACTCGCGCCCGCGGATCGGTTCCGGATCCCGTACAGGCGGTGGGCGAGTCGCCTCGCGGCGGCAGTTCGACCGACTGGCCGAGGTGACGCGGCGCTGACGGGGCTGCTCGTCCTCTCCGTTCTCCTCGCGGCCGGAAGCGTCGGCTACGCTGCTGCGGTGCTCCCGGCCGAAGACGAGTACACGTCGGTCCAACTGCTGACCGAACAGGAGGGCGAACTGGTCGCCGACGGCTACCCGGCGGAACTCGAAGGCGACGACGAGGTTATCCTGACGGTCGACAACTCAGAGCAGCGCCCGGTCACCTACACCGTCGCGCTGGTCGAACAGTCGATCGACACCGACGGCGACGAACTCACCGTCGAAGACCAGCAGGAACGCGACCGGACGGAGGTGTCACTGGACCACGGCGAGCAGGCCTTCGAGCGCTACGAACTCGAGGCGCTGTCCGAGGGTGAGGTTCGGTTCGTCTGGGTCGTGTATCTCGACGACGTCCCCGAGGAGTTGACGGTCGAAAGCGCAGACCACGTCGTCCACGTGACCTCGGAAAACGGTACAGCCGTCTGATACGGTCCGGTATGGTCCGGAGACAGAGTGTGCATCCCACGTAAGCGAGTACTGACACCGCCTGAAACTGATGCGTATGAGACGTTGCTACCGTCGCAGCGACCGACCGGGGCTACTTCTGGGGCACACGCTATCTTTACTCGTACCCTCCAATCGTTGGGGCGTCTTAATCGTCGTAACGATGCTCCGCCCTTTTGAGTCGACTCCGCCACGCTCACAGCAGACATGAACGAAGGGGGATATGCACTCTGTCACTCCTGTTCTGACAAGCATCCGATCAACAGGCGAACACCTAGCGGAGGGTGAAACGCGTGGCAAACAACCGAAACCTCACGAGTCATCGACTCGATTCGATCGAGCCGGTCGCCAACACTACGGTCTGTATCGTTGGACTGGGGTACGTCGGGCTCCCGCTTGCGAAGGAGTTCGATCGCGCCGGGTTCGACGTGATCGGGTACGACACCGACGCTGAAAAGATCGACTGGCTTCAATCGGGGGTCGACCCCACCGGAGAGATCGGGGACGAGGCGGTCACCGACGCTGGAGTCGCGTTTACGGCAGACGAAA
>LKMK01000017.1 GCA_001563805.1 Natrialbaceae archaeon B1-Br10_E2g2
CGGCGGCTGCACGCTCTGTGACCTCCCGGTCGAGGGGAGCGGCGTCGTCGACGACGGCAACGCCTTCTGCTGTGCCGGCTGTCGAGACGTCTACGACGTGCTGGGCGACGTCGAGGAGGTCGACGCCGCGGACATCCGAGCGCGAGCGTCCGAATCGTCAACGGACCGCGAGCGAGCGCCCGGCCACGAGACGACGTTTCTCGAGGTCGACGGGATGTACTGTGCGAGCTGTGAGGCCTTCATCGAGTCGGTCGCGACGGCGAGCGACGGGGTCAGCGCCGCGAGTTCGAGTTACGTGACTGATACGGTACGGATCGACCACGACCCGGAGACGATCTCCCCGGAGGAGCTAAAGGAGCGAATCAGCGGGCTCGGCTACAGCGCCTACGACCGGGACGACGCCTTCAGCCGCCGACAGGCCAACGACTGGGAGATGGCGCGACTCGCCGTCGGCGTCCTCATGGGGATGATGGTGATGTTGCAGTATCTGGTCATCATCTACCCGACGTACTTCGGGGCGTGGTTCTACGACGAGCGAACGATGGAGTTCTTCGAGGCGACGCTGGCGAGCGAACTGGCGACGCCGTTCTATCTGATGATCGCGGCGCTGACGACGATCATCCTCGTCTTCACTGGCCGGCCGATCCTCCAGGGGGCGTACGTCGGCATCAAGTCCCGGTCGCCGAACATGGACCTGCTGGTCGCCATCGCGGCCGTCGGCCCGTGGCTCTACAGCACGATTTCGATCGTCGTCGGGGGGCCCCACGTCTTCTACGACGTGACCGTCGCGGTCGTCGTCGTCGTCACCATCGGCGGCTACTACGAGTCGACGCTGAAAGCGGAGGCGACCGAGCGGCTCTCCGATCTGACGTCCGTCCAGGTCGAGGCCGCTCGTCGCCTCGAGGGCGACGGTCACGAGGAGGTCCCGGTGGGGGACCTCGAGCCGGGTGACCGCGTGAGCGTCCGGACGGGCGAACGGATCCCGATCGACGGCGACGTCCTCGACGGCGAAGCGGCGGTCGACGAGGCGGTCGTCACCGGGGAATCGCTGCCCGTAACGAAGACAGCCGGCGATCCAGTCGTCGGCGGCTCGATGGTCGAAGACGGCGCCCTCACGGTTCGCGTCGGCGAGGACGCGACGAGCACGCTCGATCGGATCACGGAACTCGTCTGGGACCTCCAGAGCACGAGCCACGGGATCCAGAAGCTCGCGGACAAGCTCGCGACCATCTTCGTCCCGCTCGTGCTCGCGCTCGCGGTCGTCGTCACGGTCGCACACCTCGTGCTGGGGACCGGGTTCGCCGCCTCGTTGCTCGTCGGGCTCACCGTCGTCATCGTCTCCTGTCCCTGTGCGCTCGGGCTGGCGACGCCGATGGCCGTCGCCGCCGGCATCCGGGACGCCCTCGAGCGATCGATCGTGGTCTTCGACGACAGCGTCTTCGAGCGCGTTCGCGAGGCCGACACGATCGTCTTCGACAAGACCGGGACGCTGACTACCGGCGAGATGAGCGTCGTCGAGCGTCGCGTCGACGACGGACTGGTCGAGCAGGCGGCCCTGCTCGAGTCTCGGTCGGCCCACCCGATCGGGCGGGCGATCGCCGACGAACGGCCGACCGGCGCCCTGGCCGATGGCGGCGCGGTCGACGCCGTCCAGGCCGACGCGGACGACGACTCACCGGCGGTCGACGACCGCATCGACGCGTTCGAGAGCCACCGAAACGGGGTCGCCGGGACGGTCGACGGCGACGAGATCCTCGTCGGCCACCCCGACCTCTTCCGGGATCGAGGGTGGGAGGTCCCCGGCGCGCTCGCGCGGGAGATCGACGAGCGTCGGGAGACGGGACGCGTCCCGGTCACCGTCGGCCGGAACGGCGTCGCCGAGGGTATCGTCGTCGTCGGAGACGTCCTCCGTGAGGGGTGGGACGAAACGCTGTCGGCGATCTCGGAGACGGGCACCGAGGTCGTCGTCCTGACGGGAGACGACGAGCGGGCGACGGACCGAATTCGAGCACACCCGGCGGTCGACCGCGTGTTCGCCGGCGTGCCGCCGGAGGGGAAAGCCGAGACGATCGACCGCCTCCGGGGCCGTGGCGTGACCGTCATGGTCGGCGACGGGACGAACGACGCCCCCGCGCTCGCGACGGCGGACCTCGGGATCGCGCTGGGCGGCGGCACCGCGATGGCCGCCGACGCGGCAGACGTCGCACTCGTTGACGACGATCTCGGGTCGGTCGAGACGGTGTTCGACCTCGCACGGGCGACCGATCGACGCGTCAAGGGGAACATCGGCTGGGCGTTCTTTTACAACGCCGTCGCGATCCCGCTGGCCGTCACGGGGCTGTTCAATCCCCTGCTGGCGGCGCTCGCGATGGCCGCGAGCAGCATCCTCGTCGTCACCAACTCCTCGAGACCGCTGCTGAAAGACTGACGCCTGCCCATCGAGCCTGTCTTCGACGCTCCTGCCCCCACCCAGTTTTCGACGCTCCTGCCGGACCGAACCCATCGGTCTACGTTCGCGTACTGCCAGTCCAATCGACTCGCACGTCGGCCCACCGCGGCAGTGGAGTCATTGGTGAGGGGGTCCTAACGGGTCCCATGGCGGATCGTCTCGGCCTTCCGGGCTGGCTCTCCGAGCGAAGCGCGATGACCGCGCTCGCGATCGTGAGCGTCGTCTTCGGCCTGCTCGTCGTGCTTCCCTATCTCCAGTACGTCCTGCTCGCGGTGGTCCTCGCGTACGTGTTGATGCCGGCCCAGCACCGCCTCGAGCCCGTCGTCGGCTCGATGGGCGCCGCGTTGATACTCGTCGCCGTCGCCGTCCTCGCGATCCTGCTCCCGCTCGCGTACGTCCTCGCGATCGCGCTGCGGGAGGCCCTCGAGGTTGCCACGGCCTTCCAGGAGGGGAGTCTGGACGTCCAGGCGATCGAGTCACGGATCGAGACGACGGGATACGAGGTGGACCTCGTCGACGTCTACCAGACCTATCAGGAGCCGATCGCCACGGGCGTTCAGGGACTCGCGACGACGGCGATGGAGTTCGTCAGTGGACTGCCCGGAATCCTGATCGGGTTGACCGTGACGCTGTTCGTGCTCTTTGCCCTCCTTCGGGACGGCGATCGGCTGATTGCGTGGTCCTACCGGATCTCACCGATCGAAGATCACGTCCAGCGGGAACTGTACCGAAAGCTCGATCAGCTGATGTGGGCGTCGGTCGTCGGCAACGTCGCCGTCGCAGGCATCCAGGCGGTGCTGCTGGGACTCGGCCTGGTCGTCCTCGACGTGCCTGCCGTCGTCTTCCTCACCGTCGCCACGTTCGTGCTCGCGTTGCTCCCGCTCGTCGGTGCGTTCGGCGTCTGGGTACCCGTGTCGGTGTATCTCCTCGCGGTCGGTCAGCCCGGTGCCGCAGTTGCGCTCGTCGTCTACGGCTCGCTCGTCAGCGCCTCCGATACGTACCTCCGACCCGCACTGATCGGTCAGTCGACCGCGTTCAACTCAGCGATCGTCGTCCTCGGGATCTTCGGCGGCATCGTCGTCTTCGGCGCCGTCGGCCTGTTCATCGGTCCGGTCGTCCTCGGCGGGGCGAAGATCACCCTCGACGTCGTCGCTCGAGAGCGGGCCCGGACGCTCGGCGAGGAGTGGGACGCGGGCGAGCCCGGGGCTGAGCCGGCGGTCGACACCGATCCTGAGACCGGAATCAGTGCGACCGGCTCCGACGGTGAGAACGGAGAGACCGGCGAGGGGCAACCGACCATCGACGGGACGACCGACGAAGGTGAGGAACCGGACCTCGAGGACGCCGACGGATCCGCCGCCGACGAGGGCGATACCGAGCCGTCTCCTGAAGATAGCGCCGACGAGGCCGACAGCGAGTCGTCACAGGAAACCGTCGCCGACGCGTCCGAGGGCACCACGAAGACCAGCCGCGATCAGACCGGCGGCTGAGTGGTGGCCTCGAGTCGTATCCGGGGCACGCGAGCCTACAGCGAGTGAGTAGCACTCGGACCGACGATGGATCAGCGGCAGTCACGCACGGGAACGGGTGCGTTAATTATCCCCTAGCCATAAGCATCTGGTATCGTGTCTCAAATCGAATCCCGTACTCGATGCGGGAGGGGAGAAGAGGCGCTTACCGGTCGAGATACAGCGTAACCATGCACGGATCACAGCACACGGGGAGTCCGTACGCCCCCCACACGGACGAGGAAGGGGCGGCGATGCTCGAGGCGGTCGGCGTCGACACGGCCGACGACCTCTTCGACATTCCGCCCGAGGTACAGTTCGACGACGAGTTCGGGATCGACTCGCGGACGGAACGGGAGACGCGGCGACTGGTTCGTTCGATTTTGGATCGAAACGACGAGCTAACCGAGCTGCTCGGGCGAGGCCACTACGGCTACTACGTCCCCTCGCTCGTCGACCACCTCGCCGATCGATCGGAGTTTCTCACCTCCTACACCCAGTACCAGCCCGAGGTTTCTCAGGGGTTCCTGCAGGTGCTCTTCGAGTACCAGTCGCTGCTGGTCGAGTTGACCGGCCTCGAGATCGCGAACTGTTCGATGTACGACGCGGCGACCGCACTCGGCGAGGCCGCAACGCTCGCGGATCGGGTCCGAAGCGTCAGCGGCCATCGCGTGCTCGTCCCCGACTTGCTGCTCGAGGGCCGACGAAGCACCCTCGAGAACTACGTCGCCGGCACCGACCTCGAGATCGAAACGTACCCGACCGCGGACGCGAACGTCGACCTCGACGCGCTCGAGGACGCCGTCGACGACGACGTGGTGATGGTCTACGCGGAGAACCCGACCGTCCGCGGAACGATCGAAGAGCGCCTCGGGGCCGTCGGCGAGCTCGCGACGGATGTGGACGCGATGTTCGTCCTGGGAACGGATCCGATCGCCCTCTCGTTGCTCGAGCGGCCGGCGGACGTCGGCGCGGACGTCGTCGTCGGCGACGCGAGCGTCCTCGGCCTGCCGACCAGCTACGGGATGGGACTGGGCCTCTTTGCGACCCGCGAGGACTACCTGCGACAGGTTCCCGGCCGGCTGGTGGGCGTGAGCGAAGACGCCACCGGCCGACGGGCGTACACCCTCACGCTCCAGACCCGCGAACAGCACATCCGCCGCGAGCGAGCGACGAGTAACATCTGTACGAACCAGGCCTGGGTCGCCCTCCGGAGCGCGATGCACGCCGCCGTGCTCGGTCCGAGCGGGATGGTCGACCTCGCGAAACGCGGCGTCACCCGTGCCGAGGCCCTCGCCGACCGCGTCGACGACCTCGCGGGTGCGAGCGCACCCGTTCACGACCGCAGACACTTCCGGGAATTCGTCGTCCGCGTCGAGGGGCCGGCGTCGGTCGTCGTCGCCGACCTCGAGGAGCGAGGCTTCGCGGTCCACGCCGTCGACGATCACGAGATCCAGGTCTGTGTGGCCGGCGTTCCGGACGACGAACTCGACGGCTTCGTCGCGGCGCTCGAGGAGGTGGTTCGATGAGCGACCCATCGGAGAATCAGGTCCGGTACGATCAGGCCCGGTTCGTCGAGGACGGCCACTACGAACCCCTGCTCGCCGAGAAGGACCTCACCCGCGTCGAGATCGACGGAGACGACGCGGAGAGTCCACTTCCCAACGACCTCACCCGGGAGGCCCTCGAGTTCCCAGACCTCTCCGAACCCGAACTCGCTCGCCACTACGTGCGGCTCTCGCAGATGATCTACGGGATCGACACCGGTCCGTACCCGCTGGGCTCGTGTACGATGAAGTACAACCCCAAGTTCACGGAGGACGTCGCCGCGCTGCCGAGCGGAGCCGTTCACCCGGACCGGTCCGAACGGTCGACCCAGGGAACTCTCGAGCTCATGTACCGGCTCCAGGACTACCTGGGACGGATCGGCGGCATGGACGCCGTGACGTTGCAGCCCCCCGCGGGCGCCGCCGGCGAATTCGTCGGCATCCGCGTCGCCGCGGCCTACCACGACCACAACGGCGAGAGCCACCGTGACGAGGTCATCATCCCCGAGAGCGCCCACGGGACGAACTTCGCGACCGCCGCCCTCGGCGGCTACGACGTCGTCTCGCTGCCCAGCGACGAGGGCGGCCGGGTCGACCTCGAGGCCCTCGAGGCCGCTCTCTCCGAGAATACGGCGGCGCTGATGCTCACGAATCCGAACACGCTCGGGCTGTTCGAACGCGACATCGCCGAGATCGCCGAGATGGTCCACGACGTCGGCGGGTTACTCTACTACGACGGCGCGAACCTGAATGCGCTGCTCGGCCGGGCACGTCCCGGGGACATGGGCTTCGACGTCATGCACTACAACGTCCACAAGACGTTCGCGACCCCACACGGCGGCGGTGGACCGGGTGCCGGTCCGGTCGGCGTCGTCGACGAACTCGCGCCGTTCCTGCCGTCGCCTCGCGTTCGCGAGGCGGACGACGCCGAGTCCGACGCAGACGAGACGACCTACGAACTGTTCGACCCCGAGCACACGATCGGGAAGGTCCACGGCTTCCAGGGCAACTGGCTCGTGCTCGTGAAGACGTTCGCCTACATCGCACGGCTCGGCGACGAGGGACTCACGGACGCGAGCGCGAAGGCCGTACTCAACGCGAACTATCTCGCCTCCCAGATCGACTACGAGGTACCCTACGGGCCGTTCCACCACGAGTTCGTCGCGAGCGCCGGAGAGCAGGACGCCGCCGACGTCGCCAAGCGGATGCTCGATTTCGGCGTCCACCCGCCGACGACGAAGTGGCCCGAGATCGTCCCCGAGGCGCTGATGACCGAACCCACCGAGATCGAGAGCAAAGCGACCCTCGATCGGCTGGCCGCCGCGTTCAACGCCGTTACGACCGAATCCGACGAGACGCTCGAGTCCGCACCCGAGCGGACGACCGCACGTCGAATCGACCAGACGACCGCGGCGCGCAACCCGCGACTCGCCTGGCAGGCGCTCGAGGACGAGTAGCGACCTGAGTCGTCTTCTCCAGCAGCTCGGTTCTGACGGCACCACGGACCGTCAGACTGGTTGAGAGGCGCGTCCGTTTTCATCGCTGGCGACGTACCCGTTCTATGGACCCCGGACTCCGACCCGCGAGACACCAGCAGCGACGGACGTCCGATCGGCTCGAGCGACTCGAGGAGCGCCTCGAGGCGACCGATCGGCGCGTACGGCTGCTCCAGAACACGCTCTGTGGCGTCGCTCGAAAAGCCGACGTCTCGATCGGCTGTGTGTGCACCAGGTGCGAGCGGAGCTACCTGCTGATCACGGACGGCATGTTGGTCTGTCCGCAGTGTGGCTACCGCCAGTCGATCTGAGCCGCGGGGGATCGACCCGGCTCCGACCCCGAGCCCCGGCCTGAGTGGTCACTCGTCGCCGACGCCGCTCGAGGGACCGGGTTCGTCTCGATCCGACGTTACGTCGGCCTTGGAGAGGACGTCGAACTCGGTGGCACCGCACTCACAGCCCTCCTGGCCGATGAGTCGAACGTCGCCGTCGGGCCACTGTCGGGCCGCGTAGACGGCCTCGCACGAGCGACAGCTCGCCAGGACGCGGTCGGTGTCGTCTCGATGTGCCATGGGAGCAAGCCAGCCTGATACTCGAGCTATCTGCAGCCACTGCTATGAAACTGACTGCGTGGCCGGCATCGTGGTCCAGTTAGTTTCGGCTCCGGACCGGGGTGGGGATCGGTGCCGACGGGTCGCCGCGAGCGCAGTCGACACCGGCGATTTCCCCGCCACCCCGACGGCACTCACCTCGACCGCGACCACATCGTTCGTACTCACCTCGAGTACACCCGGTCGCCGATGGAACTTTCGTCTCGAAGGTCACAGTGTGGATCGATGGGAGGCGACCCCGAGAACCGTCCCGACCGACGCGGCTACGGCGAGGGGTGGGAGGAGCTTCGGTCCGCGACCCTTCGCCGGGACGGCTACGCCTGCCAGCGCTGTGGCGCCGACGGCCGGACCCTGCAGGCCCACCACGTGATCCCGCGGGCGGCCGGCGGCCCGGACGCCCTCGAGAACCTCGTGACGCTCTGTCGGCCCTGTCACGGCGTGATCCACCAGCGCAACAGATCGTTCGACGACGTTCGCGACGAGGCGCCGCTGTTTCCGGCGCCGGACGCGCCCGATCCGGTCGCCCGAATGCGCGAGCCGAACGACCACTGCTGTAGCCGCTGTGGCGTCGAGCGGTCGGATCCCAGTGACCTCGTCGCCTGGCTCGAGCCGCCCGCAGGCGGCGACGGTGCTCAACCCGACCACCTTACCCTCTGTAAACCGTGTGCCGGGCTCGTCGCCGAACGCGTCCCCGAGTGTGGGTACGACGAGCTGGTCGGTACCGGTCGGATCCAGATCCACGACCTCTCGACGCGCCGCCTCGATGCGCCCGTCCGGCCCGGCTTCTTCGCCGCGCCACAGGTCGCGATCCGCAGGAAGCCGAGAACCCCTCGAGAACGGGTGATCGACGACACGCCGCTTCGGTTCCTGTGGAACGTCACGCCCGTCCGCTGGGCTCTCGTCGGGCTCGTGCTGTACGTCCTCGTGGTCGCGACGCTCGGGGCGCTGTGATCGCCGCGGTCGCTGACGTGTCCGTCACGACCTCGAGCGTGCCGAAGAGCTGCCCGACCGCTGAACCGTCTCTCGACTCTCAGCCGAACTTGCCGGTAATGTAGTCTTCGACCTGCTGGCTCTCGGGGTTCTCGAAGATCTTCTCCGTGTCGTCGAACTCGACGAGGTGGCCGCCGGTGAGGAAGACGGCCGTTTTGTCGGAGATGCGGGCCGCCTGCTGCATGCTGTGGGTGACGATGACGACCGTATACTCCTCGGCGAGGTCGTCGATCAGGTCTTCGATCTTCGAGGTCGCGACGGGGTCGAGCGCGGAGGCCGGCTCGTCCATCAGGACGACCTCCGGGTCGGGAGCGATGGCGCGGGCGATACAGAGGCGCTGTTGTTGGCCACCGGAGAGGTCGAGGCCGCTCTCGTCGAGCTGGTCTTCGACCTCGTCCAACAGCGCCGCCTGCTCGAGGGCGGTTCGGACTTTCTCGTCGACGTCGCCGTCGTCTTTCCCCTGGACGCGCAGGCCGTAGGCGACGTTGTCGTAGATCGACTTCGGGAACGGGTTGGGTTTCTGGAAGACCATCCCGATCTTCCGGCGGAGCGCGACCGGGTCGACGTCGTCGTCGTAGACGTTCTTGCCGTGGAAGTAGAGGTCGCCTTCGACCCGGGCGACGTCGATCAGGTCGTTCATGCGGTTGATCGACCGCAGGAACGTCGACTTCCCACAGCCGGAGGGACCGATGAGCGCGGTCACCTGGCGTTCGGGAACCTCCATCTCGATTCCGTGAAGCGCCTGGGTGTCCCCGTAGAAGACGTCGAGGTCGCGGGATTCGATGACGGGACTGGACACGCGGGGCGAGCCGAGCGGACCGTCGTCGGCCGCCGCGGAGGCCGACCGACGCTCGTCGATCTCGGACGTGGATACGGACTCTGGGCCCCGTCGATTCGGAGTCATTTCGGCTGGTTCGTTGTTGGCGGTCATGCAGTTACGTGTTCTGGATTCGTCGTCGGTTCGGGCCGAGTAATCTCGGCCGATCGGTTCGTCGGCGCCGGCGGCGCTCGGTCACGATCGCGGATCGTACCGGTTGCGGATGAGGATCGCCACCGCGTTCATCAGCAACAGGATCGTGAGCAAGACGACGATCCCGGCGGCAGCGACGTGCTGGAACTCCGGCTCGGGGTGGCCGGCCCACTCGAAGATCATCATCGGCATCGCGCTGAACGGGCTGGTGAGCCCGTCCGGGGCGACGAACAGCGACGTCGCGGCGCCGACCATCAGGATCGGCGCCGTCTCGCCGATCGCCCGCGACAGCGAGAGGATCGTCCCCGTCATGATCCCCGGCAGCGCCCGCGGCAAGACGACGTCGCGGATGACCTGCCACTGGGTCGCACCGACGCCGTAGGCCGCCTGTCGCTGGGAGTCGGGCACCGCCCGGAGTGCCTCCTGGCTCGAGACGATGACGATCGGCAGGATGAGAAGCGTCAGCGTCAGCGCACCGGCGATGAGGCTGGTCCCGAGCTGGATCGCCCGGACGAAGATCGCCAGCCCGAGCAGCCCGTAGACGATCGAGGGAACGCCCGCCAGGTTGGCGATGTTCGCCTCGATGAACGACTTCAGCCGGCTCTCGGCGGCGTACTCCTCGAGGTAGATCGCTGCGCCGACGCCGAGGAAGATCGTGAAGACGGCGGTGAGCGCGATCAGGAAGATCGAGCCGACGAGCGCGGGATAGATCCCGGCCCCTCGACCGTCCGGCAGGAAGTTCTCGACGACCTGCGACGGCGGGTACGTCAGGAACTCCCAGGTAACCCACCCCCAGGATTCGTAGATGACGTCCGCGATCAGCGCGACGAGCGCGACGATGCCGACGAGCGTCGACGCGAAACAGACTGCGACGAACGCCTGCCCGATCTTTCGTTTACGCTCGATGTCGTCGGTCCCTTCGGAAAACGGCGTCTCGGTGCTCATTGGTACTCCTCCCGGTAGCGCGATTTGATCCAGAGGCTGAACAGGTTCATCGCGAGGGTCATCGCGAACAGCGTCAATCCGACGGCGAACAGGCTCTGGTAGCCGATCGAGCCGACCGAGACGTCACTGATCCCGATCTGGACCATGTACGCGGTCATCGTCTGGATCGGCTCGAGCAGGTTCCCGGTGATCTGGGGGTGCATCCCCGCCGCGAGCGTGACGGCCATCGTCTCGCCGATCGCCCGCGAAAGCGCGAGGATGTACGAAGCGATGACTCCCGACAGCGACGCCGGGAAGACGACGCTGGTCGAGACCTCGAACTTCGTGGCGCCGAGCCCGTAGGCGGCGTTCCGGAGGTCGTCCGGCACGGAACTCATCGCGTCCTCGCTCAGACTCGAGACCATCGGGATGATCATGATCCCGACGACGATCGCGCCTGCCGCGGCGTTGAACGTCCCCGTCTCCGGGAAGAACCGCTGGATGATCGGCGTGATGAACGAGAGCGCGAAAAAGCCGTAGACGATCGTCGGGATCCCCGCGAGGATCTCGAGCGTCGGCTTGATGACCTTTCGAACCTGTGGGTCGGCGTACTCGCTCAGGTAGATCGCCGTCGCCGTTCCAACGGGGATGGCGATCAGCGCGGAGCCGACGGTGATGATCAGCGTCCCCCAGATCAGTGGCAGGACGCCGAAACTGCGCGGGCGGATGACCGGCGACCAGTCCGTACCGGTAACGTATTCGACGATCGACACCTCTTGGAAGAACCCGATCGATCCCTGGACGAGCACGAGGATGATCCCGAGCGTCGTCAACACGGTCACGAGCGCACACGAGAAGAAGACCGATCGGATCGCCGTCTCCTTCAGGCCGTTCATCGGGCCGCTTTCGCCGGTAATCGCGACGGCCGTCTCGTCGGCGGAGCTCATTCGCCCACCTCAGCGATTGCATCCTCGAGTTTTTCGCTGCTCGCTGCGACCTGTTCGTCCGGAATCCCGTAGAAGCCGACCCGCCGGGCCGCCCACTGGGTCCAGGTGAGCGTCTCGTCACCCTCGACGACGTCGGCGTCCGTCGCCTCGCCGTCGATCTCTTCGAAGAAGAACCGGGCGAACGTGCGGACGACGTCCCGCTCGAAGGCGTCGGTCCGGAAGTAGGTGTACAGCGGCCGCGTCAGCGGCTGGTACTCCTCGCTCTCGACCGTCTCCCGGGACGGCTTGATACAGCCGTCACCGTTGTCGACGCCGAGGAGTTTGAGGTCGTCTTCGTTCTCGTAGTAGTAGCCCGCGCCGCCGAACCCGAGAGCGTACTGTTCTCCCCGGACCCCACGGACGATGACGTTGGTGTCCGCGCTCGCGGAGTAGTCAGAACGGATGTTCCCGACTTCGCCGGTCAGCGCCTCGGTGAAGTAATCGAACGTCCCCGACGCCGGGTCGCGACCGTAGAGGTCGATCTCCTCGTCGGGCCACTCCTCGCGGACGTCGCTCCAGGTCTCGACGTCCGATCCCGACTCCCAGATCGCCTCGAGTTCGTCGACGGTCAGACAGTCACACCAGTCGTTGTCCGGGTGGGCGAAGACGGCGAGTCCGTCGAGTGCCGTCTCGAGTCCGACGTACTCGATCCCGTTCGCCTCACAGAGGACGGCCTCGTTGTCGTCGTCGCCCTCGAAGATCTCCCGGCTCGCGTTCTGGATGTCCGTCTCGCCCTCACAGAAGCGCTGGAAGCCGGCCCCGGTTCCGGAGCCCTGGACCGAGATCTCGACGCGGTTGTTCCGCCACTGGAACTCCTCGGCGACGACTGCACCGTGGGGGAACACCGTGTTGCTCCCGTCGATGCTGATCGACCCCTCGAGCCCGCTGTCTTCCCCCCGCGCAATACAGCCCGCCAGTCCAGAAAGGGTTGCTCCGACGGCACCGAGTGTGAAACGCCGGCGAGAAAGGGTGCCGGCCCGGTCGGTGATCGGCTCGTGTCCCATCGGTCAACTAGTGGTGATATCGACTCTAAATACCCTGCTATGTCCACTATATAGCCCTACGTATGTTACCTGTCATCACACAGTCCTGGTCCGATACGGTATGGGCGAGCGGCCCCAGCGCCCCCCTCGGACTCGCCGAACGAGCTGCGGCCGGTATATAGATACTCACAGATTTATAGTCTCGAGCTTCCAAGCACCTCCATGGAGACGCGCAAGGTACAGGTTACGGGTGGATCGACATATACAGTCTCGCTTCCGAAAGGCTGGGCGACCGACAACGACGTCAGTTCCGGCACGACGGTCGAGCTGTATCCCGAAGACGACGCGCTCCTGTTGACGCCACAGAGCGAGACCGCCCGTCAGGAAGGGACCCTCGACGTCTCCGACCTCGAGGGCGAGCGACTCACCCGCGCGGTCATGACGATGTACGTCAGCGGTTTCGACATCATCCGGCTCGAGGCCGGCCGAATCACGACCGACCAGCGTCGGGCGATCCGGGATGCCACCCAGAGTCTCGTGGGCGTCGAGATCTTGGAGGAGACGACCGACAGCGTCGTCATCCAGGACTTGCTCGACTCCTCGGAGCTGTCGATCGTCAACGCCGTCTCGCGGATGCGCCTGATCGCGACCTCGATGCTCGCGGACGCGGTGGTTGCCCTCGTCGAGAACGACGACGACATCGCCCACGACGTCATCGAACGCGACGACGACGTCGACCGCCTCTGGCTCGTCGTCTCGCGGATCTTCCGTGCGACGCTTCGTTCGCCACGCGCCGCCGAAGAACTCGGCGTCCCGCGTGAGGACTGCTTCGACTTTCACTCGAGCGCCCGACAGCTCGAGCGCGTCGCCGACCACGCCGCGAAGATCAGCAATCTCGCGCTGAAACTCGACGAGATCCCCGACGACGTCGCCGACGCGCTCGCAGCGCTCCACGACGACGCCTCCGACGTCCTCGAGAAGGCGATGGACGCGCTGTTCGCCGACGAGACCGCCGACGCGAACCGACTCGGCCACGCCGCCCGTGAAGCCGTCCTCGAGATCGACGAACACACCCGAACGATCGACGATATGCTCCGGGATCTCGACCCCGTCCAGGCGCAGTCGCTCGGACTCATCGTCGACTCGCTCTCGCGAAGCGTCGACTACGGCGGTAACATCGCCGAGACGGCGCTCCAGAAGGCGGCGCCGCGCCCCTGAACGGGGGAAGTCGACGACCGGGAGCATCGACGACCGGGAAAGGGATACGACAGTGACCGACGACGGGCGGTCCGAGTTTCGAACGCGAGCCGCGTCGCTGGGGCGTCGATCGAACCGAAAGAAACTCCGTACGGCTCAGTCCTCCAGCAAGACGGCGTTGACCTGTCCGGTCTGACCGGGGCGGGAGGTCACGCGGGCACGGCCTTCGGAGGTTTCGACGACGGCGCCTTTCGTGATGATGTTTCGGCGGACGTAGTTCGGGTTGGCGTCGTTCTCGACGACGTTCTCGATCTCCGCGCCGACGGTCTCGTCGCCCTTGTTGACGCTCGCGACGTTCGTCGCCAGGGCTCGAGTCTTCGAGTCGTTCCCGCGGGCGTCGACGGTTCGGAACCGTGGCTCGCCGACCTCGGTCTCGGTCGGGTGTCGGCCGAGTTCGGCCTTGCGACGGTTTCGAACGTTCTTCAGTCGGCCGCCGGTGCGCTTGCGCGTAGAGCGTCCCTGATCTTGCATACAGAATCGAAGTCCCGGCCCATACTTGAATCCACGCTTTCCGTTCGAGGGCCGTTCGTCCCGCTCGAGGGGTCAGCCGTCCATCGAGGTCGGTGAGCGACCGAGGGCGTCCTCGACGGCCTCGACCTTCTCGGCGGCGGACGCCTCGCGCGTGCGCTTGTCGTCTATCTTCAACACGGTGCTCACGCGGTCGGCGTCGACGGCCTCGTGGGCCGCCTGTGCCGCGGCGAACAGCTCGTCGATCCCCTCGGCCTCGATCACCGTCCCCATCGGGTTCGTCTCGTACTCGACGTCGTACTCCTCGAGGGCGTCGACCGCGTTCGCGACCTCCTCGGCCATGCTGTCTTCGATCACCGGTGCGACGCTCAACAGTGCAATTGCCGTCATAACAGGGGCTATCGACGGCCGGGGCCCTAAATCCGGCCCATGCACGTCAGTCGGGACACGCAACACGGCGCTCTTCTGGTGCTATAGTGGACGTCTCCGCCCCTCGAAGATAGCGGGGCCACTCACCGGCCGTGGCGAGGGGAGTCCGTGGGCGGGTAAACGAAGACGTCGCCGTTCGCGTAGACGTAGATCTCGTGGTCGAGGGCGGTAAACGCCACGTGCCCGCCCGTCCGTTCCGTGCCGTCGGCTTTCGGGCTGAACAGTCGCTCGAGGGCGTCCGGATCGACGCTGTCGTAGAGGGAGAACTCCCCCTGAGAGACGTCGGTGTCGGCGATCGCTGCGAGGGCGTGAACGACCGTCGTCGTGATCGTCGCGGTGCTATCGCTGTCGTGGTGGAAGACGTATCGATCGTTCGCCTGATCGTACCGGGGACCGTTCGCGGTGTCGTCGGATGGGAGTTCCGTTTGCATGGTGGGCGGTTTGTTGCGTTCGTCTACCGATTCGTAGTCCGTTGAACTATAAAAACAAATCGCAGGCGAAAACGGTAGACGAGCGTGATAGAATCGGCCGATAACGGTTCGGGTTCCATATCAGTCACTCGGACCGACGAATGGCGTAGTTACACCGTGTGTACAGGAGGCCCCGCTCCACTCGAGGGCCTACTCGAGTGCCGAGCCGGCGAGAGTGGCCGTCGCGGGCGGTTCCCTCAGCAGTCGGACCGACCCGATTCGAATCCAGAACGGTGCCCAGATGGACCACCGGCTCCGCTATTTTGTCGCCTCCCGCGTGTGCACCCACGGGATCAACCCAAACTGACGCTCGAGTGGTGAGTGTCGTGACTGCTCGAGGGTGTTCGCGACAGAACTGCGCTGGCTGGGATTTGAACCGCTCCTGAGAACCATGCTCGCTTCGCTCGCAGAACCTCAGTATGCTTCAAATCCAGAACGAGTTCTGTTGCTCACGGAGTTGTTCGCAACAGAACTGCGCTGGCTGGGATTTGAACCACGGTCGGAGCGAAGCTCCTTCCTGATTCGAACCCCAGAGGTACCTTCACGGCTCACCGATGACGAGCATACGCTTCGCGGTGCTCGTCGGAGTTGTTCGCCGTAGAAGTGCGCTGGCTGGGATTTGAACCGCTCCTGAGAACCATGCTCGCTTCGCTCGCAGAACCTCAGTATGCTTCAAATCAAGAGCGATATTTCTGCTCGCGTTGTTGCTCGCAGAAATATGCGCTGGCTGGGATTTGAACCCAGGTTGTGACCATGGCAAGGTCACGTGATACCACTACACTACCAGCGCCCGTCTGGTGCTTGGCTGCACTCTACTCTACTGCCGGAGGGATGTATAAGGGTTGCGGATCGGTCCGACTTCGATACGGTACACCACGCCGAAGTCGACGCCCGAGTGTGGTTTTCGAGTGACAGGTTCGGCTCGCTCGCTCGAGGGGAGAGTGAACGTTTCACCAGCGACGAGTGTGTGGCTATTTCCCACGAATTCGAGGGTGTGAGGCCCTCCCAGCCGGAATCGATTCCGCTACCCTTTTAAGACCCTGTCGGCAACACATCGCTACAGTCTAGTGACGCGGCGTCGAAGCGGTTCGGCATGACCGTCAGCGCGCTCGTGCCGTCGTCGCTCACCCGAGAAGCCGAGGACAAACGCGAGGCTACTCGCAAACTCGGATACGTCGCCCGCGCGGCGACGATCTTCCGGGTCGATCGCCTGGTCGTCTACCCCGATCCGGGGGGCGAAACCGGGCGATTCGACGGCGGGTTCGTCAGTACCGTCCTGCGGTACGCCGCGACGCCCCCATACCTCCGAACCGAGGCGTGGGGCAAGCGAGACGAACTGGAGTATGCGGGCATCCTGCCCCCGCTCCGCGCCACGTCACAGACCGGCTCCGAATCGAACGGTTCGGGGTCGTCAAGACAAGGGATCGTGACCGAGGTCGGACCTGATCATCGCGTCCGGGTCAATTGCGGCTTGCAACACCCGATCTCCCTCAACGTACCACCAGAAATGGCGGTCGAGGAGGGAGAACGCGTGACAGTCAGGATCTCTTCGCGACGACCGGTCCGGGCGAAGCTCGTCGACGAGCCCCTTCCGGGGCTGTCGGTCGAGCGGACGGACCTACAGGCAGCACTCGGCCGTGAGGACGCTGGCGTCCGTATCGCCGCCTCCCGTTTCGGTGACCCGCTCACCGTGGGACGGCTCGAGACGTTGGCCGGACGCGTCGAGCGAGACGGGATGACCGTCGCGTTCGGGGCGCCCGAGAGAGGGCTGCCCGATATCCTCGGCATCGAGGCGTCGGCCATCCAGGCGTCGTCCAGCGCGGACGGCGTCGAGGATCCGTCGGCTCCCGGGGACGGAGTCGAACCCACAGATCACGGGTTCGACCTCTGGCTGAACACGGTTCCCGATCAGGGAAGCGAGGTCGTGCGAACGGAGGAAGCTCTGTTCGCCACCCTCGCTTCCCTCTCACTGAGAGCGTGATAGAATGCCACAAAAAAACGCACCACGCAAAGGCTCACTCGGGTTCGGCCCACGACAGCGTGCGACCAGCGAGGTCCCACGCTTCAACTCGTGGCCGGACGACGATGGACAGCCGACGCTCCAGGGCTTCGCGGGCTACAAGGCCGGCATGACCCACGTCGTGATGGTCGACGACAAAGCGAACTCGTCGACCGAGGGAATGGAGACGACCGTTCCCGTGACGATCGTGGAGACGCCGCCGATGCGCGCCGTCGCTCTGCGAGCGTACGAAGATACGCCATACGGTAAGAAACCGGTCACCGAGGTCTGGACCGACGAGTTCGTCGACGAACTCGAGCGCGTCCTCGACACCCCCGGTGACGACTACGACGCCGACGCCGCCGAAGACGACCTTCGGGGCCTCCTCGAGGAGGGACGCGTCGACGACGTTCGCGTCATCACGCACACGGTTCCGGCCGAGGTTCCCTCGGTTCCGAAGAAGAAACCGGACGTGATGGAGACGCGCGTCGGCGGCGGCTCCGTCGAGGAGCGCGTCGAGTTCGCCCTCGAGACCGTCGCAGACGGCGGCGAGCACGTCATGAACGACGTGTTTCGCGCGGGCGAGTACGTCGACGCGAGCGGCGTCACCAAAGGGAAAGGGACCCAGGGACCCGTCAAACGCTGGGGCGTCCAGAAACGCAAGGGCAAACACGCCCGGCAAGGCTGGCGCCGCCGCATCGGTAACCTCGGCCCCTGGAATCCGTCCCGCGTTCGGTCGACGGTCCCCCAGCAGGGTCAGACCGGCTACCACCAGCGGACGGAACTGAACAAGCGCCTCGTCGACATCGGCGACGGCGACGACGCGACGGTCGACGGCGGCTTCGTCAACTACGGCGAAGTCGATGGACCGCACGCGCTGATCAAGGGCTCGCTACCCGGGCCGAACAAGCGCCTCGTGCGCTTCCGCCCGGCGATCCGACCCGGAGACTCCCCGCGCCTCGATCCCGAGGTTCGGTACGTCTCCACCGCATCCAACCAGGGATAACACATGGACGCAACAGTACGAGACCTGGACGGCGACGACGCGGGGACGGTCGAGCTCCCGTCGGTCTTCGAGACCGACTACCGGCCCGACCTGATCGCCCGCGCCGTACGCGTCGCCCAGGCAAACAGAAAACAGGCCTACGGTGCCGACGAGTTCGCCGGCAAGCGGACGCCGGCCGAATCGTTCGGAAGCGGTCGAGGTATGGCCCACGTCCCACGACAGAACGGACGCGGTCGCCGCGTTCCCCAGACCGTCAAAGGACGAAAGGCACACCCGCCGAAAGCCGAGAAGGACCAGTCCGAATCGATCAACACGAAAGAGAAGAAACTGGCCGTCCGCAGCGCCATCGCGGCGACCGCGGACGCCGACCTCGTCGCCGAGCGCGGGCACGCGTTCGACGAGGACGCCCAGGTGCCAGTCGTCGTCGACGACGAGTTCGAGGACCTCGAGAAAACGAAGGAGGTCGTCTCCTTCCTCGAGGCAGCCGGACTCGACGCCGACGTCGAACGCGCAGAGGACGGCAAGAGCGTCCGTTCCGGCCGGGGGACTACCCGTGGCCGCAAGTACAAGACGCCGAAGTCGATCCTCTTCGTCACCTCGAGCGAGACCGGCCCCTCCCGGGCCGCACGGAACCTCGCCGGGGCCGACGTCGCGACGGCCGCCGAGGTCAACGCCGAAGACCTCGCCCCCGGCACGCAGCCGGGTCGACTGACCGTCTGGACCGAGAGCGCACTCGAGGAGGTGGCGGACCGATGAGCAGCATCATCGAGCACCCGCTGGTGACGGAGAAGGCGATGAACGACATGGACTTCGAGAACAAGCTCCAGTTCGTCGTCAACCCCGACGCCACCAAGCCGGAGATCGCCGACGCCGTCGAAGCACGCTTCGAGGTTTCGGTCGACGACGTCAACACACAGCTGACCATGAAGGGCAAGAAGAAAGCGACCGTCAAACTGTCCGAGGACGACGACGCCCAGGAAGTCGCCTCGCGAATCGGGGTGTTCTAACCGATGGGACGACGCATTCTCGGACAACGACGAGGTCGCGGGACGCCGACGTTCCGCGCCCCATCGCATCGCTACAAGGCCAAGCTCGACCACAAGAAGACGGAGGACGACGACGTCGTCCGCGGGACGGTCGTCGACATCGAACACGACCCCGCCCGCTCGGCGCCCGTCGCAGCCATCGAGTTCGAGGACGGCGAGCAGCGACTCGTCCTCGCACCCGAGGGCATCACCGTCGGCGAGGAGATCCAGGTCGGCGTCTCCGCGGAGATCAAGCCGGGCAACACGCTCCCGCTCGCGGAGATCCCCGAGGGGGTCCCGGTCTGTAACGTCGAGGCGAACCGAGGCGACGGCGGCAAGTTCGCTCGCGCCTCGGGCGTCAACGCGGACCTGATCACCCACGACCGCAACGCCGCGGTCGTCCAGCTTCCAAGCGGCGAGGTCAAGCGCCTCGATCCGCAGTGTCGCGCCACCATCGGCGTCGTCGCCGGTGGCGGTCGCACGGAGAAGCCGATGGTCAAAGCAGGGAACAAGTATCACAAGATGCGAGCCCGGGGCTCGAAGTGGCCTCGCGTCCGTGGTGTCGCGATGAACGCCGTCGACCACCCCTTCGGTGGTGGCGGCCGCCAGCACCCCGGCAAACCCAAGTCCGTCTCGCGCAACGCGCCGCCGGGACGGAAGGTCGGTGACATCTCTTCGCGACGAACCGGCCGAGGTGGAGACAAATGAGCCAGGAGTACCGAACCGGCCGTGAGGGTGACGAGTTCACCTACCGCGGTCACACGCTCGAAGAGCTGCAGGAACTGGAGCTCGAGGAAGTCGCGGAACTGTTGCCCGCACGGAAGCGGCGAAGTATCGAACGCGGTCTCACCGTCGAACAGCAGAAGCTGCTCGAGAAGGCCCGCGGAAAAGACGAACAGGAGACGGCAAACTCCCCGATCCGGACGCACCTTCGGGACATGCCGATCCTGCCCGAGTTCGTCGGACTGACGTTCGCCGTCTACAACGGCCAGTCGTTCGAGCGCGTCCGCGTCGAACCCGAGATGATCGGCCACTACCTCGGCGAGTTCCAGCTGACCCGGACGTCCGTCGAACACGGACAGGCTGGTATCGGTGCGACCCGATCGTCCAAGTTCGTCCCACTGAAGTGATCCACGTATGGGAATCAACTACTCGGTCGACGCGGATCCGGACACCACCGCGAGAGCGATGCTCCGGGAGCGTCACATGAGCCACAAGCACAGCAAGGAGATCGCTCGCGAACTGAAAGGCAAGACTGTCGCCGACGCACGAGCGTACCTGGAGGCCGTCATCGCCGGCGAGCGCTCGATCCCGTTCAAGTCCCACAACACCGGTGCCGGACACCGTTCGGACATCGACGGCTGGGACGCGGGCAAGTACCCGGAGAAAGCCTCCGAGGCGTTTCTCGACCTGCTCGAGAACGTCGAGTCGAACGCCGACCACCAGGGCTTCGACGGTGAGACGATGGAGATCGTCCACCTCGCAGCGCACAAGGTCGGCGAGTCTGTCGGTCGCAAACCGCGTGCGATGGGCCGAGCGACGGCCTGGAACACGCCGGAAGTCGACGTCGAGATCGTCGTCGAGGACGTCGACGAGACGCTCGTCGAACAGACCGACGACGAAACGGACGACGAAGACGAGGACGATAACTAATGGCTGACGAACACCAATTCATCGAGAATGGCCTGCAGCGGTCTCAGATCGACGAGTTCTTCGAGGAAGAGCTCGGCCGCGCGGGCTACGGTGGCATGGAGGTCGCCAAGACGCCGATGGGAACCCAGATCGTCCTCAAGGCCGAAAAGCCCGGGATGGTCATCGGTAAAGGCGGCGAGAACATCCGGAAGGTCACGACGGCCCTCGAGGAGAAGTTCAACCTCGAGGACCCACAGATCGACGTGCAGGAGGTCGACGAACCCGACCTGAACGCACGCATCGTCGCCGACCGCCTGGCTAACGCCTTAGAGCGCGGCTGGTACTTCCGGAAGGCCGGTCACACCACGATCGACCGGATCATGGAATCCGGCGCACTCGGCGCCGAGATCGTCCTCTCGGGGAAGGTCACGGGCGCGCGATCGCGCGTCGAGAAGTTCAACCGTGGCTACATCAAGCACAACGGCGAACCCGCAGAGGAGATCGTCGACGAAGGTCAGGGCGTCGCAGTGATGAAACTCGGCACGATCGGCGTGACGGTGAAGATCATCCCGCCGAACGCCGAGTTGCCCGACGACTTCCAGATCCACGAGGACATGGACCCCGAAGAGCTCGTCCCCGACGCCGTCGAGGCCAACGAGGCCGAAGGCGTCGAGGAGCTGCTCGAGGGCGAACCCGAGGAGGCCGAGGCCGCCGAAGAGGGAGCCGAAGCCGCCGAAGACGAGGCCGTCGAGCCCGAGGTCGACGAAGAAGTCGTCGAGGAGGTTCTCGAAGAGGAACTCGAGGACGACGACGAACCCGTCGAGACGCCCGACGAGTCGCCGATCGAGGAGGACCTCGACGAACTCGAGGAGGACGTCGAAGCGGAAGCCGAGGAACTCGTCGCCGAAATGGAAGACGACGATTCCGAAGCGGCCGACGACGAGGAGGGTGATGCCTGATGGCGATCGTCCACGTCGACGAGATCCGTGACATGACGCCCGCCGAACGGCAGGAAGAACTCGAGGAACTCGAGACCGAGCTGCTGAACTCGAAGTCCGTCCTCGCAGCCGGTGGGGCCCCGGAGAATCCGGGTCGCATCGGCGAACTGGGTCGCACCATCGCCCGGATCAAGACGATCCAGCAGGAAGAAGGCGACTTCGAGGACGAGGAGTAACGATCACACAATGCCGCTGACACCCGAGACACTGCCACGACACGAACTCAACGGCCTACCCGTCCGCGTCGTCGAGAGCGACGACGAGTCGCGGGTCGGTCTCGAAGGGCGGGTCGTCCTCGAGACGACCAACACGCTCCAGGTAGAGGTCCGAGAGAACGGCACGTCCCGGGTGGTGACGGTACCGAAATCGGGCTCGGTATTCGAGTTCGCAATCACAGATGACGCCGCCGACTTCGAGAAGGAGTCGGGGACTGCGTTCAAACTGGCCGATTCCAAACCCGACTCGGACGCGGATTCGCGTGCCGACTCGGAGTGTGCTGGCGAGAACGTAGCCTACGTTACGGTCGATGGATCGCGACTGCTCTCACAACCCGCCCGACGCACGGAAACGAGTGGTGACTCACCATGGCAATAGGACTAGACGTCAACACCCCTCCGGAACCAGAAAACCCGGAGGAATACGATTACGAGACGTGTCCGTTCTACGGCGACCTTCCCGTTCGAGGGCAGATCCTCGAGGGACTCGTCGTGTCGACGGACATGGACAAGACCGTAGTCGTCGAGCGAGAGTACGACGTTGCCGTACCGAAGTACGATCGGTACATGAAACGTCGCTCGCGCATCCCGGCTCACGTGCCGGGCGTGCTCGAGCCGCTCTCGGTCGGTGACACGGTCAAGATCGCAGAGACCCGACCACTGTCGAAGACGAAATCGCACG
>LKMK01000137.1 GCA_001563805.1 Natrialbaceae archaeon B1-Br10_E2g2
AAGGACCTCATCCTCGAGAACGGCAACGGCATCTCGTTGACGCCGAAGGGACGAATCGTCGTGACCCAGCAGATCGAAGACGTCAACGCCTGAGCCAGGTCGGAGCAGGTAGTCACGACACTGGTGGTCGACGGGCACGTCTCGGTCCCGAACGGGCGGCTCGTAGGTGACACCGGAACGGACCCCGTTCTACGGCCACCCCGAGGGAAGTTCGTCCCGGTGGTCGAGCAGCAACTCGACGACCGGCACGACCTCGTCGAAGCGCGGGCCGCGCTCGACCGTCTGCGAATCGGGATTCCACTCGATGAAGCCCGGCTCGTCGAGTTTCGGGAGGTGGGTGTGGTGCAGCCTCACCAGGACGTCCTCGCGTCGCTCGTCGCCGGTGACCTCCCCCGGAACGAACTCGGTTACCGCTCTCGAGTTCGTCTCAGCAAGCGCCGACAGGATGCGACGTCGAGGGGGTTTGCTGAGGACGTCGAAAAGTTCGTCGAGCGTGGTACGCTCCCGCTGTAGCGTCGGATCGCGTGGCGATTGGTCGGTCATAGTTGCGAACGAACAGATGATGGTGTGCTACCGGCCCATCTTGTTCGTACGGTCGGACGGCTCGAATCCGCAAAAGGGTTGCGTAAAGCGCAGTAATAGGGCGGTAATTTTCGGACTTTTCACCCACTCAGTTGCTAAATTCGCATACGTCTAAGTTAATTCGACAGTCTCCACGTCGGGCTACTCGTCGTCGTTCTCGAACTCGAACTCCGCCCAGGGTCGGGTGTAGTGGTTGGTGATGATTTCGGAGGACTCGACGCTGAAGCCCATCTTGGCGAGATCGTTTGAAATTTCGGTCAGATCTCGAGTGTCTGTGGCGACGACCTCGATGTAGATGTTGCGCTTGCTGGTGAGCATCTCGCGGACGTCGACGACCCCGTGCTGATCGAGTATGCTGGCGGCTAACTCCTCGCGCTCGTCTGCGGGGGCGCTACAGACGAACAGCACGTGCAGCGGGTAGTTTGCCTTCTCGTAGTCGATTTTCGGGTAGTAGCCCTCGATGACGCCCGTCTCTTCCATGTCCTCGATGCGGTTACGGACGGTGCTGGCGGCGACGTCGACCTCCGCCGCGATCTCGGCGATCGTGATGTTCCGGGCGTCGTTCTGGAGCAAAAACAGGATACCGCGATCGACGTCGTCGAGTGCGACTTCGCTCATGCGTTCGTCCACTCCCGCCATCTGTGTAAACCTTCGTTCGCGTCGCGTGAATCCACACCATCGCTGTATCACGCGGGACGGATGACGACCCGACACTGCTCGAGCCACCGCCCGAACTGCGTTATTCACACATTTTCGCACTTCAGCTGCGAAATACGCCCTGTCGGGAGCAATAGTTATGCACAATCACAGCGTCCCGGTGGATAATGATCCCACACGGACCGTCGCATCGGGTACTCGAGGCAGTGGCGAAGAAAGAAGGGACCTCACCGAGCGAGCTCTCTCCACCGTTGTTTAGCGTCGTCGATCCAGAGGCGCTGGACGCACTCGTTCGGCCAGACGCGGACTCGGACGCCGGTCGGATAGCGGTCAGATTCGCGTATCTGGAGTATACCGTTCGGGTCCAGATCGGCCCCGACGTGCGTATCTCGGTCCAGGAGCGAACCGAATCGATTGAGGATTCAGCGACCGTGCCCGAACGGCGCGCCCCCTCCGAGGAGTGATTCCCTCGAGCGGTGATACTCGACCCGAGACGGCCACATGGTTGTCACATAATTGGTCAACATCGTTAAGTCATCCCGGTGTATTCTCCCGTTCATGGACGTGTTGATCACGGACGACTCTGGATTCATGCGTGATCTCCTCCGGGAAATTCTCGAGGAGGAACACAACGTCGTGGGTGAGGCGGAAAACGGCGTCGAGGCCGTCGAACTCTACCAGGAGAAAGACCCCGATATCGTGTTTATGGACATCGTGATGCCGATCAAAGACGGCATCGAGGCGACCGGCGAGATCACCGACATGGACCCCAGTGCGACGGTCGTGATGTGTACGAGTGTCGAGCAGGCCGAACAGATGAAAGAGTCGATCAAAGCCGGTGCCGAGGGCTACATTACGAAGCCGTTCCAGAAGGAGAGCGTCCTCGAAGAGATCAACAGCATCGCAGCCGAGTAGATCCGCCCATGGAAATCGATATTCGCGAGTTAGAGACCTACCAGAAGCTCGCTCACGACGGCGCACAATCGGCTGCCCAGTCGCTCTCACAGCTGACCGGAATCGACACTCGCGTGCAGGTGACCGACGTCTCGTTGATGTCCCCCTCGAGCCTGAGCTACGAGTTCATCGGCGACGAGTTCGCCGGCGTCAACATCGACCTCAGCGGCGAGATCGCCGGCGAGATCGTGCTCGCGTTCGACGAGCACGGCCGCACGGCCATCACGGAGACGCTCGTCCCGGCCGACGACCCCGAGAAACAGAAATCGAGCATCGAGGAGGTCGGCAACATCATGACCAGCGGCTTCGTCGACGGCTGGGCGAACTACCTCGAGGCGAAGATCAAGAGTTCGCCGCCGACGTACATCCAGGGGACGGGCGACGACATCCTCCCGAACTCCGCGAGCGAGGGGGATACCCACCTGTTCGTCTTCCGCAGTCGCGTCGAGGCCTCGAAGGACGCCGTCACCGACCCGATCGACTTCCGGATCCTGCTCGTGCCGGATTCCGACTCGCTGGAACGGGCGCTCGAGCCCGATACGGGGAACATCGTCTCGCTCGAGAAACTCGAGGTCTTCAACGAGATGACCAGGGAAGGTGCCGAGAAGTCGGCGATGAACATCTCCTCGATGACGGGGATCGATACGACCGTCAACGTCAGTCGGCTGAGCCTGATCCCCATCGAGGACATCCCCAAGGAGGTGGGGAACAAACGGTACGTCGGCACCGTCATGGAGTTCCGGGGGAAGATCAGCGGCTACCTGGTCATCCTGTTCGACCAGCCTTCCGGCCGGGCCGTCGTCGACGCGCTCGTCCCGATGGAGACCGACGAACAGTGGGGCGAAACCGAGCAGGGTGCCCTGCGCGAACTCGGCAACATCATGACCAGCGGCTTCGTCGACGGCTGGGCGAACGTGTTGAACGCCGAGATCAAACACTCCCCGCCGGAGTTCGTCGCCGACACCGGCGCCTCGATCCTCCGTCCGATCACGGGCAAGATCGCCGAAACCGAAGATCACGCGTTTATGCTCGACTCGAACGTCCAGACGAACTCCGATCAGGTGTTCACCTGCCAGATGCTCGCGCTGCCACGCCGTGACGAACTCGAGGCGGCGCTCGACGACCTGCTTCTCGAGAACGCCGAAAACACCCGCGTCGATCCGGACGACCTCTTCTAGAAAACCGCGCCGACCGCTCCGGTCGGTGCCGCTTCTCGCCGCCGGCTAAGCCGTTAGCTATCTTGCTGTGCGTCGACCGTCGCCACCGCGGCGAGGTTGACGATGTCCTGGACCTCGTCGTCGCGCTGGAGGACGTGGACCGGTTCGTCCATCCCGACGAGCATCGGGCCGATGGCTTCGGCACCGCCCAGTCGCTGGAGCAGTTTGTAGGCGATGTTCCCGGCCTCGAGGTTCGGCAGGACGAGCACGTTCGCGGGCTCCTCGAGGTCGGCGAACTCGTAGGTGTCGGTGAGCATCTCTTCGACGAGGGCCGTGTCGGCTTGCATCTCCCCGTCGACGGGGAAGTCGACGGCTGGGTCCTCACGGAGTGTGCGGGCAGCACGACGGGGTTTGCGCGTGCCCTCGTTGTCGACGCTGCCGAAGTCGGAGTACGACAGCAAGGCCGCCCGCGGCTCGACGTTGAACCGGCGGGCGAGTTTGGCGGCCTGTTTGGTGACCTCCGCGAGCACCGCCTCGTCGGGGTCCTGGTTGACCGTCGCGTCGGCCAGGAAGACCACGCGCTTTCTGAACGCGAGCATGTAGACGCCGGCGGCGTACGCCACATCATCGGCCGTCCCGACGAGCTGTAAGGGGGCCTGCAGTGCAGAGGGGTAGTGGTCGGTCAACCCCGTGAGCATGCCGTCGGCGTCCCCGCGGTCGACCATCACCGAGGCGTAGTAGTTGCTGTCGGCGAGCAGGTCCTCGGCCTCCGAGCGGGTGATGCCCTTGCGTTTGCGGGCCCGGTAGAGGTGATCGACGTACGCCTCGTGATTCTCGCCCGCTGGCTGGACGACCTCGGGATCGAACTCGAGCCCCAGTTCCGCGGCGACGCTGTCGACGTCGGCCGGATCGCCGATCAACACGGGCTCGGCGATCCCCTCGTCCGCTAATCTGTACGCCGCCCTGACGATCTTCTCGTCGGTCCCCTCCGCGAGCGCGATGCGCTTCGGATCGCGCTTTGCCTTGTTCAGGATCACCTGCATCATCTCGCGGTCTTTCCCCAGGCGGGCCTCGAGTTCCTCGCGGTAGGCCTCGAGGTCGATCTCGCGGCGGGCGACGCCGCTGTCGACGGCTGCCTGGGCGACGGCGGGGACGACCTCGAACAGCACGCGCGGATCGACGGGTTTCGGGATGACGTACTCGGGGCCAAACTGGAGGGGCTGGTCGCCGTAGGCCTTCCGGACGGCGTCGGGGACGTCCTGGCGTGCGAGGTCGGCCAGCGCGCGGGCGGCGGCGATTTTCATCTCCTCGTTGATGTCGCTCGCACGGGCGTCGAGTGCGCCCCGGAAGATGAACGGGAAGCCGAGGACGTTGTTGACCTGATTGGGGAAGTCAGAGCGGCCAGTGGCCACGATGACGTCGTCCTCGCGGGCGGCTCTGGCTTCCTCGTAGCCGATCTCGGGGTCGGGGTTTGCCATCGCGAAGAGGATCGGATCGTCGGCCATCGACCGAACCATCTCCTCGTCGACGATTCCGCCGACCGAGAGGCCGACGAAGACGTCCGCATCGACCATCGCGTCGGCGAGGTCCCCGTCGGGGACGTCTCGAGCGAACTCGCGGCTGTAGGGGTCGAGGTCGCCGGCCTCCGCACGGGCGGTCGTGAGGATCCCGTCGACGTCGACCATGGTGATGTGCTGGCGGTCGACGCCGAGGGAGACGTAGAACCGAGCCGTCGCGACCGCCGCCGCCCCTGCCCCGGCGAAGGTAACCTCGAGGTCCTCGAGGGGTTTCCCGGCCAGTTCGGCGGCGTTGAGCAGCGCTGCGCCGGAGATGATCGCGGTTCCGTGCTGGTCGTCGTGGAAGACGGGGATGTCCATCCGGTCGCGCAGTCGCTTCTCGATGGTGAAACAGTCGGGGGCGGCGATGTCCTCTATGTTGATCCCGCCGAAGGTGGGTTCCATCGCGGCGACGGCCTCGACGAACGCGTCCTGGTCCTCGAGGTCCAGTTCGACGTCGAAGACGTCGATGTCGGCGAAGCGTTTGAACAGGACGCCTTTCCCCTCCATAACCGGCTTCGAGGCTCCGGCACCGATGTCACCCAGACCGAGCACCGCGGTTCCGTTCGAGACGACCCCGACGAGGTTCCCGCGGGCAGTGTAGGTGTAGGAGTCCTCCGGCTTCGCTTCGATCTCCCTGCAGGGCCAGGCGACCCCCGGCGAGTAGGCGAGCGAGAGGTCCCGTTGGGTCGTCGTCGGTTTGGTCGTCGCGATCTCGATCTTGCCGGGCGGGGCGGATCGGTGGTACTCGAGTGCGTCGTCCTCTTCGGTCATCGTCCGGGGGTTCGAACATCCGCCTCAAAAAGGCCGCCTATAAGGTGTATTCATAATCATCACAGGACTCATGTATTCTGACCCGAACGTTCGTGAACGTTATCCGGGGGTCCCCCGAGGGGAGTCGCCCACCGTCGATCAGTGCCGGAAGATGACGACGTCGTCCTCGCGCCTGAGGAGACAGAACGGGTTGCCGTCGGTGGGCGGGAACGTGATCGCACGGCCGGTGACGATCATGAGCCGAGCGAAGGGCTTCGAGCAGGCGGGGCAGGTGAGTTCGTCCCGGTTCTCGAAAACCGCCGTCTCGCCGGTGTCGCGAAGCTGTTTGAGCTGGTGGCGGTGGTCGTGAACGTCGAACTCGAGGTCCATACTCACCCCTTCGACCGGGCGACGCTGAACGTTTCGGCCAGCCGGCTCAGACGCGCTGGTAGATCCGGTTCCGGTTGTCGACGGGGTCGAAGGTGGATTTGAGCTCCGGTGGAATCGTCTCGCTCTTCCCGATGACGAGATAGCCGCCGTCACGGAGCGAGCTGGCGATCGTCTCGAGCATCGTTTGCTTGGCGTCGGATTCGATGTAGATGAACAGATTCCGGCAGGTGACGAGGTCGAAACCGGATTTTGACCGGTCGTTGATCAGGTCGTGGCGCTCGAACGTGACGGGTCGTTTGATCGCGTCCTGGACGCGGAAGGACCCCTCGTCGGCGTCGTACTCGACGAACTCCTCGTAGGAGGAGAGATACGAGAGCTGGTCGTCGATGTCCGTCGTCCGTGACTCCTGGTAGACGCCCTCGCGGGCCGTCTCGAGGGCGGGTTCGCTGATGTCGGTGGCGAGAACACTGAGCCGGGATTCGTCGATCCCCCGGTCGTCGTGTGCGAGCATCGACAGCGAGTAGGGCTCTCGCCCGTCAGCACAGGCGGCCGACCAGACCTCGACCCGACGCTGCTCGTCGGACAGGCTCCGGAGGACGTCCCTGATGCCGTCCCAGACCGACGGATTGCGGAAGAAGCCGGTCACGTTGATGCTCAACGAGTCGAGCAAGGCCTCCTGTTCGTCCGCGTCCGCCTGGACGAGGTCGTAGTACTCGGCGTAGTCGTCGGACCCGGTTCGGCGCATCCGGGCCGTGATGCGACGGTCGAGATAGCTCTCGTTGTAGTGGCTGGTCGCGAAGTTCAACCGTCGTTCCATATACTCGAGAAGGGCGTCGAAAGAGTCGTCTCCCACGTCTTATCACTCGATACGACAGTCGGGAATCGGAGGGGATAAACGTGCCGTCAATTCCCGACGAGTGCAAGGTTTTCTCGGCCGGAACTTGCCAAGACAAAAACAGTACTGCGGGCCGGCCAAGCAGAACGGGACAGCGAATCGGCCTCGAGGTCGCGCTCCAACAATTCGATCTCGTGGCCGTCGGCTGCCACCTTTTTCGGCGCTCGGACGGCGTCGCTCACGGTCGTTCGCGACGCGTGTCTCGCTCGAAAAATCTGGACGAAAAACTCAGAACGGGAACAGCGAGTCGGCCTCCGGGTCGCGCTCGAGCAGTTCGATCTCGTGGCCGTCGGGGGCTTTGGTGAAGGCGTACATGTCGTCGTTGCTCTCCGGATCCCGGTAGTCGGGGGCCTCGCGCTCGAGCAGCGTCTCCCAGTCCTCGGCGAGGTCGTCGACGCGGATACAGAGGTGACCCCAGGCGTCGCCCCCCTCGTAGCTGCGGCCGTCGTAGTTGTAGGTCAACTCGAGCGACATCGCCTCGGGGGCGGCGTCGCGGGGTTCGACGAAGTAGTTCGCGAATGTGTCGGCCTCCCAGCGGCCGACCTCGTCGTACTCGAACTTCCGGGTCCAGTAGCCGAGCGCCTCGTCGGCGTCCTCGACGCGGATCATGGTGTGATCGAGCGACCAGAGTGCGCCCTCGTCGGGGTCGCGCTGGACGATCTCGATCTCGTGGCCGTCGGGGTCTTTGACGAACGCGTAGCGGCCGCCACAGGATTCGGGGTCCCGATAGTCCTCGACGCCCCCGTCCATCAGCTGCTGGTAGTGTTCCTCGAGTTCGCCCTCGGGGACCCGGACCGCAACGTGGCCCCAGGCGTCGCCCACTTCGGGTTCCTCGCCCTCGTTGTGAGTCAGCTCGAGCAGTGCCCCCTCCTCGTGTACGTCCTCCGGCCCGAGATAGACGATGGTGAAGCCGTCGCCCTCGTAACGGTCTTTCTCCTCGTACTCGAGGTGGGTCTGGTACCAGTCGAGCGATTCCTCGAGGTCCGCGACGCGAATCATCGTGTGGTCGATCGTTCCGTCCATACCTCGGGAGACGACGGGTTCGTCAAAAAACGTGGCGGAACCGGCGGTCGACCGACTCCACCGGCTCCTGTCGCGGTTCGGGAACGACCGGTCGGTAATTCGATACCGGAGGAAGATGGCAAACCGCTATCTATTCGGCCATCGCAGCTGTCGGTATGGTGTTCCCGATACAGGTTCCCGGCGGTCCCGAAGTTCTCGTGATCGCATTGCTCGTCCTCGTCCCGCTGGCCGTCGTCGTCGGCATCGCGTACCTCCTCGTTCGGCTGTCTCGAGGTGGGTCGGACGCCCGTGAGCACACTGAACTGGCGCGTCGAGTCGACGACCTCGAGCGTCGCGTGACCGCGCTCGAGGAAACGCTCGAGTCGGAACGCGCGACCGGAGAGTCCGAAACCAACTGAGAGCCGAGGACCCGTCTCGGTCGCTCAGCGGCCGACGCGATTCGCAAACGGGACGAGCCAGGAACCTCACTCGTCGCGCTCGTCGGGTCGGTCAACCGAGGTCGACGACCGACCCTCGCCGTCCCCGATCGGGACGTCGGCGGCGGGGAGCCGTGGCTCGAGTCCCTTGCGGCTGGCGTCGAGTTCGGAGAAGGCGTAGACGAACCCGACGAGTAAGACGACCCCGATCGGGAGGAAGA
Organism: Natrialbaceae archaeon B1-Br10_E2g2; assembly: GCA_001563805.1. Classification (GTDB taxonomy): domain Archaea; phylum Halobacteriota; class Halobacteria; order Halobacteriales; family Natrialbaceae; genus Natrarchaeobaculum. The sequence continues at coordinate 8,605 of LKMK01000137.1, forward strand.
CCACCGGCCTGACGCCGAGG
>LKMK01000018.1 GCA_001563805.1 Natrialbaceae archaeon B1-Br10_E2g2
CTGGATCTCCTCGTAGCCGACCTCGAAGACGACCGCCGGCTCGACGTCGACCGCCTGGCCGTCCTCGCTCGCGACGTGGGGCTCGAGCAGCGCCGTCAGCTCTGCGAGTTGCTCGTCCGTGATGCCGGTCGCGACCTTCCCGACGGTCTCGAGCGAGTCGCCCGCACGCACGGAGAGTTCGAAGGTGCCGAGGAAGGTCGCTCGGCGCCCCTCGCCCCACGCCGCGCCGGTGACCACGCAGTCGAGCGTCTCCACGTCGGGTTTGCGCTTGCGCCAGTGCTTCCCGCGTCGACCCGGCGAGTACGTCGACGCGGGGTCTTTGAGCATGATCCCCTCGTGGCCCGACTCGAGCGCCTCGGCGTCGATCGCCTCGATCTCGTCGGGGTCGTCGGTGAGCCACAGCAGCGAGAGGCCGTCGACGGCCTCGGGGTCGACCCCGTCCGGTTCGGTCGCCGTCAACACCGCCTCGAGTCGGTCGTGGCGGTCGACCAGCGGCTCCTCGAGCAAGTCCTCGCCGTCGGCGTGCAAGCAGTCGAAGAAGACGGGGCGGACGGCCACGTCCTCGCGGGCTTTCGCCACGTCGTGTTTTCGTCGGAAGCGCTTTAACACCGCCTGGAACGGGAGCGGCTCGCCGGCCTCGTCGACGGCGACGACCTCACCGTCGAGGATCGCCGGGGCCTCGAGGGTCTCGGCGGCGTACTCGACGACCTCCGGCAGCGCGGCGGTGACGTCGTCCATGTTCCTGTAGTAGACGCGGGTCGCACCGGCCTCGTCCGCTGTCGTCTCGGTTTCGATTCCGTCGGGATCGTGGTGTAACTGGATTCTCGCGCCGTCGTACTTCCACTCCACCGCGGCCTCGTCCCACTCCTCGAGCGCGTCGGTGACGGTGCCGGCCTGGGCGAGCATCGCCTGGACGGGCCGGCCCACCGCGAGGTCGACCGCGTCGAGGCCCGCCAGCCCCTCCTCGAGGGCGATCCGGGCGACCTCTCCGTAATCGTTTGTCACCTGCAGGGCGCGCTCGACGTTCTCGACCGGGACGTCGAACGCCGCGGCGATCGCGTCTCTGACGGTCCCCTCGCCGACGCCGATACGCATCTCCGAGAGGACGAGCCGGGCGAGATAGCGGGCTTCGTCGCTCGAACACTGGTTGAACAGCCCGAAGAGCATGTCGACCTTGCGGTCCTGGCTGCCCGAGCCGTCCGCGGCGGCGAGGTCGACGAGCGTCTCGTGCACCTCGCGGACGGTGAGCCCCCCTGCGCCGGCGTCGCCGCTCGTGAACGCGCTCAGCCCCTGCTGGCCACCGAAGTCGTAGCTCGCCGCCACGTCGCCGATCTCGCCGCGGTCGGCGAGTCGGTCCTCGACGTCGTCGGCGCTCACGTTCGTCCCGGCCGCACGAGCGATCGCCTCGTAACAGGTGCTCGGCCCGATGTCGAGCGTCGTCGAGTCCCACGCGGGAACGACCCGCCCCTGGACGAACCGGGCGACGATCTCGAGGATCAGTGGGTCGCCACCGTCGCCGTCGGCGGCATCCTCGAGCAGGGCACGCACGTGGTCGACGATCTCGAGGTCGGCAGGCTCGGCTTCGATCGCGGCGGCTCGGTCGGCGAACGTGGCGAACTCCATCGCCGGTCTCTATCGCTGGCAGGAGTAAAACCGTTCTGTGATCTGGCCGGTCCGCGGCCGAGTGACCCTGGCTTCGTCCGTCCGCGCCCATCGCGAGTGACAGGCATTAAAGTCAGTCGAGCCCGCATCCGGGTAGTATGACGGAGCCGGAGCTCGCGACGCGGGTCGCTGACGTCCTGAGCGTCGACGCCGACTCCTTTCGGCGGCGAGCCCAGGAAGACGCCGAGGTCATCAAAGACGCCGTCGAGAAGGGGGCGTTCGACAACCCACAGGCGATCGTCGGCCTCGAGTACGAGTTCTACGCGGTCAGAGCCGACGACAGCTCGCTGTGTCGGGTCCCTCGGCGGCTGCTCGAGCTTATCGGCTTCGAGAAGGAACTGGGGCTGCACAACGCCGAGATGACCACCAGCCCGCAACCGCTGAACGCCGACGGCCTGCGGGCCCAGGAGTCCGAAGTCAAAGCCAGGTTGCGGACGGCACTCGACGTGACCGAATCCGAGCGCATGCGGCTGGTCAGCGACGCGCTGTGGACGGTCCCGCCGGAAGGCGAGACCGCCGCGTCGTATCTCACGGACAGCGTCGACCGGTCGATCACCGACGACGACGGACGGGAGCGGTCGATCCGGTTCGCGACGAACATGAGCAACTCCGCTCGCTACCACGCGATGGCAAACACCGACCGTGCAGAGGCTGCGGGGATGATCCTCGACGCGCCGAACGTCTCGCTCGAGGCCGACACCGTCATGCCCGAGAGCCTGATCACGTCGATCCAACCCCACTACCAGGTGGCCCACGCGGCAGACCTCCCGCTGTATTTCAGCTACGCCCTCCGGGTCGCGGGGCCGTTGCTCGCCCTCGGCGTCAACTCGCCGTTTTTCCCCGCCGACCTCTACGACGACGTGTCGGCCGACCGGATCCTCGAGGACGCCTGGATGGAACACCGGATCAGCGTCTTCGAGACCGCGCTGAACGATCCGGCGACGGGCGAGGGGAAAGTCCGGTTCCCCCGGGACCTGCGGAGCGTCGAGGAGGCGATCGACCGGATCGCAGCCGACGACACGATGGTGCCCATGCCCGTCGAATCCGGCAACCGCTTCGACGATCAGTTCCCGCACTTCCGGCGCAAGCACGGCACCTACTGGCGGTGGGTTCGGCCGGTGTTCGGCGGACCCACACGGTCGGCCGCCAACGCCCGGATCGAGTTCCGTCCGATCCCGGCCCAGCCGACCGTCCGCGACAGTATCGCCTTCCTCGCCGCCTTCGCGGGCTTACTCGAGAGCCTGACCCGGCTCGACCATCCCGTCGTCGAACTCGAGTGGGAACGCGCCCGCGAGAACTTCTACGCCGCGATGCGCGACGGCCTCGAGGCCGATCTGACGTGGATCACGAACGACGGCGTGGAGACGACCGACCGACTCGCGCTGTACGACGACCTGCTGGCCCACGCCGAGGACGGCCTCGTCAATCGGGGGCTGAGCGACGAGGAAGCAGCGAAGTACCTCTACCCGCTCCGGCGACGCGTCCGCCAGGCGGTGACGCCGGCCGACTGGAAGGTCGGTCGGGTCCGTGCGCACCTCGAGGCGGACGCGTCGTTCGACGACGCCCTCGAGTCGATGCAACGGGAGTACGTCGAGCGCCAGCGAGAGACGCTGCTCGAAGCGAGTTTCGCGGACTGGGTCGTCGACTGAGACAGATCGCTGGACCGGGAGCGCCTAACGTTCGGGCCGAACTCCGCGACCGGAACCAGCCTCACCACCGCAGTCGATAGCGGCAGCGATTAAGTACCCCCGCTCGAGACAGTAGCGTATGGTAACCTTCCTCTCCGGTGGCACCGGAACCCCCAAACTGCTCGACGGTGCTGGTGTGGCGTTCTCGCCGGAGGACACCACCATCGTCGCGAACACGGGCGACGACGTCGAACTCGGTGGGCTGTTCGTTTCGCCGGACGTCGACACGCTCCTCTTCCAGGGAGGTGGCGTTCTCGACCGGGAAACGTGGTGGGGCATTCAGGGCGATACACACCGGACGAACGCGGCACTGATGGACCTCGCGTCGGCAGCGGACCTGCCGGAGGGACCACAGTACCTGCCGGAGGACCGGCAGACGGCCGGACGCGACCTCGCGAACTGGCGGCGCTTTTCAGGCATCGCGGAGTTCATGACGATCGGCGACCGGGACCGAGCCGTCCACATCACCCGGACGAGCCTCATCGACCAGGGCTACACGTTGAGCGAGGCGACCGAACGGCTCGCCGACGCGTTCGGGCTCACGGTCGACCTCCTCCCGATGAGCGACGACCCGGTCGCCAGCCTCGTCCACACCGACGAGGGACTGATGCACTTCCAGGAGTACTGGGTCGGCCACCGCGGCGAGCCGACCGTCGAGACCGTCGAGTTCCGTGGCTCCTCGACGGCCGAGCCGGCCCCGGACGTGCTCGAGGCGCTCTCCGACACCGTCGTCGTCGGCCCGTCGAACCCGGTCACGAGCATCGGGCCGATGCTCGCCCTTCCGGGGGTCGCCGACGCGCTGGCACAGACGACGGTCGTCGCGGTGTCCCCGTTTCTCGGCGACGAGCCGTTCTCGGGGCCCGTCGGCGACCTGATGGAGGCCGTCAACGCCGAACCGAGTACCGCCGGGCTGGCGACCGCGTACCCGTTCGCCGACGCGTTCGTGATCGACGAAACCGACGACACCGAGTTCGACCGACCGACGTTGCGGACGGACATCGAGATCGAGACGCCCGATGACGCCAGACGGGTCGTCCGGACCATCCAAGAGGCCATCGAAACCGTCAACTGAACCGGCACCAACTTGCCACCCCCAATGGTCTCGTTTACCCCTCGACTCGCGCTCGCGAGCCTGAGCGGTGCGGCCGACGCCGACTGGGCGCGTGCCGGCGCGGCGTACGCCGGGGCCGCGTTCCTCGGCGGGATCGCCGTCGACGAGGCCTCGAGAGGGGCCGCTCGCGACCTCCTCGAGCGCGACCGAAGCGAGTTCCTGCCGCCGGATCCGTTCGCGTTCGTCGACGACCAGCTCGCCGCCCTCGCGGACGTTCCCGTTCAGCCGGCGTTCAACGTTCGGAGCGCGACCCCAGACCCGCTCGTCGAGGCGGCTCGCGTCTGTCGCGACCGGGACGCGTTCCTCGAACTCAATGCCCACTGCCGACAGGACGAACTCTGTGCGGTCGGCTGCGGGGAGAGCCTTCTCGCGGACGCCGACCGGCTCCAGCGGTACGTCGAGCGGGCGAGCGCCACCGGCGCCACCGTCGGCGTCAAGGTCCGCGCCGAGGTCCCCGGCGTCGACCTGGCCCCCCTCGCGCGTGACCTCGAGGACGCCGGCGCCGCGTTCATCCACGTCGACGCGATGGACTCGGAGTCGGTGATCGCCGATATCGCCTCGACGACTGATCTGTTCGTCGTCGCCAACAACGGGGTCCGCGACGAGGCGACCGTCCGCGAGTACGCAGCCTACGGCGCCGACGCCGTCAGCGTCGGCCGCCCCAGTGACGATCCTGTCGTCCTCGAGCGGGTTCGAGACGCGGTGGATCGACACCTGGGCGTCGAGGCGACCCGCTGAGAAAGCGCCAGGTCGACGGTCGCCCCGGCACGAAAGGTCTAACCACTGCGCCCGTCTTCTCCCGGCCATGAGCCTCGAGGAGTTGACCGAGGAGATGGCACAGCAGTACACCGATTTCGGCGACGAACTTGCGGTCTCGCTCGACCGCGAGACCCGAAACGAACTCGCCTTGCTCGAGACCGTGCTCGAGCCCGAGGAGACGGACGAACTCGTGCGACGGGCGATCCACATGCTCTTCCAGACGACCGTCGAGACGGGGACCCTCGACTTCCACCTCCGATCCGGCTTCGACGTCACCTACGACGAGTATCTCTCGGGGATGACGTTCGACGAAATGACCGGCGCGGACCAGTACCCCAAGCTGGACGACGAACGCCGCTACAGATTCTGATCCGGGTCCCGACCAGCCACCACCACCGAACGATGGTGCCAGGACAGATATTATCTCATTTATATTGTCCAATCTCGATAATAGGACAGCTTATTACCTCTCGCCCCCCGGCTACAGTCATGGCAATCAGTCAGTCCCCAACCGAACCACGATACCACTGCCCCGAATGTAGCGGCGCGGTCACCGCAACCCACGAATCGCTCGTCTGTACCGACTGTGGCTACACGCCGCGCCACGGTGCGGACTGAGCGCTCGAGAATCGTCTTCATCGAGCCGAAGACGCCGCATCCGATTTTGTGTTCCACCGTACCGGCTCTGCTGAACCCCTCAACTGGCGATTGGTCCGGGCTGTCGTGTTGAATCCAACGCGCGAGTCTTTCACCCTCGGGCTTCTATCAAATCCGCGTCGTAGCTCTCGCCGAGCAGGGGTGTCCACTTCTCGAGCTGATTCAGCTAGGCAGTGCCAAATTCCTCAAAATATGGGAGTTATCGGATGAACAGGCGCAACCCGTTGCGCGTCAGCGCGGTCGAATATCAAACAACGTAAAATTCCAACAGTACTAGGCTCAGCATGAAGAGGATTGTAGCGATTGCTCCGATCGCAATCCGTCGCTTTGCCGTATCGTCTCCGATATAGTTGCCCATACGTAGACGATACAGTCGAGAATAGTTAAAATTTCTGTCCAGCGAGGTCGTTAAACGGTAACGATGCGATCACGTTAGCCCTGGATTTTACAAGCGAATAATATCAAAAAGAGTATAGTTAAACAGAGTCGACGTGCCAAAAATACGTCCGTAGCAAGCAGCCAAGGTCGGTCACAAAGAGCGACATCGGTTTCGTCCGAAAAGAAAGACACTGTTCCGGTGGCCCGTCGTAACCAGTCAGTCGTCGATCGGGGCCGCACTCGAGAGCGCCTCGTCGATCTCGGCGTCTTCCATCTTCTCGACCAGGGCGTCGATCACTTCTTCGCGCTTTCCTTTGACGAACTTGATCGAGCCGACGACGAGGTGGCCGCCGCCGGAGACGCCGCCGCCTGGGACTTCCGCCTCGAGTTCCGAGACCATCCGCGGAATGTCGAGGCGAACGCCGTCACTGCGCAAGACGGCGAAGTCGGGGCCGTAGCCGACCGTGATGACCGGGTCGCCGGTCTCCTCGATCTTGCGGTCGTGGATCTCGCCCGTGGTCTTCCCCGGGGCGGGGAAGGTAAAGCGGTGGGCGAAGTTCTCGACGTCGATCCGGTAGAGGTGGGCGCCGTTGTCCAGGTCCTCGTGTTCTAAGTGGGCCATCGCGGCGTCGAGTTGCTCGTCGACTTCCTCGCGGGCGCGCTCGGCGAAGAACTCGACGAGTTCGGCGTGGCGCTCGTCGTCGTCGCTGTCGATCTGGAGGACGTCCTGGATGAGCTGGTCGCCGGAGTTGTATCGCAGCCAGAAGGCGGCGTAGTCGAGCGCCTCGCTGACGTCCTGGAGGCGGTCCTCGTCGAAGCCCTCCTCGGCGGCGAGCTCGAGGTAGTCGTCCATCGCGTCGGCCTTCGAGCGGTCCGAGAGGCCGGCGACGGCGGGGATGTGGCGGAGTTCGTCGGTCAGATCGGGGTAGATCATCCGCGCGAGTTCGACACAGCACATTCCCGTCGTAATGCGGTAGTCCTCGTCGTGGAGGTACGGGTTGACGTGGGCGTCGAGCAGGTCCTCGACGGCCTCGGGATCGGGGTGGTGGTGGTCGACGACCGCGATCGGGATGTCGTAGTGGGCCAGCGTCTCGTAGGCCGGCACGTCCTCTTCGGTCGAGCCGTTGTCGAGCATCAAGAGCAACGGCAGCTGCTGGCCGTGTTTCTCGCGGTCCTCGAGCGCGAAGTTGAGGTCGCGCGTGGCGTCTTCCATCTCGTAGAACGGGGCCTTCGCGGGCAGTCGCTTGACGAGATGTCGCGGCGCGTCGTCGTTCTCGTGGACGTCCGCGATGAACCGCTCGAGGGCGATCTGGACGGGGACGGCCGCACACATCCCGTCGCCGTCGGCGTGGTGGCGGACGCGGATCGGGCGACCCTCGAGGACCGTCCGGCGGAGCAGTTGTGCGACCGCTTTGAGGTTCGGGCGGAGCTTCTCGAACGCCGGCCAGTCGATCAGCGGCTCGACGTCGTGTGGTTCGGCGCGTGACTCGATCGCCGCCTCGATCCGCTCGCGAGCGTCGGCTGCGACCTCGTCCTCGAGTTTCGAGAGGCCGTCGACCTCGACCTGGACCGACCCGTCGCGGTGTTCCGGCGTGCCGGTGACCCGGACGACGTCGCCGACTTCGACCTGGGGATAGGCGCGAACGCCCGCCTCTTCGAAGGCCGCACAGGGAACGACGCCGTACTCGTCGGCGATGTGGAAGATGGTCGGGCCGCCGGTCTGTTTGACCTGGACGACCTCGCCCTCGAGGTGGATCTGCTCGCCGACGGTGGCCTCGAGTCGGTCGGTTCCGGTCAGGGCGTACTCGTGGGAGATCGCCTCGACGGCGTAGTCGTCGACGTCGACCGGCTCGAATGCGACGTCACCGTTGTCGCGGACGGTCTCGAGTTCGACGACGAGTTCCTCGCCGACGGCGTAGGTGCCCTCGAGGACGGATTCGTGGACCAGCCCCGAGACGTCGTCGGAGAGGTCCACGAAGACGCCGTAGTCGACGATGCCGTTGATCTCGGCGAGATACGGCGTGTCGTGGGAGATGTCATCAACAGTACAGTCTGAATCGAGATCGTAGACGACGGAATACCCGTCGTCGCCGGAATTTCCGGCGGACTCACGCGTCATCGTAGCTCTCCATTTGGGGTGGTCGCGTATAACCCTTGTCAAGAAGCGAGACGCGCCCCAGAGCCGGAATCGCACGACGGCGTCACGGTCGACCGCTGGCGTTGGGACACGGGTCCGACACCGACTTCGACCACGTGGTTCGTGGTCCGCACATGTGCAACGCCGGCAGGCATCGGAACGTTTAGCAACCGCAAGCCCCGACGACCAGACATGGGGCTGCTCGACGCGCTGTTTCGCTCGAACGAGATCCTCGGTATCGCCGAGGAGACCCTCGAGTTCGCCCTCGAGTCCTCGGAGGCGACCCATCCACACGAGTACATGGGATTTCTGCGGGGTACCGAGGCGAGCACGCTCGGGCTCGACCAGGACGGCCTCGTCATCACGGACATCCTGGTCGTCCCGGGGACGGAGGTCAACAGCGTCAGCGCGACGGTGCGGACGAGCCAGATTCCGAACGACGTCAAGGCACTCGGCAGCGTCCACTCGCATCCGAACGGCGTGATCGAACCCAGCGGCGCGGACCTCGGCACGTTCGGCCGGGGGAGCGTCCATATCATCATCGGCGCGCCGTACCGACGGAACGACTGGCGGGCGTTCGACTCCGAGGGCAAACCGACGAACCTGAACGTCCTCGACGTCGAACTGCCGGACGAAGAGGAGTTCTTCGATTTCACACAAGACGACATCGACGAGGATCTACGGCGATGACGACAGGACCGACCCACCCGCTCGAGCGACGACACGGCCACCGCGAACCGGCATTCGACTACCCGACGACGGCGGCTGTCCGTACGAGGAGGCAGTCGTGACCCGGACCGTCATCGCCCAGGGGACCTTCGACATCGTCCACCCGGGCCACGTTCACTACCTCGAGGAGGCCGCAGCGATGGGTGACGAACTCTACGTCATCGTCGCCCGCCGATCGAACGTCGACCACAAGGAAGCGCCCATCTGTCCCGCCACGCAGCGACGGGACGTAATCGGCGCGCTCGAGGCCGTCGACGAGGCCATTCTGGGAGACGAGGAGGACATCTTCGTTCCGATCGAGGAACTCGAACCCGACGTGATCGCGCTCGGTCACGACCAGCACCACGACGCAGCGGCCATCGAATCGGAACTCGAGCGTCGAGGAATCGACTGCGAGGTCAGACGCGTAAGCGGACGCGAGCCCGCATCGGCGGACGAGATTCTCTCGACGCGACACATCATCGACCGGGTGCTCGAGCGTCGAGGCTCGCAGTGATCGAACCCACCGCCCGACGGTCGACGGGCTAACGCGGACCGTTCGGTAATCTAACGGATCTGACAACGTAGGTATCGGTGAGTATTGCTGCCGTCTGTGACGTCAACGACCGTCGTATGTCGGGTTGGGCTCGAGAACGGTCGATCTGTCAGTTCGGCTCCCAGGGATCCGGCATTGTTTTCCGCTAACCATCCTAAACCCCGAAATTTGCCAGGTAGAGGGCCTGTAACCTGCATACTTTTGATCGTGCAGTCCGGACGGAGAGACATGCAGTTGGACCCAACACGACGACGATTCCTCACGGGGAGTGCGACCGCTGGCGTCATCGCGGTCGCGGGATGTACCGGTGGGGAGGACGATCCGGAATCGGACCCCGACGAAGACGACGAGCAAGACCTCAACGACGACCACGAGGACGAACAGGACGACGAACCGGATGCGGAGTCCGAGGACGACGCCGCCCAGTACGAGATCTGGGCGCTCGACCAGGGCCGAGACAACATCCACATCTACGAGCCGGGCGACGGCGACGACGAGTTCGACCACGTCGACGAGATCGACGTCAACGATCTCGAGGACGTCCCGGACGAGGGCGTCGTCCCCCACATGATGGACTTCAGTTCGGATTACGAGTACGCGGCCATCGCCTGTACGGCCGGGGCGAAGACGCTCGTCTTCCGGACCGAAGATCGCGAACTCGTCGGCAACATCGATACCGGCCCTGGCACGCACATGGCCTCGTTCGATCCGTCCGACGAGTACCTCCACGTCGACGTGATGGGCGATGAGAAGATCGTTCGCGTCGAGGCCGACTTCGAGAACGAGACGTTCGAGGTCGTCGATTATATCGAGATCCACGAGAGCGACGTCGTCCAGGAGGCCGGGATCGAATCCGGCGAGCCGATCTGTCACCAGTACGACGGCAACGGCCGAACGCTCCACACGCTCGGACCGAGCTATCACGACGGCGCGCTCGTGATCGTCGACCACGAGGAGTTCGCAGTCGAGCGAGCCTACTCCGGCGACGACCTGCCGACCAACTGTGGGACGATGCCCCACCCGACCGAGGACAAGTTCTACCTCACGGCGGGCCTGCCGTCCGACCCCGACGCCGAGGAGGGAACGCTCGACTACGAGGGCGTCGGCGACTACTACGTCTACGACACCGCCGAAGACGAGATCCTCGTCGACGGCGAGAGCACCGAAGGCATCGACGCCCACGGCTTCTGGTTCACGCCCGACGGCGAGGAACTGTGGGTCCTGAACCGCGAGACGAACGACGGCGTCATCGTCGACCCCGAGACCGACGAGGTCATCGAAGAGATCGACGCCTACGGCGAACACCAGTCCGACGATCCGGGCGAGCGCGACGCTCCCGACATCATGTGGGCCTCGCCCGACGGCGAGTACATGTTCGTCACCCTCCGCGGCCCGGAGCCGGTCTCCGGTGACCCCCACGCCGCGACCGGCGTGATCCCCGGCTTCTCGGTGCTCGACGTCGAGAGCCGCGAGATCGTCGACGTGATCGAACCCGATCCGATTGCGGATTACTCCGACGAGGACCTCGAGGACGAGTCCGTTCCCACGCCGGACTTCCACGGAATCGGCGTCCGGCCGACAGCGGAGTTCGACAGCGAAATCCCGAACTCGCCACCGTTCTGATCGGGGCGATCTCCCACCCATACGAACTGCTGGCCATCGGGTCCGGCACATCCACGATCGTCTTGTGGGTGTAGCGATAGCCCGGTAACCCAATCGGTCTCAGTTTTCGATCGCCACCGGCGGCGGAAGCCGCAGTGACTCGACGGTGTGGCCCGTTGCGACGAAATGTTCGATCGCTCGCTCCGACACCTCCTGTTCGGTGTGCCCCTCGGCCGTCGAGAGATTCCACCCACACTCGAGGCAGTATTTGTACATTCGTTGTTCGCGGGTCCCTCCGTGGTAGACAGTAGAAAGGTCGGTGCAGGAATTCGAAGGGAACGATTCGAATCGCTCGAGATCCGTAAGCGTCGATTACTCGCACTTTGCGACGAAATTGGTGCTCACGGACGGATCAACGTACCACAGCCGAACTCCGTTCGGCCACGTGAAACGGCTTGAAACGTCGCAGGAAGGCCTCTAGTCTCGTTTTGCAGCCGGGTTCGTCACCGCACCGTTAGCCGCCGAGTCGAAGTCGCGGCCGTACTTCGCCAGTACGCCGCTGTCGTAGGTCGGCTCGGGGTCGTACTCCTCGAGTCGCGCGTCGATCTCCTCGTCGGTGAGGTCGACCGAGAGCTCGAGGTCGTCGATGTCGATGGTGACGGTGTCCCCGTCCTCTAAGGCGGCGATCGGGCCGCCAGCGAACGCCTCGGGAGCGACGTGGCCGATGGAGAACCCGCGCGTGGCGCCGGAGAAGCGGCCGTCGGTGAACAGGGCGACGTCTTCGGCGTGGCCCTGGCCGGCGACGGCGCTCGTGACGCCGAGCATCTCGCGCATGCCGGGGCCGCCCTGTGGACCCTCGTTGCGGATACAGAGGACGTCACCTTCCTCGACGTTCCCCTCCTGGACGTAGGCCATCGCGTCTTCTTCTTGCTCGAAGACTCGGACTGGACCCTCGTGGTGGAGGTGGTCCTCGCCGGTGATCTTGATGACCGCACCGTCGGGCGCGAGGTTGCCCGTGAGGATACGGATCGCGCCACGTTCGTGGATGGGGTCGTCTACGGTGTGGAGGAAGTCGGCGTCGATGTCAGCAACTCGGGGCGGGTCGTCTCGCTCGAGCGCCTCGGCCATCGTCTCGCCCGTCACCGTGAGGGCGTCGCCGTGGAGCAGGTCGGCCTCGAGGAGTTCACGGAGGACGACGGGGACGCCGCCGACCTCGTGGAGGTCGTTCATGACCTTCTCGCCGCCGGGCTGGAGGTCGGCGATCTTCGGCGTTCGCCGGCTGATCTCGTTGAAGTCCTCGACCTCGAGGTCGACGCCGGCTTCGGCGGCGAGCGCGAGCAGGTGGAGGACGGCGTTGGTCGAGCCGCCGACGGCGACTTGCAGCGCGATCGCGTTCTCGAAGGACTCACGCGAGAGGAAGTCAGAGGGACGGAGTCCGTTCGCGACGGCCTCGACCGCGAGTTTGCCGCTCTCGCGGGCGACCGTGTAGCGGCCGTGGTGTTCGGCCGGGGGAGACGCCGAGCCAAGCGGCGCGAAGCCGAGGGCCTCGGAGATCGACGACATCGTGTTCGCGGTGAACATGCCGCCACAGGAGCCCGCGCCGGGGCAGGCGTGACGCTCCATCTCGTCGAGTTCTTCCTCGGACATCTCGCCGTCGGCGACGGCGCCGACGCCCTCGAAGACGTTCTGGATGGTGACCTCGCGGCCGTCGTGTTCGCCGGGCATGATCGAGCCACCGTAGAGGAAAACGCTCGGGAGATCGGTGCGGATCGCGGCCATCATCATGCCGGGCATGTTCTTGTCACAGCCGCCGATCGTCACGAGGCCGTCCATCCGTTCACCGAAGGCGACCAGTTCGACGGAATCCGTGATCACTTCGCGGGAGATCAACGACGCTTTCATCCCCTCAGTGCCCATCGAGATGGCGTCTGAGATGGTGATCGTCCCGAACTCGATCGGCATGCCGCCGGCCTCGTCGACGCCCTCGATCGCCGATTCTGCGACGTCATCCAGGTGGACGTTACACGGCGTGATGTCCGCCGCGGGGTTTGCCACGCCGATCATCGGCGAGGAGAGGTCCTCGTCGTCGAATCCCATCGCCCGGAACATCGCCCGGTGTGGAGCTTTCTCGGCGCCCTGGGTCACCTCGCGGCTCTGCAGGCTCTCGTCTTTGCCGTAATCGAACGGATCGTCGCTGCTCATAGTCCGACCTTGCCTCGAGGGATCATAAGTCACCCTTTCTCGATCCGGACGCGACTACAGCGGTTCCGGAGATCGGCGATCAGCCCCCACGGGCGGCCGAGAAGCTGTAACTGCTGTGGCGAAAGGGTCCGGTCGACGATCCGACTCGCCGGCGACAGGTTCGACACACAGTCGATCCGGGGGATCCTCGCGCTCGAGGTGGGCTACCCACTTGGCACACGCCACCGCCAGTGCATCCGCGGGACGGCCGCGGGTGCGTCTCTATACAGACAGTAATCGACGTCAGTTCGGAGTCGTCCAGCCCTCAGTGCGTTCGGACGGCGTCCTCGAGTGCAGCCGGCGTGTCGATGCTCTCGAACGTCCGCAGGGCGGCCCGGCCGAGGTCACGTTCCGCGACGGTCTCGAGGTCGAGCTGGGCGATCGTCGAACCGACGCTCGGTTCGCCGTCGGCGAGCCCCGCGATACAGGCGCGATGCATCGGTTCGGTCCGATAGACGGCGCCGATCGGCTGGTAGTGACCGTCACTACATCGAACGAGCGCCCCGTCGGAACCGCTTGCCAGCTCGGCCAGCCGCTCGAGGAGCAACGGCTCGAGAAACGGCGTATCACAGGCGACGACTGCGGTGTACTCGTGGTCGGCGGCCTCGAGTCCGGTTCGGATGCCGGAAACGGGCCCGCGGTCGGGAACGGGATCGATCGCGAACCGTCGGGGGTCGACGCCCTCGAGGGCCGTTCGAATCGAGGCGACCTGCTCGGCCCGGCAGTTGACGACGAGTTCGTCGACGACCGACTGGAGACGATCGACGACCAGACGGATCATCGGCGTCCCGTCGAGTTTCGCGACGGCTTTGTCGGTCGCTCCGAACCGTCTCGAGTAGCCACCGGCCACGATCAGTCCGGAGAGCGGGCGGGTGGTCCTCACGGCTGCGAGTTCTCACGCTCGCCTAATAAGTGCTCCCGGAACTCCCACGCGCGGACAGCGCCCGGGAGCCGAACGGGGGACTGCCCCAGGAGCCACGGACCACCGGTATGCACCCTCGGAACGCACCAGAATCACCCCGCTGGTCGGGGGCGACCGCCCCGTCCACGAGCGTTGAACGATCACCGGAATTTACACACGTCAGCGTCTAATTCCCGCGTTCTTACCGTTTCGCGAGGAAGAAAGCTTATACGCCCTTGTTCGACTCATCGAAGTATGGCACGCGACGCTCCGGTACGCAGCCAACCCGTACAGACAACAGACGAACCGCTTCCGAACCTCGTGACGATCGTCGGACGCGGCGTCCCCTCCACGTTCGAGATCGCCGTCGACGGCGAACTCGAGATGGTCGGCGACGACCCGGTCGCCCAGGCGACGGTCGTCTCGAATCGAGTCGCAGAGGGGGCGATCGACGTCGGCGTCCAGCGGTTCCGGTTCTCCGGGGAGATGGCGAACGTTCGCCTCGTCGACTGGAACGGCGTTCCCGCGCCCGACTCTCCGAGCACGCCGACCGTCCACGTCGACTACAACGTGCCGGATCGCTAATCGCCCGTTCTGGGCCCCTTCCTGACAGGGACGTGATGCGGTTACCGCGCGCTCGTGACGTCACACGGGAGCGGCGGAGAGTCCGGCCACACTCGACGGTCGCAGTGCGTCGACCGTCGACGCCGGCGGCGACAGCGCCACGTGCCCTACCCGTGTAACTCTCGTTTCGCCTCGTGGTAATCGATGCCGAACTGCAGTCGATCGTTCCTCGAGAGGTCGATGTCGTGTTCTGCCAGGAGTTCGAGCATCCGCTGGACGTCGCACTCGTACCACATCGCCAGGAGCCACACGTTCTTCTGTGCGTAGTCGTAGTTGCGCTCGAGGACCTGTGGGTTCAGTGGATCGACGGCGAGCGAACTCATCGTGACTGTCTACGGGCTACAGTATTGTAAAGGGAGGCCGTTATAACGGCCGACTATCACCCCCTCGGGTCCACGAACCGGTGTTATAGTAACAACTGCAACGAGTTACACACTGATCGCCGAACTGTCTGGCGATCAGGTGTGCAATGACGTGCAGTGGCTACTATAGAGTGGACGGACCCAACTGGTATGGAGTCCTCGTTATACAGCGTACTTGCCCAGACGGCGTATGGATAGCCACAAATTCGTTCAAAGTAGTGGAGACTGGCCAGGAGGAAGCCCAGGTGTTGCTATTATCGACGCAATCGCAAAGTTAGAAGACCTCGAGTCGATCGAGCTCCCGGAGAGACTCGAGTTCACGCTCTACGATCATCTCGATCCCGAAGCGCTCGATTCGCTGGTCACCGGCACCGGTGGGGTCACAGTATCGCTCGAGTTGGTCGGCTACAACGTCCGAATAACGGAGACGAAGCTGGAACTCTGGGAAATAGACGACCCGTGACCGGCTGGTACGGCGCGTTTTATCCCGTGGTCGCTTGAGACCGAACACACGCGTCTCGGCGGACCCCGAGTCAATGATACTGCCGGCCAGAACTATTGTGAGAACTCGCCGGACCCGTCCGGCGAATTCTCTTCATTAACTTCTGTCCGACAGGATGAATTCGTCGCCAGTCGTTGCCACCGTCGAAACCCCCTTTCCGTGGGGGCCCGTACGGTCGATCCACACGTGCCGAGCGCGACCGTCACCACCGGTGGACGACTTCACGTCGGCTTTCAGAACCTCTCACTGGCCCGCAGGCGCATCTACGGCGGGATCGGGGTCGGCCTCGAGGAGCCACGCGTCTCCCTCGTCGCCGAGCCCACGACGGCGGTCGAGGCGGCCGACCCGCTGGTCGAGACCTACGCGACCCGTGCCGTCGAGGCTCTCGAGGTCCCCGGCGTGTCGATATCGGTCGAGCAGCGACTGCCCCGCCACGTCGGCCTCGGGAGCGGCACCCAGCTCGCGCTGTCGGTGCTCGAGGCGACCGCACGGGTCCACGGACTCGAGGGAGCGGTTCGAGAGCGTGCACCGGCGATGGGACGCGGCGGCCGCAGCGGGGTCGGCGTCGCGACGTTCGAGGAGGGCGGGTTCGTCGTCGACGCGGGCCACCCCACAAACCGGTTTACGACCGAGCCGCCGGCCGAGGGCGACTGGACGGTCCCGCCGGCCGTCGCTCGCCACGAGCTCCCCGATGACTGGCGATTTCTCGTCGTCGTCCCCGAAGCCGAGCCGGGTCGCTGCGGCGAGAACGAGGACGCGAGTATGCGCGCGGTCGTCGAACGGGCCGATCCCGCGGTCGCCGACGAGATCGCCGGCGTCGTCACGCGAAAGCTGCTCCCCGCGGCCGCCGAGGGGCGACTCGAGGCCTTCGGCGAGGCGATCACCGAGATCGGACGGAAGAACGGCACCTGGTACACCGACGTTCAGGGCGGCGTCTTTCGGCCGCCCGCTGGCGCGCTCGTCGAAGGCCTCGAGGCCTGCCCCGTCCTCTCCGGCGTCGGCCAGTCGTCGTGGGGGCCGGTCGTCTACGGGGTCACGAACCGCCGCCACGCCGGAGACGCGCGAGCCGCCGCGGCCGACGCGCTGGACGACCACGCGCTCGACGGCCGGATCGTCGTGACGAGGGCCGCGACGGCCGGGGCGACGGTCACGGTCGAGGGCGGGGAATGAGACGGATCGGTACACCGTGGTACCGGAAATCGCTCCGACGGGGCGGCGATCACGGCGACGAACTGTACGGGGACATGCGAGCGGACGCCGGTCGCTGCCACAACAGGTAAGCGGTTGCCACCGAACTGATCGGTATGGAGCGGATGCCACTCGGCGTCTCTCGACTCGACAAGATGGTCGGTGGCGGCGCGCCCGCCGGAAGCGTCGTCTTGCTCGCCGGTGAGTCGGGTGCCGGGGCTCGAGAGTTCTGTTACACGAGCGCCGTGATGAACGGGCTCGCCGCGTGCGATGACGAGCTGTTCGACCTCCACTACGGCGACCTCGAGTCGGCGGCGGTTGTCCCCGACCGAATCCACTACCTCTCATTTACGGACGAGCGCCGGGCCGTGACGAACGAGATGTCGATCGTCATGGACGACGACCTCGTCCGCGGCGGGATGGCCGACGTCGAGTTCGTCGAACTGGCCAGCGAGTACTTCCGACTGACGCCGGTGCCGAGTGAGTGGTACGCCGACGGACCGACGACGATCACCGACCTGGACAGCCACGCCAGCCGAAGTAACGTTCTCGAGGCGCTCGCGTCGTACCTGACCGAACACGCCGCCGGCAACCTCGCCGTCGTCGACTCGCTCACCGACCTGGTCGCCGTCACCGACGACCGGCTCGAGTGGTCGGACCTGACGGTGCTGTTGAAGGGGCTCGCACGCGCCTCCCACCGCTGGGGCGGCGTGATCCTCCTGCTCGTGAACTCGGAGGTCCTCTCCTCGACGCAACTCGGCCGGCTCAAGGAAGCGACCGACGGAACCTTGCGCTTCGAGTGGGAAAGCGGCGGCTCGGAACGCGCCCGCACGCTCGTGGTCGAAGAGTTCCGTGGCGTCCTCTCCCGGCTCGAGGACGAGAACATCGTCCAGTTCGAAACCGAAATCAACGACAGCGGGTTCGACATCAGCAACGTCCGGAAGATCCGGTAGAACCGGTCGGGTCGTGGGTCCACACCGGTCGTGGCAACAATCCTTATCAGCCGTTCGAACCAATGATCGGCAAATGGTCGGCGAGGATCAGGATGGGGGAGGAGTATCGCTCGCACTCCCGGCCGACGTCGACGACTGGATCGCACGGACGGCCGCCGAGCGAGGCGAGACCCGCGAGGAGACCTGCCAGCGGCTGCTGACGGCGGCTCACGCCGTCGCCACCGACGACGGCAGCGTCACGACCGATCCGGACGCGTTCGAGCAGCTCGAGCGACAGCTCGAGGACAGCCGCGAGGAGTTTCTTCGCCTCATCGAGGACGTCCGCTCGCGCGTGATCCAGGTCAAACGCGAGGCCGACGCCAAGGCACCGGCCGACCACGACCACGCGTCGTACGCCAGCGACGAGGACCTCGAGTCGGTGACGGCGGAGCTCGAACGACTCGAACGGCGCCTCGAGTCCGGCTTCGACAACTTCGAGGGGATCCTCGAGCACCTCCTCGACCGCGCCGACGACGTCGACGAGCGCGCGTCGATCCTCGGGAGTGTGCTGCTCGAGATGCGTGACCGACAGGCCACGGTCCTCGAACGCGAGCAGGCTCGAGCGACGGTCGAACAGCTCAAACTCGACGCGTCTCGGCAGGGGGTTCGGTCGGCGACCTGTGAGGAGTGCGGAACGAGCGTCGACGTTGCGCTGTTGACCGCACCCGAGTGTCCGACCTGTGCGAGTTCGATCGCCGACGTCGAGTCGAAGTCCTCGTTTTTCGGCTCGCATACGCTCGTGACCGGGACACCGCCGGCGCTCGAGGGCGCCGTCGGCGACGCCGTCGACTCGTCGGTGGACCTGGCGGGCCTCGAGTCCGGATTCGGCGGTGAGACGGACGCCGACGGTGACGAGACTGATCGGGCGCCGCCGCCGACGGAGGAGTTGTGATGAGCCCAAACGACGACGTAGCGACCGGGGACGAACGGTTCAGCGACGACGTAGCGACCGAGAACGAACGGTTCAGCGACGACGTAGCGACCGAGAACGAACGGTCCAGCGACGACGTAGCGACCGAGAACGAACGGTCCAGCGACGACGTAGCGACCGAGGACCCGACGCATGGTGACGATGAAGCGACCGGCGATAGAGAAGAACGGTCCAGCGATGACGGAGTGACGAGCGATGGAGACGAGTTCCACGGCGAGAGCCGAGCACGCAGCGACGAGGATGCACACGGCGACGACGACGTCGCCAGTCCGCTGGCCGACCTCGCGGGACGGGTCGCCGACAACGAGACGCGACAGGGCACCGACGACCCCCTCGAGGACCTGTTCGATCGGGAGATCGTCACCGAGATCGACAGCGACCGTCTCTGGGAGCGCCTCGAGAACGACGAATCGGTCGAGCCGCCTCCGGACGAGCGTGAGCGCGACGTCCGCGAGATTGACGCCCATCGGTACTGCCACAAGTGTGAGCACTTCTCGAAGCCGCCCCAGGTCGCCTGTACGCGGGAGGGGACCGAAATCCTCGAGATGCCGTCTCTCGAGCGGTTTCGCGTCTCCGACTGTCCGGTCGTCCGCGAGGACGAACAGCTCGAACGGAACTACTGACCGACCGGTGAGACCTGAGTATTTTTGCCGTCCACCGTCTACGAACAGGGTATGCAATTCTGCGACGAGTGCGGCTCGATGATGAAAGCCGACGGCGATCGGATGGTCTGTGCGAACGACGACTGCGGCGCCTCGAGCGAGCGGGATCGAGAGCGCGAGGACGCCTTCGTCACGACTGAGGCCCAGACCGACGCCGAAGTGATCGAATCGAGCGAGGATGCGAACTTCGAGGGGAAACCGAAGTCGACCGACGTGGTCTGTGACGAGTGTGGCACCCAGGAGGCGTGGTACACGCTCAAGCAGACGGCCTCGGCCGACGAGCCGCCGACGCGGTTTTTCAAGTGCACCGACTGCGGCCACCGCTGGCGAGAGTACAACTGAGACGGGACGCTGGGCGGGAGTACAACTGAGACGGGACGCTGGGCGGGTTTCCCAGTACGAGTCGAAATTGCGTGAGCTGAACTGCCAGTCGACTGGATCAGTCGTCTTCCGCTGCCGCCTCAGCGTAGGCCTCGACGTCCGGGCTGGCCAGCGGATGGCGGTCCATCTCGCCGTCCTCACCGGGGAGCGTTCGGGTCTCGAGGATATGTAGATCGCCGTCATCGTCCTCGAGGTCGACGTCGCCGTCGTACTCGCTGTAGTGGTTACCCAGTTCCCGATCCGGGTCGTAGAGCGTGAGGGCGTCGGCGGGGAACGTCGAGAGGTCGCCGGTGTCGGTGGTGATCCGGACGTCGCCGCCGACGAACGCGTTCAGGTAGATGTCGGTCGCCGGCGCGCCGTCGATGATGTACCGGGTGCTCGAGGGGACGTCGAACACGTTCAACTCGAAGCGCTCGATGTACGAACCGTCCTGGTTCGAGCGAACGCTGCCGCGGATCTCCGATTCGGTGATCGCCACGTCGTAGGAACTCGAGATCGAGATGGCCTTGCTGCCGTCGTCGAACGGCTCGATAACGCAGCCTTCGACCCGGCCGTTTCCAGTGACGTTCAGCCCGTTTTTCAGTTCACACCGGATCATGGTTACGCTGTTCAAGTTCGTCGTCCCCTCGATCGTGCTGTCGAGGACGTAGCCGCCCTCGCTGGTGAGCGACCCGTCGAACTGACACCGGCGGGCGGTGATTCTCGAGCCGCTGACGTCCCCGTGGAAGTGGCAGTTCGTCGGCGAGAGTTCGTGCGAGAGCGGATCGGTGAACGTCGTCTCGTAGGCGTCGACGGGGCCGTCGAAGGTGCCGTGTATCGTACAGTAGTTGACGTCGGACTGGCCCTCGTCGTAGTCGTCTTCGTACTCGTCGATACGGTCGAACGAGACGTCGTCGGGGAGCTCGAGCGTGAGATTCCAGAACCCCGGCGGGCCGTCTTCCGGACGGAACCGCTGTGGGCCGCGGACGACGAACGAGTCGGCGTCGGGCTGGACGAACTCGATGGTCGTCTCCTCGTCGGGATCGCCGACGTACGTGTAGGTTCTGGTCAGGTCTTCGCCATCGCCAACCTCGGCGTTGTCGACCTCGGGCTGGAGCGTGTGTGTCCCGGGCTCGAGCCCGATGACGTCGCCCGACTCGAGTGCGTCGTACGCCGCCTGGAGCGTCCCGTAGTCGGCGTCGTCGCTGTCACCGACGAGGAAATCGGGCTCCGGCGCCGCCGGTTGGGCGAACGATTCCTCCCCATCGTCGCCGTCATCATCGCCGTTGCCGTCGTCGTCATCGTCGCCGCCGTTCCCACCATCGTCGTCGACCTCGTCGTCGGCCGGCTCGTCGTCGTCCAGACAGCCGGCCAGTCCGGCGACGGCGAGCCCCGATCCGAAGAGAAACGACCGCCGGCGGAGCCGCGTTCTCTCCTGGAAGGAAGTCATACATTCTCCATGTAACGACTGTGTAATAAGCCTTGTTCGTCGAGGGGTTCGCCCGCGGAGAGCGCTCGAGCCACCGCTTTACCGTCGATTTTCGAGGTCGCATTCGGTCGGTCACCGCCGCCCGGAACGTTCACAACGGTTCGGACGAACCGAACCACAAGGCGAATGGCCGACGAGTCGCGCTTGCCGGGGGTCGAACGCGTCGACGATGGAGAGCGGATCGTCCTGCACGTCGACGCGGACTGTTTTTATGCCTCCTGTGAGCGACTCCGCGAGCCCGACCTGCGTGGCGAGCCCGTGATCGTCGGTATGGGGTACGAACCGGGCGAGACCGTCGGCGCGGTCGCCACCGCGAGCTACGAGGCCCGCGAGTTCGGCGTCGAGAGCGCCCAGGCGATCTCGACCGCGCTCGAGCGGCTCCCCCGACGGGCCGCCCTGGAGGAAGACGCCGACGACCACGACCCCGACCTCACCCGCGAGGAGACCGGCTTCTACCGCCCGGTGGAGATGGACTACTACGAATCGATCGCCGGCGAGGTGCGCGAGATCCTCCACGACTGTGCCGACGTGGTCCGGGAAGTGAGCATCGACGAGGCCTACCTCGACGTCACCGAACGCACGGCCTGGGAGGTCGCCGACGGCTTCGCCCGCCACGTCAAAGACCGGATCCGCCGCGAGGTGGGCGTGACGGTCAGCGTCGGCGTCGCCCCGACGATGAGCACCGCGAAGATCGCCAGCGACTTCGACAAACCCGACGGGCTGACCGTCGTCGAACCTGGCGAGATCCGATCCTTCCTCGAGCCACTCGACGTCGACCTCCTCCACGGCGTCGGCCCCGTCACCGCCAGGGAGCTCCGTGAGCTGGGCCTCGAGACGGCAGGCGACGTTGCGGGGGCCGATCCGGAGCCGCTGGTCGAGCGCTTCGGCGAGCGCGGCCGGGAGCTGTACGACCGCGCTCGAGGCGACGACGACCGCCGCGTCGAACCGAAAGGCGAGCCCAAGAGCTTCTCCAGGGAGTCGGCGTTCGCCGAGCCGGTCGCCGAGCCGGCGCCGAAGTACGACCTGATCGAGACGCTCGCGGCGGCC
>LKMK01000019.1 GCA_001563805.1 Natrialbaceae archaeon B1-Br10_E2g2
ACGCCGGATGTCTCTTCGTACACCTGAATCGTGGTCAGGTTCCCTTCGATCTCGATGACCTCGCCCATCAGTCCTTCGTCGCCGACGTAGACGACGTCGTTCATCCGGGCGTCGAGGTCCGCGGCGGTCACGACGGGACCGCTCACGCTTTCGATTACACCGTCTTCACCGACGGTCTGGGTTTCGTCTGCCTGGCTCATTATTAATCGCTTTCCTCCTCTTCCATTAGGTCGATACCGATCGCCCGCTTGATCTGATCGCGCAGTCCGCCACCGCCGGTTCCGCTCCCGATGGTGACGACGACGGGCTCGACGCTCGTTTCGACGGTCCCACGAACGTTCCGGGAGAGCCAATCGAGGTCCTCGTCGTGCATGACGACGATTCCAACGTTCTCGTCCTCCAGGACGTTCGTGACGGCGTCGTCTAGCGCTGCCTCTTTCTCGTCGTCCGGGACGTTCTCGAACCGGCTGACACCAGCGAGGCGAAAGCCGGTCGTGAACTCCGGACTGCCGACGACTGCGATTTCCTGGCTCATAGGATCACCAGCTCCTCTTCGATCTCGCTTTCGGAGAGGCCGACCTCTCTACCGCGCGCGATCGCGCGGATGTTCTCGATCTCTCGCTCTTTCGCGAGGATGTACGAGAGCACGGACGAGACCGAGACCGGGTAGATGCTCGAGAGCGTATCCGAGTACTCGAGCAACGCAGCGTCTAGTGCGTGCTCGAACTGGATAAGGCTGTCAGCCTCTCGAAGCTGACCCAGCGCACCGGAGAGTCGCTTGCCGTAGCGTTTGTTCTCGGCGATGTGATCGACGAGCTCGTCGAGGTCGGTAACCAGACGGTTCAGGTCCTGCTGGTCGAACAACACGCCACCGGCGATGTAGTAACTCGCCGGATCGAGGTCCGCCCCGCTGCGTGCGAGGCGCAACGCGTTTCGGGCGTTCAGGAAGTCGATCTCGGCCTGCAGGAACTCGACGTACTTCGCTTCCGGACCCTCCTGGGGCCGTCCGAGGTTGTCGAGCAGGTGCTCGTAGAACTCCCGGTCCAGGGCGTTCTCGAGTGGAACGAGCGCACCGGTCTCCTCGAACTGCTCGTAGGCAGCCTCGAGCGGGTCGTGATAGACCGTCCCGTCGAGGATTTCGACGACGTCTTCGATCGCGTCGACCTCGAGCAGTCGGTCGAGCGTCGCGTCGTCGAGTTCGCCGGCACGGATCAGGTCCGTCTGGATCTCCTCGGCGGGCGTCTCGGTGTAGATCCCGCGGATGATCGTCTTGACGTTCCAGACGTCGAACTTTCGAAGATACCGGGCGATGAGGTCGTAGAGTCGTCCCTCCGACCACTCGAGTAGGTCTCCGAAGTGTTTCGCGAGGTTT
The DNA here is from genome assembly GCA_001563805.1 of Natrialbaceae archaeon B1-Br10_E2g2. GTDB lineage: Archaea > Halobacteriota > Halobacteria > Halobacteriales > Natrialbaceae > Natrarchaeobaculum. The sequence goes on from LKMK01000019.1 coordinate 1,373, forward strand.
CGGTTCAGCGCGTGTTCGATCAGGTCGACACCCGAAAAACGCGCGCCGAGTTCGTTGATCTCGCGTTCGTACTCCGACTCCTCCATGAACCGGGCGATCCCGCTTGGCCCCATGCGGACGAGCTTTCGGTAATCCTCGTCCGCGAACAGCGCCGCTCTCCGTGCCCGGACGCGAGCGCTGACGTACTCCGTGTTCGAGGCGCCTTGGCTCATTGCTCGAAGAGTCGGTTACTGGTCTCCCGGAGGTTCTCCTCCCAGACGTCCTCGAGCACCGAGTCGAAGGTATTGTTGACGCGAACGCGGGACTGGTCGCTCTCGACGACGACGCCGCCGAGACAGTCGTACTCGCCGGCGTACTCGTAGCCGTCGTACTCTTCGAGGATCGACTCGAGAAGCTCCTGGTCGTCGCTTCGACCGTAGACGCGGACGTCGTCGCCCGCGTCGAACTCCGCGCTCGTCGCCTCGAGCAGCGTCCGGGTCAGCTCCTCCCGGGTCTCACCCTCGAGTGCGGCGAGTTCGGCTTCGACCTGCTCGCCCACCTCCCCGAGGACGTCACGCCGAGCCTCCAGGCGTTTCTGTTTCGCCTCCAGCTTGGCACTGGAGAGTCGCTGTTCGCGAAGCTGCTCGATCTCGCGCTCGACCTCCCGTTCGGCCTGCTCGAGGATCTCGTCGGCGTCCGCTTCGGCCGCCGAAACGATCTCCTCTGCGCGAGACTCGCCGTCGTCGCGGATGTTCTCCGCACGCGCGTGGGCCTCTTCTTTGATGTCTTCGACGACTGTGTCCAAACTCATTGGTGAAGGGGGTGGTCGGTTAGACCAAGAAAACGACGACGATTGCGAAGATGACGAGCGTTTCCGGCAGGACCGTCATGATCAGTCCCGGGACGAACAGGTCATCGTCTTCGGCGATTGCACCGATTGCAGCGGCACCGATACCTCGCTCGGCGTATCCCGCGGCGAGCGCCGACAGTCCGACGGCGATCGCGGCGGCAGCGTCTGCCTCGAGGAATGGGGCTTCGGTCACGTCTCCGTTCTGCATCACGGTTTCGACAGCGGCTGCGAGTGCGAGTTCAGCTGACATGGTTTATTAAATCTCTGTGTGAGTTCGTACTGCTTCGAACAGGCGTATCTGTCTCTGCACTCCCTATAAAACTCTCGAAACGATCCGACGCGAAAGCGCCGTAGCTGCCGATTACGGCGCCTGTGCTACGGCATGTCAACACAGGAACCATCGCCAGTAGTACGGACTGCTGGCCGTCAGTTCCGGCACCGACCGCGAGCCGTCTCTCGTACCGACTGCAACGGTGGACACACCGATCGCACAGCTGCCGGTCGGTCAGGTGTGCATCGACGTGCAATGAGCACTGTCGCAATCGTGTTGAAAAAACGGAATCGGCAGCCGCTCAGTCGGCTTGCTGAGGCGAGGACGCCTCGTGGCCGAACGGCTCGTACTCCTCGCCGCCGCCCTCGTAGAACTTCTGGAAGAACTCCACGTACTCGAGGCGCAGCATCTGGATGCCGGCGGCGGTGATGCCGAGCAGCAAGACCAGGATGTGCCCGAAGATGAACACGGCGACGGCGCCGAGGAGGCCGAGCGCCATGATCACGATGGAGTCGGCAGTGAGGCCGACCCAGACGAGCCCCTCGAAGACGACCTCGTCGGTGCCCTCGACGGCACTCGGCGCTTCGAAGAACGCGAAGCTGATGTAGCCGTCCGTCTCGGACGCCCCGAAGACCAGGAGGTTCACCGCGAACGCCATCCCACCCTTCGCGAGCAGGACCGCGACCATCCGGAGGTACGAGAGGACGTGGCCGAACGCCCAGGCGGGCGCCTCGAGCGCGCCGGCGACTCCTTCCCCGATCCCGACGAGCACGAGTCCGACAGCCAGCATGGCGAGGCCGACGACGCCGACGATCTCCGGGAGGCCGGCAAAGCCGAGGTGGTAGTAGAGGACGGCCTGTTCGGAGGCGCCCGCGAGGAACTCCGGCTTCGTGCCGGCCGCGGTCGTGTCGATGCCGAAGCCCGCACTTCCCGCGTCCTGGTGGCTGAACAGCCAGATGAACAGGCCGTTCATCGCCAGGATCCACGAGAACTTCTCGTAAACGGCGGCTTTGAGGCCGTGGCTGAGCTCGTTGACGAAGCCGAGGATCAGCCCCATGTTCAGGTGGACCAGACCGAACAGCAGGCTGAAGACGATCCACAGCATCGCCCACTGGTCGGCCTGCAGGCCCTTGTCGAGGGTGCCTGCGAGCGGCAGGTAGAGTCCGACGTCGCTCATGTGGAACCCGAAGAGGTCGTCGTACAGGTAGCCGAAGAAGATCGTGAAAACGCCGGCCCAGATCGCGATGGTGCCGAGCGCCTTGCCAGCGTCGGAGTCGAACACCTTCCAGGCGCCGTACCCCATCAGCACGTAGAGGATCCCGTAGGCGATGTCACCGATCATGAACCCGAAGGCGAACGGGTAGGTCAGGAAGATCAACAGCGTCGGGTCGAGTTCGCTGTATTTCGGCTGGCTGACCATCTTGACCATCAGCTCGAACGGCTTCGCCGGCGTGAGGTTACTCAGCCGAACCGGGGGCTGGTCGTCCATCGTCACCGCACCGCTGCCGTGACCGCCGTGGCCGGTCGTGCCGCCGTCCGTTGCCGCCTTCTGCTTCGGCGGCTCCGACTCGGCCGTCCCCTCCTCGTCTTCCTCGTCCGACGTTTCGGTGTGGTCGACCGCGCCGTGGTCGTGACCCTCGTAGTCGGCACGCTCGAGTTCCTCGAACTCGATGCTGTCGCCGACGGCGTCACGAAGCGCGGACTCGAGCTCTGCGACCTGTTCCGACGGAATCCAGCCTTCCGCGATGAACGCGCGGTCGGTCGTCGCGAACAGCAACGGCGCTTCCGCGCGCTGGACCTCGATCGACAGCTCTTCCTCGAGGCCGAGCAGGAACGGCCCCTCGGTGTGTTTGATGTCCTCGAGTTCGGCGTCGATCTCGTCGATGCGCGTCTCGAGTTTGCGACGCTCGTCCTCGAGTTCGCCGACGTAGGCCCGCGGACCGCGCTGGGTTTCGGGAACCTCGTGGCGGGTGAACTCGACGCCGACGAGCGCGTCGTCGATGACGCCGTCGACGTCCTCGCCCTCGGCGGGCGCGGCCACGATGGCCACGACGTCGCCGCCGGTGAACGTCTCGAACGCCCGGACCTCGTCGGCCGCCTCGAGCGCCGCCTCGAGTTCGCTCTCGGAACCCTCGCCGACGAGGATGTCGACCGACTCGTAGCCGGACAGCAAGTCGAGGTCGATTCCGAGTTCCGCGAACGGCGAGACGCGGTCGATGCGGTCGTCGACCTGTCGAAGCTCCTCGCGGACCTCGCTGCGCTGGTCGTCGAGTTCGTTGATCCGGGTGCGAATCTCTTCGAGTCGCTCTTCCCAGTCGTCGTCGGGCCGGCCCGGTGCCATCTCCTCGGACGACAGGCCGAGCGTACTCTCGAGAGCACGGACGGTCACCAGCTTCTCGGAGGCGTCGTCGGCACCCTCGATCGGGTTGCCGTTGTCGAATCCCTCCCAGGAGCCGTCGTAGTCCGACAGATGTACCAGATTCAGCCCGTGAATTTTGTCGATGACCGTGGGCATGACGCCCTTGGAACCGGTCACCGACACCTTGCTCATCCGCTCAGGTCTGAGCATGGACGTCCTCCTGGAACAGTTCGACGACGTGGTCGGTCACTTCGTCGACCCGGTCCCGGGCGCGCTCGGCGAGCGCCTCGCGCTCGCGTTCGCCGTCTTCGAGGACGGCCTCGCACTCGGCGTCGATCTCGTCTCGCGCCTCTTCGAGGCGACGCTCTTTGAGATCGCGTGCCTCCTGTTCCGCTTCCGTGCGAATCGCCTCGGCACGTTCCCGGGCCTCGGCTATTCGCTCGTCGCGGTCTTTGTCCGCCTCTGCGACGATCTGGTCGGCCTCTTCCTCCGCCGACTTAACTCGTTCAAGAACCTGTGGCCTCGGCATACTCTAAGCAGGTGAGAGTTTGCGAGAGCGCGTATAAGGTAGTTGCGAAAGTCGATCGACGGGCTACCGGGAACGCGCCGCGGTAGTCACGGATTACGGACCGCTCGCGGGACCGCCCCCGAAGCCGTCCGTCGGCCCCTCGGAACAGTAGACATTTCTCTCTCCAACCGAAAGCTTCGTCCGATGGGAATTCTCGAGAACAAGGCCCGAGCCCGGTTGTTCTACAAGTACCTCTCGAAGATCTACGACGAGATCAATCCCTACATCTGGAACGAGGAGATGCGAACCGAGGCGCTCGAACTGCTCGAGTTCGAGCCCGAGATGACGGTGCTCGACGTCGGCTCCGGCACCGGCTTCGCCACCGAGGGGCTGCTCGAGCACGTCGACGAGGTGTACGCCATCGACCAGAGCGAACACCAGCTCGAGCGAGCCTACGCCAAGTTCGGCAAACACGCGCCGCCGGTGCACTTCCACCGTGGCGACGCCGAACGGCTCCCGTTCGCGACGGACACGTTCGACGTCGTCTGGTCCTCGGGCTCGATCGAGTACTGGCCGAACCCGATCCTCGCGTTGCGGGAGTTCCGCCGCGTGCTCAAACCCGGCGGACAGGTACTCGTCGTCGGACCGAACTACCCCGACGGCCTGGTGACACAGAAGCTGGCCGACGCGATAATGCTCTTTTACGACGAGTACGAGGCCGACCGGATGTTCAAGACAGCCGGCTTCGAGGACGTCAGACACCTGTTCCAGGGACCGTCGTACGAACCCGAGGTCGCGATCACGACCGTCGCTCGCGCTCCGGAGTAGCCGACCGACTCCTCGTCCGTTCTGCGTTCACCGTGCCGTCGTCTCGAGCGTCGCAATCCCCACGCCGTCGACACTGATGGAGACGGTGACGCCGTCGCCGGACTCGAGCGTCGGGTCGTTCGTCTCGGCGACGGTGATCGCGACTCGGTCGCCGGGGTGCCACGTCGGGTCGGCCTCCGCGTTGAACGCTCCCTCCGGCGTCCCGTCGAAACCCTCCGCGCCGACGAACGGCACCGGCGGCTGACTCGAGAGGTCGGTGCCGTCGATCCGCACGACGACGGTCGCCTCGCGAACGTCGATGGCGTCGCCGGCGACGTGTTCGATGGCGATCTCGGCCGTCTCACCGTCGGCCTCGAGGTCGAAGTCCGCGGTCGTCGGGTCGGTACCGACGGACAGCGAAGCGGCAGCCACCGCGACCACGACGGCCAGTGCGACCGTGATCGCGACCAGCAGGAGGACGCCGACGAGCGGACTGAGACCGCGTTCGAAGCCGTCTCGTCGACGGCGAGGGGCCGACTCGAGTGGGCGTCTCGAACGAGTCACAGCCGTTCTGGCTGCGGCTTCCGGTATAAACGTGCGGTGGTGAGAACGCGAGTGGGGCGGCCTCGAGGGCGAACCCGGTCAGCCGCCGAGGTCGACCGTGGTGCTGACGCTCCCGGTTTCGGTCTCGGCCGTCAGCTCGTACTCACCCATCGGTGGGACGAGCCAGCGCGTTCCATCCTGGTCCGTCTCGCCGAGTTCGTGGTCGTCGACGGAGATCGTCGCCTGCTCGGGCTCGCCGGTCGTCGCGTCGGTGACGGTCACTTCGACGGGACCGTCCGCTGGCGTCGCGTTGACCGAAAGGTCGAGGGCGTCGTCTTCGGTGGACCAGGTCTCCATAATCGGGAGCGAGTCGATCGACAGCTGCTGGTACTCCCGGTGGACTTCGCCGGTGCCGCCGTCGATGAACACCCGAACGTCGAACTCGTCGTCGGTGAACCGAACGTCGTGGATCGTGCCGGCCTGGGTGTAATCAGGCGAGCCCTGGGCTGCAGCCCACGGGTAGAGCTCCTGTGCGTGATCGAATCCGGTCCGGTTCTGATCGGTGAACTGGTCGGGAGCGTCCGGGTCGTAGTTGTCGAACCGGGTCGTTTCGATCGCGTACGTCTGGCCCTCGATCGTCGACAGCCGGTAGCCGTCCTGGGACGTCTGGATCAGGAACTCGAATCGGTCGGTCGTGTCGAACTCCTCGGCGATCGCCGCGATGTCCGACTTGACCGGCGTTCGGTGAGCCTCGATAGCTCGGCGGTCCTCTCTCACCTCACTCGAGGACAGCGAGTATCCCGGGACCGAATCGGCCCGATCGTCGAGCCGGTCGAGGACCTCGAGCAGTTCCGTGGCCTCGAAGTAGTTGCCCAGCAGCGTCTCGACGAGTTCGCCGTCTGAGCGCTCGCCGCTTTCGTGTTCTCGAACGGCCTCACGCTCGCGGTCGTCGAGTTCGCTGACGTGGTCCTGGAGCGCGCCGTGTGCGTCCTCGAGCAGTTCCGCTCGCTCCTCGTCGCTGGCGTCGTCGAACTCCCGGTCGACGAGGGCGTACTGGGAGTGGTCGATCCGGAGCGCGTGGTCGGTCCCCGAGATCGACGCGCCCAGGTCGGGACCTCGGTCCGCGTACCGGTTCTCGACGGGTGCCGACAGCGGCAGTCGGTTGGTCGTCTCCTCGACGGTGACCGGCGAGACCTGGCCGAGGGTGCCGTCGTGGGGAGTCGCGCGATACTCGGCGTCGGTCTCGCCCTGGTAATCGGCCGCTACGAGCGCCGTCGCGGGGAGGGACAGGACGAGAAGTAACGCGAGGAGGGGCGGCAACGCGTCGTTCATCGGTCCACCGTACGGCCTCCTGATATAAAAGACGGTCGCACCGGTCCGAGCGAAACGAACGGATCTGGGCGGCCGAGACGCTTCAGAGCCGTCAGTAACGTTTTATTTTCGGATGGAAAGTGTTTTTTCCCCCGGGCAACCACCCTGTTGGTACGCATGCGGGTACCCTCCACCGCAACGCTCGCCCTGACAGCCCTCCTCGTCGCCTCCATCCTGGGAGCGGTGGTCGCAGCGCCCGCGAGTGCACTCGAGACCGGGCCGGAGTCGCCGACCGTCGACCGGTCCCTCTCGGAGTCGCCCTCCCTCCAGTCGACCAGCCAGGAGGGCCAGCACTCGACGTTCTCGGCCACCTCTAACGGAACGGCACTCGAGCCCGCAGAGCCGAGACAGGAGATACGCATCGAAGTCGCCGAGAACGGCGACACTCGCTGGACGATCGAGAGCCGCTTTCTCGTGACCGACGACGAGGACGAGGCCCTGTTCGAGGAGTTCGCCGAGGCCGTCGTCAGCGGCGACCGGGACGTCGGCTACGACGTTCGGACGTTCGAGGCGAGCGCCGCCGCGGCCGCCGAGGCGACCGACCGCGAGATGGCGATCGAAAACGCCGGCTGGGACGAGCCGCGACTGGAAGCCCCCGACGACGATGACGACGACGAAATCGACGACGAAGAGGAGGTCCAGATCGGCGTCATCTCCTACTCGTTCACCTGGACGAACTTCGCGACCGTCGACGAGGACCGGATCTACTTCGGCGACGCCTTCGAGACAGCCGACGGAGACGGGACCTGGTTCCCCGGACTCGCCGACGGCCAGCGACTCGTCGTCGAGACGCCGCCGGGCTACGGCCTCGAAACGCCGACTGCGCTCACCTGGGACGGCCCACACCAGTTCGACGCTGGCGACCTCGAGATCGTCTTCCTCCGCGGTGCCGGCCCGACGTCGGTCGGGTCGTGGTGGATCCTCGCCGGCGTCGCCGGACTGATCCTCGGCGCCGGCGGATACGTCCTGTTCCGCTATCTGCGTCGGGCGTACGAGGGCGAGAACCCGCTCGAGCGGCTGCCGACCGGCGGCGGAAGCGATCGCGCCGTCGACGGGAGCACGGAACCGGCGGCGCCCCGACCGGAGGGCGAACCCGGCCCCAGCCAGTCGTCGCCGACCGGCACCCAGATCGAGTTCGACGAAGCAACCGAGGACGTCGACCTCGAACTGTTGAGCGACGAAGAGCGCGTCAACCGACTGCTCAGACGGAACGGCGGTCGAATGAAACAGGCGAACATCGTCAAAGAGACCGGCTGGTCCAACGCCAAGGTCTCGCAGTTGCTCTCACAGATGGACGACGACGACGAGATCGAGAAGCTCCGGATCGGCCGCGAGAACCTCATTACGCTGCCGGAAGTCGATCCCACCGAAATCGACTGAATCCGCTCGTCGAGTCACCGGACCGAACCGGTCGATAAGGGAGCGGTCGTGGCCGGCATACGTAGCAGTAAGCTATTATATCCTTTCCGTGGACGATTTACAGGAGATCAGTCCGCCGTGAGTGTCGGCCGACGATCGGAGTCTGCGTCCCGATCAGTCCGGCGGACCCGGCCGTCCCGACTGTCGAGGACGGATGCGTGCGACGGAGACGAGAGCTCAACAATGGACGACGCTGCACTGTATTTCACCGGCCCGCGAACCGTCGAGACGCGCCCGATCCACGTTCCCTCACCCGACCGCGGGGAGGTACGCGTCGAGACGCGGGTCTCCGCGATCAGCGCCGGGACCGAACTGCTCGTCTACCGCGACGAGGCCCCCGCGGATCTCGTTGCTGACGAGACGATCGACGCCCTCGAGGGCGACCTCTCGTACCCGACGGCGTACGGCTACGCGGCCGTCGGCGAGGTCGTCGACACCGGCCCTGGCGTCGACGAGGCGTGGCGGGGACGGACCGTCTTCTCGTTCGTCCCGCACCAGACGCGGTTCACCACGCGACCCGACGCGCTCGTCCCCGTCCCCGAGACGCTCGAGCCGACGGCTGCGGCGTTGCTCCCCGCCGTCGAGACCGCGACGAACCTCGTCCTCGACGCCAATCCCCGCCTCGGAGAGCGCGTCGTCGTCTTCGGGGCCGGCGTCATCGGCCTCTGTGCGATCGGACTGCTCGGGTCATTTCCCCTCGAACGACTCGTCGTCGTCGAGCCCCTCGAGTCCCGGCGGGAACTCGCGCTCGCGTTCGGCGCCGATCGAGCGGTCCCGCCCGGCGACATCGGCACCGTCGTCGACGATGCGGACCTCGCGATCGAACTGTCGGGCGATCCGAGGGCGCTCGACGATGCCATCGGGACCGTCGGCTACGACTCGCGGGTCGTCGTTGGCTCCTGGTACGGCACCAAACGTGCCCCACTCGAGCTCGGCGGGCGATACCACCGCGATCGGATCGAGCTGCGCTCGAGTCAGGTCAGCACCATCGATCCCACCCTCCGTGGCCGCTGGGACACCGATCGTCGCCTCGAGACGGCGCTCGAGTGGCTCGGGCGACTCGACGTCGATTCCCTCATTACAGATCGCGTTCCGTTCCGCGAGGCGGACGCTGCGTACGAACGACTCGACACCAGCCCGGAATCGACGCTTCAGGTGCTGCTCACGTACGACACATGACGAGTAGTGGCCGATTACGGACCGACGACGGGTCGGTCCCGGGGCCCCTCACTGCCCACGTCCGCCGCACGACGAAAGAGCAAATGACAGCACGAACCGCAGACGCGAGGACGCGAGCGTGATCGAACGCTCGAGTGTGGCCGATTCGGCGACGACGCGTGGACCCCTGTCGCGGGCGACCGTCGGAAACACGGTCTTCGCGGGTGTCGGGCTGATCGCGCTCGCGGTGGTCTGGGACGGTGGCCCGACGACCAGATTCCTCCTGGGGAGTCTCACGGTCCTGACGATTCAGTTCGTGATCGTCCGTCGAACCCTCGTCCGGGCTCGACTCGACGCCGGACCACAGCCGCTCACGCTCGCGACGTGGATTACCATCGCTCGTGGGAGCGCGCTCGCGTTGCTCGCCGGGTTCGTGGTCGTCGACCCGCCGACGGGGACGCTCGTCTGGATGCCGGGAGCGCTGTTCGCGATCGCGGCCGGTCTCGACGCCGTCGACGGGGTCGTCGCCCGGCGGACGGACTCGGTCACCGAGTTCGGTGCCCGGCTCGACACCGAGATCGACGCGCTCACGGTCCTCTGTGGCGCCGCGATCGTCGTGCTGTACGGGGTCGCCCCCGTGGCGTTTCTCGCCGTCGGCCTGGCACGGTACGCCTTCGTCGCCGGAATCGCCGTCAGACGTCGACGGGGACTGTCCGTCCGAGGGCTCGATCGGAGTCAGGCACGTCGGTTCCTCGGCGCGCTCGCGATGGTCGCTATCTGGCTCGCCCTCCTGCCAGTTCCGGGACGAACGGGGTCGTGGCTGGTCACCGCGGCCGTGCTGGTCCCGTTTCTCCTGCAGTTCGGACGGGACTGGCTGGTCGTCTCCGGGCGACTCGAGCGGCGGACCGACTGACCGACTGCCGACGACGACTACCGAAGGGTGACCGAATGCCGGCGACGACAGCGAGGGCTGGCCGACTGCCGGAGACGACAGCGAGGGCTGGCCGACTGTCGGCGGTGACTGCCTATCCTGTCACCAGCGACGGGAGTTAAGTGTACTCGCGCTAACGCTCGAGGCATGTACGCGGTGTCGGTTTCCCGGACGGTCGTCGCTCAGCACTACCTGACGGTTCCGAACCCGGGACCTGAGGGGACCCTGCACTCACACCAGTATACGGTCGAGGCGACGTTTCGCGGTCCAGAGCTCGACGAGTACGGCTACCTCGTCGACATCGACGCCGTGATCGACGCACTCGAGGCCGTCGTCGACACGATCCGGGACCGGACGCTCAACGAGCTCCCCGCGTTCGAGGGACGAAATCCGAGCGCCGAACGGCTCGCGAGGGTCGTCGGCGACCGAATCCTCGAGCGCCTCGAGCCGGCGACGGCGACCGAACTCGTGATTCGAATCGACGAAGACGACATCGCCACGGTGAGCCACGAACGGGCGCTCTAGGACCGCCTTCCGGAGGAACGACCGTGACCACGAACGTCGACTACCTGACGGCCAAGCGGACGATCGACGACCGGGCGCTCGACCGACGGGTCTGGGATCGGTTCGTCGCCGCACTCCCGGACGGCGACGACCCCGTTCGAATCGTCGAGATCGGTACCGGCGTCGGGTCGATGATCGCCCGGCTCGCCGCCTGGGAGTCACTCCCCTCGAGCGTCTCCTACCGCGCCGTCGACCTCGATCCCGCCTGCGTGAGAGCCGCCCGCGAGCGACTGCCCCGCTGGCTCGAGGCCGCAGGGTACGATGTCGCGTGTCGGTCCGGGCGGCTCGTCGCTACGCGAGCCGACGGCAACGACGTGACGCAACTGGACGTTACGCTCGAGACGGCCGACGGCTTCGCCCTCGAGGACGACGCGGACGCCGTGATCGCGGCCGCCGTCCTCGATCTGGTCGGGCTCGAGTCCGCACTGAGGAGTGTGCGCGGGCTGCTCCGCGACGGCGGCGTGCTCTACGCCCCCATCACGTTCGACGGCACCACGGCGTTCGGGCCAGCACACCCACTCGACGGACGGATCGAACGACTCTACCACCGCCACATGGACGAGGTTCGCGACCAGCCCGGATCCAGTCGAGCCGGCCGGGACCTCCTCGAGACCCTCCCCGAATCCGGCTTCGACGTCGTCGCCGCCGGCGGGTCGGACTGGCTGGTCCGCCCGCGCGACGGGGACTACCCGGACGACGAGGCCACAGTCGTCGCACACGTCCTCGAGACGATCGAGGGCGCGCTGGCCGACTACCCGCCGTCGGTTCTGGCGCCCGATGTACACGATCGGTGGCTCGAGACCCGTCGCAGACAGCTCGAGCGGGGCGACCTCGTCTTCCTCGCCCATCACCTCGACGTCCTCGCTCGAGCGTGAACGAATCGCACGACAAACACGGTCGCTGACGGGACGATCGCCCTCGCTCGAGGGAATAGCCGATACAACTTCGGTGACGGAACGCGAAGAGTCGCGCGCTTCCGCGGTGGAAGCAGTATGCGGGGAACGGTAGGTGGTTTCGGATTCCTCGCATACGACGCACCTTTCGGTGCATCATGGTGATAGCACTCGTCATACTTAGCCGTAATTGACACGCTACTGATTCGATGTCAGAGGCGAAGCCGCCGGAATCGTGCAGTTGGACCCACGATCAACCCCCAGTGTACGCGAGTGTACGGTGGCGGCCGTCCCGGCGGCCCGATCCGTCCGACGCGCGGACAGATCACGTAAATCGTGACGGGGATCGGTATTCGGCGTTCTGGTATAATTGTAGAATGCCCTTCGCATGCCCCGTTTTACGAACCAACCTGGACTGGACGTTCTCGAGGCCACCGTTCGCTCACTCATCACTCGCGCAAAAATCTCCACCAAAAAGCCGCGCTCACTCCGTTCGCGCGGGTCGAGTCTCTACGCAAGTGGCGTCCGCTCGACCACCTGACCGTCGTAACTCGGATACTGTTCGACGATCTCACCGTCGTCGACGTCGCCTTCGTCGATCATCTCCTCGAGCAGCCACCAGGCGACCTCGACGTGGGTCGACTTGGCGGTGTAGAACTCGTCGGGGACACCGAGTTCCTCGAAGCGGTCGGGGTCGGTGTAGGTCTTCCCGTAGACGAGGGTGCCGTCGTCGGTGACGTCGTCGAACTCCCGACGGACGTTGCGGGCCATGCGCTTGAGTCGGCGGCGGTGCTGGGCGGCGTCCTTGAACACCGAGGTACAGAAGTAGACCTTCGGGTGGTCGCCCATCACCTCGAGAATGCCGTCGCGGTCGTTGTCGACGGCGCTCATGTGGCCCTCCTTGAGTTCGTAGCCCTGCTCTTGCATCCGGCGGAAGTTCCCGTGGGACATCTCGAACTCGTTGACGTTACAGAAGTCGGCTGCCCCTTCGTCCAGAAACTCGAGGAATTCCGGTTCGGCACGGATGCCGGGAATCTCGAACGCGGGCGTGAGACCTTCCTCGCGCGCGATGTAGAGGATCTCCTCCCACTCGGTGCCGTGGAGGTCGCCCCACTCCTCGAGCGGCGGGTGGAACCGAATCTCGTCGAGGCCGGCTTCCGAGAGCCGACGCATGTTCTCGCGGCCGCCCGTGATGCCGGTGTAGAGGTGGGTGTGGTGGTCTTCGCCGAACTCGTCTTTGAGCAGGGAGAGATACCGGCAGGTCCGGTCGAGGGCCTCCTGGGGTTCGCCGCCGGTGATCGAGGTACCCAGCGCGTCCATGCGCTTGGCCTCGGTGATGACATCCTCGTCGTCCTCGACGAGTCGCTCGTTGGCGTAGACGTCCGTGACGTTCTTGCGGTTCTCGCCGAGTGGGCAGTAAAAGCAGTCACGCTGGTCGCAGTAGCCGTAGACGAACAGCACCATCTTGCCGCCTTTCGCACACTGCTCACAGCCCTTCGAGATCATTCGACAGTCCGTACTGGGCCGACCCACAAAAGCCGTGCGAAACGGGCCGGCAGCCGCTCGAGCCAGCCACGGGCGGGCTCCGGCGTAGAGCGGGTGGACTCGAGCGCCCGCCTCGGATCAGCGCCATCGCGTGCCCGACCGGGGACATCGTCGGCACCGGCGACGTCGATCGCGATTCTTACCACGAGGTGACGTGTCAGTCCCAGAAGAGGGAAATACCGCGACGGTCAACGAGGGAGTGATGCTGCTGGTCCTCTGTGTCGACCTCGACGACGACCTCGGTCGGAAGACCGGCTTCTCGACGCCGGTCATCGGCCGCGAGTCGGTCGAGGAGGCAGCCGTCGCGCTCGCGACTGCAGACCCGGAGGACTCCGACGTCAACGTCATCTTCCAGGGACTGCACATCTACGACGACCTCGACGCCCGCGGCGAGAGCGTCGAAGTCGCCGTCGTCACCGGAAACGAAGACGGCGACGTCGAGGCCAATCGAGAGGTCGGCCAGGAGGTCGACACCGTGCTCGCGAGTCTCACCACGGCCGAGGACGTCACCGCGCTGATCATCACCGACGGCGCACAGGACGAGTCCGTCATTCCGGTGGTCCGCTCGCGGGTTCCCATCGACGGCGTTCGCCGCGTCGTCGTCCGACAGGCCCAGAACCTGGAGTCGATGTACTACACGATCAAGCAGGTGCTCGACGATCCCGAGACGCGAGGCACCGTGCTCATTCCTCTCGGGATCCTCCTGCTCATCTATCCGCTCGCGCTGATCGGCAGCGCCCTCGAGATGCCGGGGTTCGTCCTCGGCACCACGTCGGCCCTGCTCGGGCTCTTTCTCATCTCGAGAGGGCTTGGTCTCGGCGAACGGCTCGACGCAGCCGTCGAGCGCGGTCGGCGGTTGCTCTATGCCGGCCGGACGACGTTGCTGGCCTACGTCGTCGCCGCCGCGCTGTTCGTCCTCGGCGGCGTCAGCGGGATGAACACCTTAGAGGCCGTCCAGGAAGCGCGGCCGGGTGAGGTCGGCATTCCCGTCATGCTCGCTGCGCTCGTCTACGGCTCGATCCAGTGGCTCGCCGCCGCTGGCGTCACGACCAGCCTCGGGCAGATCACCGACGAGTACATCGCGGGCACGCTCAAGTGGCGCTACCTCAACGCACCGTTTTACGTCCTCTCGATCGCCATCGTCCTCCACGCGGTGAGTGCGTTCTTTTTAGACGAGGTCGGAATCAGCTACCTGGCCGCCGCACTGACGACCGGGACGCTCCTGGGGATCGTGAGCACGCTCGCGTTCGCCGTCGTCGAGTCGCGATACGACGACGCCGAGGCCGACGATCCGCGGAACGCCGACAGCATTTGAGCGGCAAAACAGTCCCGAGACCGGTCAGCGTTCGCGCTCGACGACGAACTCCGCCAGCTCGAGCAAGTACTCCTTGGCGTCCGGGTCGACGACCTCGACCCGCTCGAGGGCGTCGATCGCCGCCTGTGCCTCCGCTCGAGCGCGGTCGTTTGCCTCCTCCGGCGAGAGGTCAGTCACCTGCACGACGGAGGGGCGCTCGAGGGCCGCGTCGTGACCCGTCGGCTTGCCGAGATCTTCGGCGTCGGCGACCGCGTCGAGGACGTCGTCTCTGATCTGGAAGGCGATGCCGACGCGTTCTGCGTACTCGCCGAGCGCTTCGACGGTGACGGGATCGGAGTCGGCCGCGATCGCGCCGAGTTCCGCCGCGGCCCGAAAGAGCGCGCCGGTCTTGCGCCTGGCGAGGGTCATGTACTCCGCTTCGTTGGTCGGCTTCGCCGAGAGTTCGGTGGCTTCGCCGATGCCGAGTTCGACCATCGACTCGGCGACCACGCGGGTCGCCTCCGGCTCCGTCGAGAAGAGCGCGAACGCCTCGCCGAGCAGCCCGTCGCTGGTGATGATCGCCGGCCCGTGGCCGAACTCAGCCCACGCACTCTGTGTCCCACGACGCAGCTCCGAGCGATCGATGATGTCGTCGACGACCAGCGACGCGGTGTGGACGAGTTCGATTCCGACGCCGAAATCCACCGCGTCCTCGGCCGTTCCACCGACCGTCTCACAAGCGAGGACCGTGACAACTGGCCTGACGCGTTTCCCCCCCGAAAGCACTGCGTGACGAACTTCCGCGTTGAGCGTCTCGGGCTCGATCCCGTCGACGACCTCGACGAGACGCGTCTCGATCAGCGCCCGACGGCGCTCCAGAAGTTGCATTACCCGCGCTTAGGAGGGGGTAGAAAAGTAGCTAACGGATCACCACCGAACGGATTCGCTCTCGGTTTCCCTCGAGTGAACACCTCGAGTGAACACCTCGATAAAAAAAACCCCGCACTCACTCCCTTCGTGCGGTTCCGTTACTGGAACGCTTCGGTCAGCGCCGGAACGACGTCAGAACGACCTTTTTTCCGTTCGGGTGACTCGCGCTGCTCGCCACCGCTCACACAAAAAAATCTCGACCAAAAAACGCCGCACTCACGCCGTTCGTGCGGTTCCGTTACTGGAACTCTTCGGTCAGTGCAGGAATAACGTCGAAGAGGTCGTCGTGGATCGCGTAGTCGGCGATGTCCATGATCGGCGCGTTGGGGTCCGTGTTGATCGCGACGATCGTATCGGAGCCCTTCATCCCGGCGACGTGCTGGACGGCCCCGGAGATACCGATCGCGATGTAGACGTCTGGCGTCACGACCTTCCCGGACTGGCCGACCTGACGGTTCTTGGGCAGCCAGCCGTTGTCGACGATCGGGCGCGACGAGGAGATCGTCGCGTCGAGTGCGTCGGCGAGTTCTTCGATGATCGGGATGTTGTCTTCTTCCTCGATCCCGCGGCCGACCGAGACGAGAACGTCCGCTTCGCTGATGTCGACGTCGCCGCCGCCGACCTCTTCGAAGCCGGTGACCGTCGAACCGAGCGCGTCTTCGTCGATCTCGACGTCGAACGCCTCGATCGTGGCGTCGCCGGTTCCTTCGGCAGCAGGCCACTCGGCGCTTCGGATCGTGACGACCGCGTCGCCCTCGAGTTCGGTCGCCGTCTCGACTTTGCCCCCGAACATCTCGCGGGTGACCCCGAGCGTGTCACCGTCGGTCTCGAGGCCGACGGCGTCGGTGACGATCGGCAGGTCGAGTTCGTTGGCGACGGCGGGTGCGTAGTCGAGGCCGTTGACGCTGTTTGGCGCCAGCACGTACTGGGGTGCGAGTTCGTCGTAGAGCTGGGTGATCGTCTGGGTGTAGACGCCGTGGTTGAACTCCTCACCGTAGTCGACGGTGTGGATGGCGTCGACGCCCTCACGGTCGAGTTTCTCGGCGAACTCGTCGACGGTGCCGCTGATGACCGCGAGGTGGAGGTCGCCGCCGGTTTCGTCCGCGAGGTCGCGGCCGGCGGTGATGATCTCGTAGCTGACGTCTCGCAGCTCGCCGCGTCGGTGGTCGGTAATGGCCAGAACGTCACTCATGGTGCCACCCCCTTCTCGCGAAGGAGTTCAGCGAGTTGTCCGGCGGCGTCTTCGGCACCGCCTTCCCAGACGGTGACGTCGCTTTCGCTTTCGGGTTCGTACATGTCGGTGAGCGTGACTGCGCCTTCGACGGCCGCCGCGTCGACGCCGAGGTCGTCGAGTCCCTGGACGTCCAGCGGCTTGCGCTGGGCCTGACGGATGCCACGGAGGCTGGCGTAGCGGGGCTCGTTGATACCCGTCTGGATCGTCAGGACAGCCGGGAGCCCCACGTCGGTGAGCTCCTCGACGCCGCCCTCGAGTTCGCGACGGACCGAGGCGACGCCGTCTTCGAGGTCGTGCTCGAGGTGGTTGACGACGGCCGCCCACTCGAAGCCGAGGTCCTCGGCGAGTGCGACGCCGGTCGCCCCCCAGCTGTCGTCGCCGGACTGGACGCCGGTCAGGACGAGGTCGGGGTCTTCGGCCTCGACGACGGCTCCGAGGATGTCGGTCTTCGCGCCGACGTCGAGCACGTCGACGTCCTCGAGTGCGTCGTCCCAGACGCGGATCGCGCGGTCTGCCCCTTTTGCGAGCGCCTGCCGGATGGTCTGTTCGCAGTCTTCCGGACCGATGGTGACGGTAACGACTTCGTCGGCGAGACCCGCTTCCTGGAGCTGGACGGCCTCTTCGACGGCGTAATCGTCCCACTCATTGAGATCGGACCCGAGGTACTGGTCGGCAATCGACGTCCCCTCGATTTCGAACTCGTCTTCGACGGTCGCGACTTCTTTGACCGTTACGAGGATCTTCATCATTTAATCACTGCGACCTCCCTCCCGTAAACCTTTTCGAAACGGCCCGTGCGGTTGGTTCCGTTCATTTACCACCGGTCGTGAGTACCCGCACAGTCGGAACGATCGAAAGCCACCAGGAGCAGGTGCTACCAGCGGTAGCTGACGCCGTCGATCTCGCCCCCGAGACGGAAACGGTTTAACGACGCCTCCGGTAGTACGAGTTATGGCAGACTGTCCGCTCGCCGACGACTGTCCGAGTTTTTCGGAGCAGATCGCAGGAATGGGGTGTCAACACTACGGTGACCGCGGCGGGAAGGAGTGGTGCAACCACTACAACCAGCCGATCCAGGACCTGAAAACCCAGCCAGTCAAACCCGGCGAGGAGGTCGTCGTCGACGTCGTCGACATGCACGAAAGCGGCGCCGGCGTCGGCCGGACCGAAGACGGCTTCATCGTCATGGTCGACGGGGTCCTTCCCGACGCCCGATCCCGCGTCGAGATCACCCGAGTCCACAGCAATCACGCGCGGGCCGAAGAGATCGAACGTCTCCCGCTCGAGCCCGACGAGGAAGCGGAGGGTGCCGACGGTGAGGACGGCGAGGACAGCGAGGACGCGGGCAGCGACGGCCCACAGCGCCCGCCGGAACTCGGCAGTCGCGAGAACTTCTGGGGCTCGTAGCCGAGCCCGGGCGCGGACAGTCAGGCGGGCGAGAGCGGCCGGTTCGGAACAGTCATCAGTTCTGTAACAAGAGGTAAGTGGCAGTTTCTCGTACGATTCTCACAGTATGGCGGCTCGAGGCTCCGCCGGCCGACGGCTACTCGCAGCCGTCGCCATCGGCTGTGCGATCGCAGGTCTTGTGCTCGCAGCCAGCGCCTTCCCGATGGTCGGGTTCGACGCGCTCGAGTCGAGTTCGGTCGAGAGCGACGCGACCGAGACGACCGAGGCGGGGGATCCGACGACAGCGAGTGAATCGAGCGGCGACGAGTCCGAGCCCGACGAATCCGAGCCCAACGATCACGACGACGGCGTCGTCGACGGTGACGACGGACCGACCGAGGCGGAAATCGACGACGAAGGGCAGGCAGACGGCCTCGCCGACTCCGCGACTGGAGGGGAGACGCTCGAGTCCGACGACGCGAGTGCCGGCGAGCGACTCGTCGGCGGTGCGCTGTACGGGCTGGGTGCGCTGGGAGGGGACGACGACGCGGCGACGGCGGAGGCCACCGACGCGGCGGACGGCGACGAGCAGGCCGACCGGGGCGTCGGCGGCGAGTTCGGCGACCTGCTCGCGGACCAAGACGCCCACGACGGAACGGACGACGTCGACGGGGACGAGCCGTCACCGACGGACGATTCCGGCAGCGAGGGTACCGACGGCGGGACCGAAAGCCGTGACGAGTTCGACGGCGCCGACGGGTCGAGTGAGGACGGCGCTGACGGCGTTCAGGGAGACGAGGGCGCCGACGCGTCGAGTGAGGACGGCGCTGACGACGTTCAGGGAGATGACGGCGCGCTCGAGTCGAGCACCGACACGGACGAGGATGGGTCGACCGGCGACGCCGAGAGGGACGGCGACGCGCTCGAGGACGGGGAGACTGACGGCGAGGCGGAGACAGGCGAGGACGGCGAAGCGATGGACCCCGACGCCGACGACGACATCGAAAGCGAAAGCGACGTGACGGGAGAGGGTTCCGACGACGGAGAATCGCTCGAGGACGGTGATGGAACGACCGAGACGGCCGACGGTGAGGGAACCGATGACGGTGACGCGGCCGAGACGGCCGACGGTGGCGACGAGACGACGGGCGCTGACTCCACCACAGCCGAAGGCGACGCGGAGGCCGACGGAGACGCCAGCAGCGAGACGGCAGACGCCGACTCAGACTCCGACGACGGGGCGACAGACGACGAGTCGAGCGCCGCTGCCGGGGGCGAGGACGGCTCCTCGATCACGGATTCCGCGCCGGGACTTACGGACATCGTCGTTGCGGTAGCCGTCGTCCTCGGGCTCCTCACAGTCGGCTATTTCCTCTCCACGCGGACGAACCCGGTTGCCGCGCTTCGCTCGCTTCCCGGCAGAGTCGTCTCACTCGTCCTGCACGCGGTCGTCGCCGTTTCACGGGCGCTCGAGCGAGCGGTGGCCGCCCTCGCCAGGCTCGAGTCCGTGACCGAACTGCCCGGGCTCGTCCGGGCGGCACTCGCCAGCGTGCTCGCGAGCCTCCGGGGACGGGTCCGGGCGCGCCGGGGACCGTCCGGAGAGGAGGTCGC
This sequence comes from Natrialbaceae archaeon B1-Br10_E2g2, assembly GCA_001563805.1. GTDB lineage: Archaea > Halobacteriota > Halobacteria > Halobacteriales > Natrialbaceae > Natrarchaeobaculum. Next base: position 21,026 of record LKMK01000019.1, read on the forward strand.
TGCCAGCGGGACCGAATCCGGCGGGTTCGAGTCGGAGACGCCCGAGAACGCCGCACGCGAGCGAATCCGGGCGGCGTTCGAAACCGTTGTCGACCGCTCCGGGATCTACCGACAGCGGGTCGCCACAGTCACCCCGTCGGAGGTCGCCGCCAGCGCGAAACGGGCCGGGGCGCCGACGGAGCCGGTCGAGACGATCACCGACTCGTTCCGTGACGTCGAGTACGGCCAGCGGAACCCGGAGCGGTACCTCGAGCGGACGACGGCGGCTCACGAGCGACTGCAACCGACGGCCAACCCGGAGACGGCAGCCCGCCCGGGGACGGCGACCAGCCCGGAGACGGAGAGCGACGCCGACGAGCCGGAGGCCCGAAACGAATGAGTCGGACGCCGTCGAGGCGAGGGTTGCTCGTCGCCGTGGCGCTCGCCGGCGCGGCGCTGGCGGTTGGCACGACGGCAGTTCTCCGACCGACGCTACTCGAGCGTGTTCCGGCGCTCGAGTCGTCGCTGGGTTGGCTCGAGCCCCGAACGGTGGTGCTGGCGTCGATTCTCGGAACGCTCGGAGTCGCGGCGCTCGTCGGGGTCGTGGGCAAACTCCGTCGCCAGGACGTCGAACCGCTCCGGTCGGCGTCGGCGACGGCGACGACGGACGGCACGAGCGGACGAAGTCGGGGTCACAGCCGTGCCGGGAGGACGGAGCGGTCGCAGGACCGGACCGAAAGCCGGGCAGAGGGGGCGACCCGCCCGGTCGTGGGGGAGCCGTACGACCGGTACGTCGCGCTCGCGACGACGTACGACGACGAACCGCGAGCGGTCAGAGAGGGCGCCCGCGAGAAACTCGTCGAGCGCCTCCGCCCGGTCGCGGCCAGGACGTACGCGAACGCGACCGGCTGCCCCGGCGAGGAGGCACGTCGCGCGATCGAGCGTGGGACGTGGACGACCGATCCGCGGGCGGGTCCGTTTCTCGCGGGCGAAGACGGCCCCTCGACGCCGCTGTGGATCTGGCTGGCCGACATCGTGCGGTCGGGCGATCCCTTCCTGCGGGCGCTCGAGCGGACGCTCGAGGAACTCGAGGCGCTCGAGTCGACGACGGAAGCAACGACGGAAGCGCTGGGCGAACGACGGGGGAGCCGGCACCGCCGGGATGGAGACACATGACGTCGCGAGCCCGGCAGGCGCGCTGGCACGGCGCGCTCGTGGTCGCGCTCGCCGCGTGTCTGCTGGCGCTCGTGTCGGGAGTCCCGGCCCTGTTCTTCCTCGCGGTCGTCGCGCTCGGGTTCGTCCTCGTCGGCCAGGTGAGCGCGACGCCGGCGGCCGACCTCCGTCTCGAGCGACGCCTCGACGAAGCGCGCGTTCGGCCCGGGCAGTCCGTGACCGTGACCCTCTCGGTGACGAACGAGGGCGACGAGGTGGCCTCGGACGTGCGCGTCGTCGACGAGCCGCCGTCGAGCGTTCCCGTGACGGAGGGCGAGCCGGCGTTC